>JBEBXD010000003.1:0-99748 GCA_040391845.1 Tsukamurella paurometabola | reverse complement strand
TGCGCGGTGGCGCGGCGCCCGCCCGCGAGCCGCGCGCGGACCGGGGCGAAGGTGTCGCCGGTGAGCCGGCCCGCCCACACCAGGTCCCACAGCGCCTCCGGGGTGGCGCCGGTGAGCTGGCGGTAGAAGTAGGCGCCGCCGCCGCGGACAGCGTCCTCGATCGCCTCGTGCGCGCCGGTGGTGTCGAGCTCCGCGGGCGCGGGCAGGGTGAGCGGCGCGAGATCGGCGGGGTGGAAGGCGATCCAGCCGTCCTGCGCGCCGATCGCTCCGTGGCCGGTCCACACCACCTCGCCGGTGCCGGTGAGCTCGTCGAGCATCGCGGGCGAGTAGTCGGCGACGCGCCCCGGCAGCACCAGGGACTCCCACGCGGAGGCCGGGATCGGGACGCCGGCCAGCTGGTCGATGGCGGTGGCCACGCCGTCGACGCCGCGCAGCGGCGCCGCGAGATGGTGCCAGCCGGCGAGGAATTCGGCGTAGGCGCGTTCGGGGACGGGCTCCACGTCCTGCCGCAGCCGGGCGAGGCTGCGCTGCCGGATCCGGCGCAGCACCTCGGCGTCGCAGAACTGCGGGACCCCGTCGCTCCCCGCCGCCGCGTCCGCCGGGAGCCCGGCGTCCGGGAGGAATCGGCCCTCGATCACCCGCCGCGCCGCGACCAGCTCGGTGAGCGGGCGCTGCACCACCGCGACGCCCAGGCCGTACCGGGCCGCGACGTCGGCGGCGGTGAACGGGCCGTGCCGGCGCGCGTAGCGGGCCACCAGATCGGCGACCGGGTCGGGAACGGCATCCGTGAAGGCGGAGGCGATGCCCGGCTGCAGCGGCACCCCGAGGCCGTCACGCAGCCGGGCCGCGTCCTCGACCGCCGCGATCCAGCCGTCGCCGTACTCGAACACCCTTCCCGCGCTGAGCAGTTCGTCGACGGCCTCCCGGGCGGCGGCGGGCGCACCGTCGAACCGCTCGGCGATCTCCGCGCGCGTGAGCGGGCCCAGCTCGCGGATCAGGTCCGCCGCCTGTTCGGTGGTGCGGGCCCGGTAGCCGGGGGCCGTGCGCTGCACCTGCGCCGCGATCTCCGCGAGGATCTCCGGGTCGAGCAGTTCGGTGAGCTCGACCCGGCCGAGGAGCTGCGAGAGCACCGCCGGGTCCAGGCTGAGCACCGCCGCGCGGCGTTCGGCCAGCGGTGCATCGCCCTCGTACATGAACGCGCCCACGTAGCTGAACAGCAGTGACGCCGCAAACGGGGAGGGCGATGCCGTCTCCACCTCGGCGAGGCGGACGGTGCGCGACGCGAGCGCCCGGTGCACGGCGATCAGTTCCGGCACGTCGTACACGTCCTGCAGGCATTCGCGCACCGCCTCCAGGACGATGGGGAACTGCGGGTACTGCCGCGCCACCTCGAGGAGCTGGCTCGCGCGTTGCCGCTGCTGCCACAGCGGGGCCCGCTTGCCGGGATCGCGGCGGGGGAGCAGGAGGGCGCGGGCGGCGCACTCGCGGAACCGGGACGCGAACAGGGCGCTGGACCCCACGGCGTCGGTGACCAGCGCGTCGATCTCGTCCGGCTCGAAGCGGAACAGCTCCGCGCCGGGCGGGGAGTCGTCGGTGTCGGGCAGCCGCACCAGGATTCCGTCGTCGGTCGCGGTGACCGCCCCCGAGAGCCCGAGGGTGGCGCTCAGTCGCGCGCCGATGGCGAGCGCCCACGGGGCGTGCACCTTCATCCCGAGCGGGGAGTGCAGGGCGATGCGCCAGTCGCCCAGCTCGTCGCGGAAGCGCTCCACCACCAGGGTGCGGTCGGTGGGGAGCACGCCGGTGGCCCGCTGCTGCTCGTCGAGCAGGGAGATCAGATTGTCGGTGGCCCACTCGCCGAGGCCCACCTCCTGGGCGCGGGCGCGCCGGTCCGGCTCGGTGAGCGCCGTGAATTCGCGGGTGAACCGGCCGATGGCGCGGCCCAGTTCCGCGGGGCGGCCCACGGTATCGCCGATCCAGAACGGGAGGCGGCCGGGCTGGCCGAAGGCGGGGGAGACCAGCACCCTGTCGTGGGTGATCTCCTCGATCCGCCAGCTGGTGGCGCCGAGCGCGAACACGTCGCCCACGCGGGACTCGTAGACCATCTCCTCGTCGAGCTCGCCCACGCGGGAGGCCTTCTCGCCCACCATGAACACGCCGAACAGGCCGCGGTCCGGGATGGCCCCGCCGGAGGTCACGGCGAGCCTGCCCGCGCCGGGCCGCCCGGTGAGCGTGCCCGCGTCCCGGTCCCACACCACGCGGGGGCGCAGCTCGCCGAAGTCCTCCGCGGGGTAGCGCCCGGAGATCAGGTCGAGCACCGCCTCGTACGCCGAATCCGGCAGCGCCGCATAAGGATGCGCGCCCCGCACCAGTGCCAGCCAGTCGTGCACGTCCAGGGTGTCCATCGCGGCGGCGGCGATGGTCTGCTGGGCCAGCACGTCCAGCGGGTTGCGGGGCACCACGAGCTTCTCGATCGCACCCTCGCGCATCCGCTGCACGGTGACGGTGCTGTGCAGCAGGTCCGTGCGGTGCTTGGGGAAGAACACGCCGCGGCTGGGCTCGCCCACCCGGTGGCCCGCGCGGCCCACGCGTTGCAGG
Source organism: Tsukamurella paurometabola (assembly GCA_040391845.1). Lineage (GTDB taxonomy): Bacteria > Actinomycetota > Actinomycetes > Mycobacteriales > Mycobacteriaceae > Tsukamurella > Tsukamurella paurometabola_B. Next base: position 97,153 of record JBEBXD010000003.1, on the reverse strand, counting down.
CCCGCCGCCACGGACGGCGGGGCCTCCACCTGGATCACCAGATCGACCGCGCCCATGTCGATTCCGAGTTCCAGGCTGGAGGTGGCGACCACGCAGCGCAGCCGCCCCGATTTCAGATCGTCCTCGATGATCGCCCGCTGCTCCTTGCTCACCGACCCGTGGTGGGCGCGCGCGAGCACGGGGTCCGCGCCGTGGCTCTGCCCGCCGGCGAGCACCTGCGCGGGGGAGCCGCCGGCGACGGCCCGGTTCGGCGGGCTCGCGTGGTGGGCGCCGGGAGCGGAGCGAGCGGGCCCGGCGCCCGAGCCCGCCGCGAGCTCGTTGATGCGCGCCGTGAGCCGTTCGGCCAGGCGGCGGGAGTTGGCGAACACGATGGTGGAGCGGTGCTGCTCGATGAGCTCGACGATGGACGATTCCACGTGCGGCCACAGCGATCCCTGCTGCGGCGGCCCCTCGCCGGTGTGTGCGTCCGCGTCCGTGATCACGTCCAGTTCGGTCATGTCCGGGACGGGCACGGTGACGCTGAGCTCGAACTCCTTCTGCGACGACGGGCGGACCACCTCCGCCGGGCGGGGGCCGCCGAGGAACGCGGCCACCTCCCGCGCCGGTTCCACGGTGGCGGACAGGCCGATCCGCTGGGCGGGCCGCTCCAGCAGCGCGTCCAGGCGTTCGAGGGAGAGGGCGAGGTGCGTGCCGCGTTTGGTGCCCGCGACGGCGTGCACCTCGTCCACGATCACGGTGTGCACCCGGGCCAGGGTTTCGCGCGCCCGGGAGGTGAGCATGAGGAACAGGGACTCCGGCGTGGTGATGAGGATGTCCGGCGGGGTGCGCACGAGCTGCCTGCGCTGCTGGGCCGGGGTATCGCCGGACCGCACGCCGACGGTGACCGCGGGCGCGGCCTCCCCGCGGCGTTCCCGCACCCGGGCGATCCCGGCGAGGGGTGCGCGGAGGTTGCGCTCCACGTCCACGGCGAGCGCCTTGAGCGGGGAGATGTAGAGCACGGAGGTGCCGCGCGCACCGTCGGACTCCGGCGGTGCCGCGCGGTCCGCCAGGCGGTCGAGTGCCCAGAGGAAGGCCGAGAGGGTCTTGCCGGAGCCGGTGGGGGCGATGACCAGGGTGTTGTTCCCCCGCGCGATGGACCGCCAGGCGCCGGCCTGCGCCGCGGTGGGTGCGGCGAACGATTCGTTGAACCATTCTGCGGTGGCGGGCGTGAACGCCCGGAGGGCGTCCGGCATGGGTTCATCATGGCGCAGCCCACCGACACGGCGGCAGCCGCGGAACTCCGAGGACGACACGCCAGTGACTGTTGTTGTCTGTGAGGTTGATGTGATTCATGATGTTTCTCAGTCACGGACTTGAGGAGCCAGAATGATCACGCACGCGTCGTCCCACACCCACCGTCGCGCCTGGTTCCGGGGCGCCGTCGCCGCAGCGGCCCTCGCGGTGGGCATCAGCGGCGCGGTGACCGCCGTCGCCCGGGCGGATCAGCAGGTGGGCCGATTCCTGGTCAAGGGCCAGATCGAGGTCTCCTACTTCGCCACCGGCGGATCCCCCACGTGGGGGCCGCCCACGATCCCCGAGACCAACGCCGGGCGCGGCGGCAAGTTCCAGATCTTCAAGAACCAGGCGTCGTTCTACTGGCACCCCCAGGCGGACGGCGGGAACGCCCACCAGATCGGCGGCGCCATCCGCGCCAAGTGGGGTGAGAACCGCTGGGAGAACGGCCCGCTCGGCTATCCGATCACCGACGAGCTCCAGGCGCGGGGCCCGTTCAACGCCGTGACCGGAGCGATGAACGCCTTCCAGGGCGGCGTCATCTACTGGTCGCCCGCCACCGGTGCGTGGCCGGTGTGGGGCGAGATCCTGGTGAAGTGGAGCGCCGAGAAGCGGGAGGCCGGCAAGTACGGCTACCCCACGGGCCCGGAGGTCCGCGCCGCGAACGGCACCTTCTCCCAGACCTTCCAGCGCGGCGTGATCACCTGGCCGTGACGGTGGGCGCCGCCCCTCCCACCGGATAGGTAGAGGCCCCTCCGCGGCCCCGTCCACGGCCCTCCGTTCGTCCGGCGTCCGGCGCCTCCGGCGTTCCTACGCTCGGAGGATGATCGACGTGCTCGCCCCGCATCCGCCCGGAACCTGGTCGGACGGAACGGTCACCGTGTCGCGGTCCGCCGAGCCCGACGGTGCGCTCCTCGCCGTGGAGCGCGGGCCCGGGAGGGTGCACCTGCGGCACCGGCTGCGACCCGAGCACCTGCGCGATTCGCTCGCGGCGCACGTCGCCGAGATCGCCGCCCCGCGCTCCGTGGACGAGTTCGAGCGGCTCGTGGTGGGCGCGGTGCGCAGCACCGTGGACGCGCCCGACGCGGCGTGGCTCACCTACTACCGCAATTCCCTCGCCGACCTCGAATCCGGTTGCACCGCCTTCGCGCCCGTGCATGCGCGCGCGGAGGAGCTGCTGATCGGCGACTCGCTGCTGGACCTCGGCTCGTGCTTCGGCTTCTTCGCGCTCCGCGCCGCCCGCGATGGCCGGCACGTCACCGCCTCCGACCTGTGCTCCGGCACGATGGATCTGCTCGGCCGGGTCGCCCCCGGGCTCGGCAGACCGCTGCGCACCCTCGCCGCCGACGCCGCCTCGACGGGCCTGCCCGACGGCTACGCCGACACCGTGACCGCGCTGCACCTGCTCGAGCACGTGCCGCCCGCGGTGGGGCGGGCCATCGTCGCCGAGGCCGTGCGCCTCGCCCGGCGGCGGGTGATCATCGCGGTGCCGTACGAGACCGAACCCGATGCGCGGTACGGGCACGTGCGCACCTTCACCGCCGACGCGCTGCGCGAACTCGGTGCCGGCAGCGGGCTGGACTTCGAAGTCTCGGAGCACCACGGCGGCTGGCTCGTCCTGAACCGCTGACGATCAGATGATCCCGCGCTTGCTGGCCTCGTAGGCGGCCTCGGTGCGGCGGCTCACGCCCAGCTTGCGCAGCACGTTGCTCACGTGGAACTTCACCGTGGTGGGGGAGATGAACAGCTGCTCGCCGATGCGGGTGTTGGAGTGCCCCTTCGCCAGCAGCCGCAACACCTCCAACTCGCGCGCCGTCAGCGTGTCATCGGGTGCGCCGCCGGCGAGGGTCTTCACCACCGCGACGGCGGTGCGGGAGTCGAAAGCGCTCTGCCCGCGCGTCACCGAGCGGATGGCGCTCACCAACTCCGTGGTGTCCACGTCCTTGACCACGTAGCCGCGCGCACCCGCCTGCACGGCCTCCACCACCAGCCGCTCGTCCAGGAACGTGGTCAGCACGAGCAGCCCGATCTCGGGATGCGCCGCCGTCAGGTCCCGGCACAGCCCCAGCCCCTCCAGCTCCGAGCCGCCCGACAGCTTCAGATCGATCACCATCACATCCGGGCGCACGTGATCGGCGACGGCCCGCGCCTCCGCCCGCGACACCGCCTCACCCACCACCTCCAGGTCCGGCTCGCGCTCCAGCACCGACCGCAGGCCCTGCCTCAGGATCGCATGATCATCCACCAGCACCAGCCGCGAACGCTCCCGAGTCTCCATCACGAAACCACCTCCACCGGTAACGCCACCTGTACCCGGACCCCGCCGATCCGCGACCGCCGGATCGACAGCCGCCCACCGCATTCGGCGGCGCGCGCAGCCATGTTCGCCAGGCCGCGGCCGTGCCCGTCCACATCCCGCTCGCGGCTCGTGGCCAGCGCCGCGCGCAGCGCGGCCGGATCGCCGGCACCGTCGTCATCGACGGCCAGCTCCACCGACCCCGGTCCGTACCGCAGCGAGACCACCGCACGGCTCGCGCCGGCGTGCACCGCCACGTTGAACAGGGCCTCGCCCGCGATCCGCAGCAGCGCATGCTCCACGGGTGCCCGCAGCTCCCGGGACTCGCCGCGCACCCGCACCGCCACCGACAGCTCATCCGGCTCGTACACCACCCCCAGGCGGCGCAGCATCTCCGGCAGGGCCGCGTCCTCGTGGTCGTGGCTGTTGCCCAGGGTGTAGATCGCCGCCCGCAGCTGCTCCACGCCGCGGCGAGTCATCTCCTTCGCCAGATCCAGCCGCTCGGCCCGCTCGGCCGCCGGAATATCGCTGCGGCACACCTCGATCTGCATGCCCGCCGAGAGCACCGCCTGCGTCACGCTGTCGTGCAGCTCCCGCGCGATGCGGTGCCGCTCGTCGTCCAGCGCCCGCTGCCGCTGCGCCACCCCCAGCTCCCGCTGCGTGCTGACCAGCTCCGCGTTGCGCACCGCCAGATCCGCCGCCGTGCGGCGCGCCTGCGCGTGCGCCTGCTCCGACCGGGTGAGCAGCGTGGCGATCCCCTCGTACAGCGCCGAGTTGTGCAGCGCCACAGCGGTCTGACTCGAGAGGATGCTCAGCACCGCGGCGTCCGTCCCGTCCAGCTCCCGCCCCTCGGGCACCCAGGCGGCGATGGCGCCGACAACCGCACCGTCGAGCAGGAGCGGGACGTACGCCTGCCGCCCCTGCAGCGACGTGCGGTCCGACACCGTCTCCGGATCCCGGATCCGCTCCAGGCACTGCACCACCTCGAAGGGCAACGGCGGGCCCGTCACCCGATCCACCAGGTAGGGGATGCCGTCCGGGCCCAGCACGAGCCGCCGCATCCCGGCCGCCGTGAGTTGCCCGTCGGTGAGCGCGAACACGACCCAATCGGCCCGCAGGTGCTCGCGGGCCACCTCGGCCACCGAACACACCAGCGTCTCCGGCCCCTCGACGGTGCGCACCAGCGCCCCGGCGATCAGGTCCAGGGCGTGCAGCACTCGCTCGGCGCGTTCGACGGCGCCGCGGTACTGCGGGTAGTAGCTGCTCTTGCCGGAGCGGAGCCCGGTGAGAGCGGCGAGATCCGATTCGGCCGTCACATCGCCGCCCGGAACAGCTCGGTGATCTCGGCCGCCGTGGCCGCCCGCGGATTGGTGGTCATGCACGAATCCTGCAGGCTCTGCTCCGCGAGCCGCGGCAGCACCTCCTCGGGGACGCCGAGCTCCGCGAGGCCCCGCGGCACCCCGACCTCGCGGGCCAGCTCCTCCACCCTGTCCGCGACCGCAGCGGCCGCCTCCGCCGCCGGGGCGTGCTGCTCCGCCAGGCCCATCCCGGCCGCGATCGCAGCGTACGGCCCCGGATCCGCCGCGGCGTTGAACCGCACCACGTGCGGCAGCAGGATGCCGTTGATCACCCCGTGCGGCTTGTCCAGCAGGCCACCCACCTGATGGCTCATCGCGTGCGCCGCACCGAGGATCGCGTTCGTGAACGCCATCCCCGCCTCCAGGCTGGCCTGCGCCATCACCAGGCGGTGCGAGATGCTCCGCGGATTGGCCATGCTGGCCGTGAGCGATTCGGAGACCAGGCCCACCGCGCGCAGCGCGTGGTGATCGGTCAACGGGTTGTGCGCGAGGGAGACGTACGCCTCCACCCCGTGGGTCAGCGCGTCCAGTCCGCTGGCGGCGCCCAGCCACTCCGGCATGGTGGTCAGCAGGCGCGGGTCGATCACCGTCACGTCCGGCACCAGCGCCCGGCCCAGGATGGTCACCTTCGTGGCCCGCGCCGTGTCCGTGACGATGCAGAACTGCGAGACGTCCGCACCCGTGCCCGCCGTCGTGGGCACCATCACCGTCGGCGGGATCGGCCGCGTCACCCTGTCCACGCCCACGTAGTCGAGGATGCGGCCGCCGTTGGTGGCCAGGATCGCCACGCCCTTCGCCGCGTCCATCACCGAGCCGCCGCCGATGCCGAGCACCACGTCCGAGCCGCTCGCCGCGTACCGCTCGTAGCCCGCCGCCACCTCGTGGTCCTTCGGGTTCGGCGTCACCGCGCTGAACACCTCCGGCCGCAGGCCGGCCGCGCGCAGGTGCGCGGTCAGCTCGTCCACCCAGCCGGCCTCGATCAGCCCGGGATCGGTGACCAGGAACGGGCGGACCGCCCCGAGGCGGGCCGCCGCATGCGCGGCCTCGCCGAGCGAATCGACGCCGAACACGATCTCCGGGGCGTGGAACTTGACGGTGCGCGGCACCTCCCGGGACACGAGCGGAACGCTCGCGGTGCGCTGATCGGGTTCGGTCGCGGTGCGATCATCGAGGTGGGTCACGGGCTGCTCCTCAACGGATCGATGTGATCCATGTTACAGAGGAACCCCGGTGGGGCGACGGGCCTTCCGCAGGGGAGCGCACCAACCCGGCCGGGTAGGTGCGCCGCGCACCCGAACCCGGGCTACCGCAGCGCGTTCCCCAGCTCCGCGGCCCGCTCGATCAACTGGTCGGCGTCACGCGCCGTGACCACCGCATCGCAGTGCTCCCGGTACGCCGGCATCGCGCAGGTGGCCTGCGCCCAGTACCGCTCCGGCTCCGGCGTGATCCACGCCAGCCGGTGCACCCGGCGCCGCAGCTCCTCGAGGTACTCGGCACCGTCGGGCAGCCCGCCCGAGCGTCCGTCCCCGACGATCAGCACCGACGTGCGGCGGGTGAGCGCGGCGGGCGAGGCGAGCAGCTCCGAGAAGACCCGCTCGTAATCGCTGGACGCCTCGAGATCGATCTCCGGGGCGGCCAGCACCCGGGCCAGCGCGTCGTCACCGCTGCCGGGCAGGAGCGCGTCGGTCACCTCCACCGGCCGGTCCACGAACCCGTAGACCTCGCACCGCGCCGTGCGCCGCCGGATCGCCTGCGCGAGCCGCAGCACGAACGCGGTCACCGGGCGCACCGAGAGCGAGACGTCCGCCAGGATCAGCAGCCGCAGGCGATCGGGGCGGGGCACGCGGGTCGCCAGCCGGAACGGCACCCCGTCCGTGCGCAGCGCCGTCCGGGAGGTGGCGCGCAGGTCCAGCCGGCCGTGGCCGTGGTACCGGACCCGCTCGCGCGGCGCTCCCCGCATCCGCCGGAGCACCTCGTGCACCGCCAGTTCCAGCTCGGCACGGGGCCGGGACTCCACCTCGCCGGGCGGCCCGGGCGGGGACGTGTCCGCCGCGGCCAGCGCCTCCACGAAGGCGCTCAGCGCCGCAGCCAGACGGTCCGCCGTCTCCTGCGTCAGCTCCTGGTCGGCGCCGCCGTCCGCGTACACCCGGCTCGGGTCGTACCGGTCCAGCCACGCCAGGATCGCCGCCGGATCGTCCCAGCGCAGCGTGCCCGACGCGGCCATCGCGGCACCGTCGGACAGGGCACCCACCTCGGCGGTGCCGGCGCGCGCCACGTCCAGGGTGTAGCTCACGCCCCGCTTGCCGCTGTCCTCCCCGGACACGGCCAGCTCCCCGTCCGAGGGCGCGCTCACCGAGAAGTCGTCGTCGTCCTTGTGCGGGTTGAAACCCTTCTCCGCCTCCGGGGTCTCCAGCAGCAGATCGCCCACCTCCGCCGCCCGCTCGTTGTAATCGGCGTAGCGGCCCAGCTCGGCGTCCGGGTCCAGGCTCAGGTCATCCGGGAGGCCCCCGGCGAGGCCCGCGGCCGCCGGCACCCGGTCCGGCTCCGTGCCCGCGGGCGCGGCCGCGGCGAACAGCTCCGCGAACGCCGCGTCGAAACCCGCGTCCTCGTGTGCGTACTTCACGCACGTGGCCCGCAGCCCCGCCGCGAGCCGCTCCTTGTCACGGGCGCCGTACAGCGCGAGCACCCGCCGCACCTCGATCACCTCGGCGGGGGAGGCGCCCACCCCGTGCGCCCGCAGCCGCGCCCCGAACGCCGCGGCCACCACGTCCAGCAGGCCTGCGACCTCAGTTGCCGCCACGGCCCCGGCCCCCGTGCCCGCGGAACACGGCGGTCGTCGTGTTCGCCGGGTTCGACGCCACCGTGCTCCGGTCCGGTCGTCCCGTCACCTCCGCCGGGGCCGACGGTGCGCCGTCCGCCCGGGTGCGCACCAGGTCCACGTCCGTGGAGTACTTGAGAAGCGCCGTGTACAGCAGCTCCGGCCGCCGCGCCGCCTCCTGGCCGGAATCGCCCAGCACAGCGGCGATCCGGGCCGCGTCGATCACCTCGGAGATCGAGGGGCTCTTGCGCAGCGGCAGTTCCCGCAGCCGGCCGGCGAGCTCGACCACCTCCGCGATCGCCCCCTCCTCCACCTCGGGCGCGCGGGCCGCCACGATCTCGCGTTCGCGGTGGGCGCTCGGGTAGCCGAGGTGGTAGTGCAGGCACCGGCGCTTGAGGGCCGCGCTGAGCTCGCGGGTGTCGTTGGAGGTCAACACCACCCACGGGCGGGTGCGGGCCGTGAAGGTGCCGATCTCCGGGACGGTCACCTGGTTCTCCGCGAGCACCTCCAGCAGCAGGGCCTCCATCGACTCCTCGGTGCGGTCCACCTCGTCGACCAGCAGCACCACCGGCTCGTCCGAGAGGATCGCGGCGAGCAGCGGGCGGGCCGCCAGGAAGGTCTCGGAGTAGATCCCGAAGTCCTTGGCCGCCAGGTGCTCCGACGCCGCCTCCAGCGTGTCGAAGCCGGCCAGCTCCGCGCCGATCCGGTCGCGCAGCATCTGCACGTGCAGCAGCTGTCGCGCGTAGTCCCACTCGTACAGGGCGCGGCTGTCGTCGAGGCCCTCGTGGCACTGCAGCCGGATCAGCCGGCGACCCGAGACCTCGGCCAGGGACTTCGCCAGCTCGGTCTTGCCGACGCCCGCCGGCCCCTCCAGCAGGAGGGGCCGGCCGAGCACCGTCGAGAGATGCACCACCGTGGCCAGGTCGGGGTCCGCGATGTAATCGGCTCGGCGCAGCGCCTCGCGCAGCGCCGTTCCATCGGCGAATCCTGCTTCCGCCGTGGGCGTCTCGATCGTGGCCACCGTGGTCATCTCCTCATCCTCCCGGGATCGCGCGTCAGTACTTACCGTTGATGCTGTGGTCGACCACGGGGATCATCGACGCCACCGTGACCTCGCGCGGGTTGCCCGGCGTGCACCAGTCGTCCTGGATGTGCTCCGAGATCGCCAGCACCGTCTTCTCGTCGCCCTTGATCACCTCGCCGCGGCCGGTGTACTTGCCCGAGTTCATCTGGTTCTTCTCGTACGAGTCCACGCGGATCTGGCCGAAGTTGTCCGGGATCCCAACGTCCTTCGCCAGCCGGATGGCCGCCTCCACCGCGGCATCCGCGGCCTGCACCGTGGTCATGTTGCGGGTGTCCACGCCCATCGCGACCGCGATCTCCGCGTAGCGCTCGTACCGCGAGGGCAGGTTGTACTCCCACACGCGGGGCAGGGCGATCGCGTTGTTCAGGCCGTGGTGGCTGTCGAAGAAGGCCGAGACGGCGTGACTGATCGAGTGCACGATGCCCAGGCCACCCGAGTTGAACGCCTGCGCGGAGATGTACTGCGCGTTCATCATTCCCTCGCGGGCCTTCAGGTTGCGCGGCTCGAAGGTGGCCTCGCGCAGGTTCTTCGCGACCAGCTCGATCGAGTACAGCGCGTTACCCAGCGAGGGCGCGAAGTCGAGCCGCGAGACGTACGGCTCACTGCCGTGCGCCAGCACGTCGAAGCCGCAGTACGCCGTGAAGTGCTGGGGGCACGAGTAGTACAGCAGCGGATCGTCGATCGCCAGCGTCACGATCGACGCCTCGTCGAAGGCCACCCACTTGTGCGGCTTCTCCATGTCGGAGGTGTCGGTGATGACGTACGCCCACGACGTCTCCGAGCCGGTGCCGGCGGTGGTGGAGACGGCGATGTGCGGCGGGTTCTTCTGGTTGGTGGACTTGGCGAAGCCCTCGAACTCGTTGATGTTGCGTCCGTCGTGGGCGATCACGATGCGGGCGCCCTTCGCGGCGTCGTGGCTCGAGCCGCCGCCCACGGAGATGATGCTGTCGCACTTCTCCTTCTCGTAGACCGCAGCGGCCTCCATGACGTTGTAGTCCTTGGGGTTCGACTCGACCTTGTCGAACAGGACCACCTCGACGCCCTGGTACTCGATCTTGCCGATCAGCTCCTCGATGATGCCCGAGCCGCGCAGGCCCGTGGTCACCAGCAGGGCGCGCTTGAAGCCGAGGTTCTTGGCCTCGACGCCGATGATGTCGTGCGCGCCGACACCGATCAGCGCGCGGGGGAAGGGGTGGAACTCCTTGATCGGGAAGTCCCAGATCTGATTCAGCTCGATGGCCATGTCGTCTCTCCTGCTCGAAGGTCCGGGCGAGGCGGCGTGATCCACCTCACAGGGACACTCTGGGCGCGGAAGGGACTGCGCGGGAGGGTCTGCGGCCGAAACCGTCCGTGCGCCACCGTCGCCCCGTCCGATCGGGCAGGTCGGGCACCGGCCCGCCCGGCGGGTGCGGGGGCTCGGTGCGGGCTATCGCGCGCCGGCGCGGAGGTAGTGGCCCGTCTGCTGATCGCGGCCGTACCCCGGGACGAAGGCGCCGAGCCGGAACACGACGCGGCCGCCGATTCCGGTGGCCACCACCGTCGCGTCGTTGCGGTTGACCATGCGGGAGAGGTCGTCGAAGAACGGGGCCGGCGCCTCGTTGTAGGCGTCGACGGTGTCGTCGAGCCGCCGCGGGTCGATGATCACGAAGTCCGCGCGGTCGCCCTCGCGGAGGTGGCCCGCGTCGATCCCGAACCAGGTGGCGAGCTCCCCGGTGAGCCGGTGCACGGCCCGGCCGAGCGGCAGCACCGTGCGGCCCGCCTCCTCGGCGTCGCGCATGCGGCGCAGGAACCGGAGCGGGAAGTTGTAGAACGCCATGTTCCGCAGGTGCGCCCCGGCATCGGAGAAGCCGAGCTGCAGGTTCGGGTCCTTCGCCATCTCGTCGAGCACCGCCGGGCGGTCGTTGCCCACGGTGGTGGTCCAGCGCACCGCGCGCTCGCCGTTGTCGACCAGCACGTCGAGGAACGCGTCGAGCGGGGCGATGCCGCGCTCGTCCGCGATCTCCCCGAAGCTCCGGCCGACCAGCGAGGCGTCCGGGCACTCCACGATCACCGCGTCGTGGAAGTCCTTGTGCCACAGGCCCGGCTTGTGCTTCTTGAGCGCGAACTCGCGGCGGAACCGGCGCCGGTACCCGGTATCGGCCAGCAGCGCGTTGCGCTCGAGCTGGTCCCGGATGTGCAGGGCCGCGGTGCCCGCCCCGAACTCCTCGAACACGGGCAGGTCGATGCCGTCCGAGTACAGCGTGAAGGGCAGCGGAAGGTGCTGGAACGCGACGCGGGAACCGAACACCCGGTTGCCCAGCGCCGCCCCGAACCCGAACACGCGGTGCGCCCCGCGGGCCGACTTGGAATCGGCGGCCACGAGCAGGCTCACCGGCACCGGATCCCGCCGCGGCCCGCGCCGCGGCCACAGCCGCCCCCGGGAGGCGAGGAAGAACATCACCACCGTGAGTGGATTGTTGATGTTGGGCGCGCTCTGCAGGATCCGGCCGTGCTTGCGCAGCACGTCGATCAGGCGCCAGCGCTCGTGCCACCACGCGTAGGTGGAGGGGAGCGCGCGGGAGCGGTAGCGGTCACCGTCGAGCTTGTCGATCGGCGCGTCCATTCCGGACATGCCCAGCATGCCCGCCTCGAGAGCCCGCTCCAGCATGGCCGCCATCCGCTCGCGTTCGGTGCGCGAGGGCAGCGTCCACGTATCGGTGGCCCGCCCGAGCCCCATGACCGCGGTCCGCAGGTCCGAGTGCCCCACGAAGGACGCGACGTTCGGCCCGAGCGGCAGGGAGTCGAGGCGTTTGATGTAGCCCTCGGGGTCGGTCCAGTCCCGGAACTCCTCGAGCGCAGCGATCACGTGCCGGCGGGGCACCGCCTCGACGCGGCTGAACAGGTCTGCGGCGTCCTCGGGCTCGGAGTAGACGGTGGACATCGAGCAGCAGCCGAGGACCACCGTGGTCACGCCGTGCCGCACCGATTCGCCCAGCCCGGGGTTGAGCAGCACCTCGGCGTCGTAGTGGGTGTGGATGTCCACGAAGCCGGGCAGCACCCACAGGCCGCGGGCGTCGATCACCTCGGGGCACCCGGTCTCGTCGAGCGGCGCGTCCGAGACGGTGGCGACGCGGCCGTCGACGATCCCGAGTGTCGCGGTGCGGGGCTCGGCGCCCGTGCCGTCGAACCAGAGGCCGTCGCGAATGATGAGGTCGTAGCGCATGGGAACTCCGCTCGTCCGGTGACGATCGGAGCCTAGCCCACCCCGGGGATCAGCGTGCCGCGACGAGGTGGCGCTCGGTGGCCGCGATCAGCTCGTCCAGGAGCGCGGCGAGCTCGGCCGGGCGGCGGTCGATGGGGGCGAAGGCGCCGGAACCGTCGAAATCGGTGAACAGGCCCAGGCTGACCTGCGAACGCGCATCGACCATCGAGAAGTTGGCGGTGATCTGGCGCCAGTGCTCCACGGCGCGGACGCCGCCGTCGGCGCCGTAGGCCACGAACGCCACCGTCTTGCCCGCCCACTCGGGGCCGATCGAGTCGTAGGCGTTCTTGAACGCGCCGGGAATCGAGTGGTTGTACTCGGGGGTGACGAAGATGAAGCCGTCCTGCGCGTCGACCGCCTCGCCCCACGCGGTGACGGAGGCGTGGTCGTACTGGCGGTTCGCGGCGCCGGGAACGGTGGCGGAGGTCAGCAGCGGGATGTCGAACTCCTTGAGGTCCAGCACGGTGGCCTCGACGCCGTCGCGCGCCCGGGCGGCCGCGGCGACCCACTGGCCGATCTCCTCCGACTTCCGGCCGTCGCGGATGGAACCGAGGATGATGCCGATCTTCATGTGAGTCCTTTCGACGAGTGTCCGCCCGGTCCGGGCGTCGGCTCCACGGTAACGTACCGGACCGCGGTCCGCTACTCTAGAGTTCAGTCTGGACTGTCTGGACAGAACGGGCGTAGCCTGGCGCCATGAGGGAGTGGCAGGTGCAGGAGGCCAAGCAGCGGCTCAGCGAACTGCTGCGCGCCGTCGGCGAGGGTGAGCCGCAGGTGATCACCCGGCACGGAGCCCCCATCGCGGTGGTGGTGGACATCGAGGAGTTCCGCGCCACGCACGGACGAGACCGGAAGCCGTCGTTCGCGGAGTTCCTGTTGTCCGCGCCCACAGTCGAGGGATTCGAGATTCCGGAACGCACGGTGGACCCGGACCGGACGGAGGGATTGTTCGAGTGAGCGGCGCGTACCTGCTCGACACGAACATCGTCTCGGAGTCCATGAAGGCGCGCCCGAACGCGGCCGTGGTCGAATGGCTTTCCGGCGTGGGTGATGCGGGCTACCTCAGTGTGCTCACCATCGGCGAGCTGCGCCGCGGCGAGCTCCAGCTCGCGCGGAGGGATCCCGCGCAGGCGAAGACCATCTCCGCATGGGTCACGGGGATCGAGCGCGCCTACCGCGGTCAGATCATCGACGTCGATACCGTCGCGGCCACCCGATGGGGCGAGATCTCGGCGGCAGGGCGCACGCTCCCGATCATCGACGCGCTCCTCGCCGCGACGGCCCTCGCGCACGACCTCACACTGGTCACGCGGAACGTCGGCGACTTCGACGGCACCGGCGTGCGGACCCTGAATCCCTTCGGCTGAGGGCACAATGGGCGCATGGCGGACACCGACGACGACCCTGTACTCGCCCACGTCGGCCCGCGGCTGCGGGCGATCCGCCAGGAACGCGACATCACGCTGACGGCCGTCGCCGAGGCCACGGGCATCTCGGCGAGCACCCTCTCGCGGCTCGAGGGCGGCACCCGCAAGCCCACGCTGGAACTGCTCCTGCCCCTCGCGCGGACGTACGGGCTCCCGCTGGACGAGTTGGTGGACGCGCCGGAGACGGGCGACCCGCGGGTCCGGCTCAAGCCCGTGCGGCGCGGCGACCGCACCATCGTGCCCCTGACCAGGCGCGCCGGCGGACTGCGCACCTTCAAGGAGGTGATCCGCCCGCGGCCCGGCGACGGGGCGGCGCCGACCCCCGTCTCGCATCCCGGCTACCACTGGGTGTACGTGCTGGACGGGCGGCTGCGGCTGATCCTGGGGAGAAGGAGATGGTGGTCGAGCCCGGCGAGGTGATCGAGTTCGACACCCGCCTCCCGCACTGGTTCGGCAGCGCCGACGGTCGCCCCGTCGAATACCTGGGGATCTACGGCCCGCAGGGCGAACGCGCCCACCACGTGCGCAGCGAATGACGCGGCCGCTCAGTCGGTGAGGCCGGTGGCCTTGCGGAGATGACTGACGCCGGGCAGCCTGTTCACCCCGCGCTGCACGTCGCTGAGCTTGTTGGTCACGTCGACGAGCGGCGGGAGCACCGCGTCGAGGGTGTTCAGCGCGGGATCGGCGACCGCAGTCAATCGCTCGACCCGGTCGATCACGTTGTTCGCCCGCTCGATCATGTCCGCCATCGCGAGCATCACCTTCGGCAGCTCCGCGATCAGCTCGATGGTGTCGGGCGGCACCGTGCTGAGCTTGCCGACGCTGGTCACGGTGCGGCCCGTGTTGTTCATCGCCTTGCCCGCGGCCGCGCGGACCGAATCGACCAGATCGTTGACCGATTCGCTGATGCTGGGTGGGGCCTTCGGGGGCTCCGGCTTTCTCGCCATGCCTGCATCATCGCCCGCCCGGCGCCCGCGCACGGGGATTTGGCTACAGCGACGCGCCGAACCGCTCCACCGCGGCGCGGGCCGTGCGCAGTCCCTCGGTGTCCGGCCCGTCGACGCTGACCTCTCCCGAGGGGAGCAGGGTGACCTCGCCGATCGCGTCGCCGGTGGTGTTCACCCGCACCGCCCAGGTGTAGGCCTCGTCGGCCAGCCAGGCGTCGGGGCGCAGTTCCGTGAGGTACCACGCCCCGACGTTCAGGCCGATGGGGTCCATGTGCGGTCCGCCCGGATCAGGCCTCGTTGGACTTGATCTCCAGCAGCACGGTGCCCTGCGTGACGGCGGTGCCGGGCTCGACGGCCAGGCCGGTCACGACGCCGTCCTTGTGCGCGGCCACCGGGTTCTCCATCTTCATGGCCTCGAGCACCACGACCAGATCGCCGGCGCTCACCTGCTGGCCGTCCTCGACGGCCACCTTGACCACGGTGCCCTGCATGGGCGCGGTCACCGAATCGCCCGTCGCGGCCACGCCGGCGCCCCGGTCCCGGGTGCGCGGCTTCGGCTTGCGACGGATCACGCCGGCGCCGCCCGCTGCCCCGCCGCCGCCCAGCGACAGCTCGCCCGGCAGGGAGACCTCGACGCGGCGGCCGTCGACCACGACGACCACGTTCTGCCGAGGCAGGGCGTCATCCTCCTCGATCGGCCGGCCACCGGTGTACGGCTCGATCGGGTTCTCCCAATCGGTCTCGATCCACTTGGTGTAGACCTCGAAGCCGTTCTCGTCACCGACGAACGCCGGGTTCTCCACGATGTGGCGGTGGAACGGGATCACGGTCGCCAGACCCTCGACCTCGAACTCGGCGAGCGCGCGGCGCGAGCGCTCCAGCGCCTGCTGCCGGTTCTCGCCGGTCACGATCAGCTTGGCGAGCATCGAGTCGAACTGGCCGCCGATCACATCGCCCTGGTCCACGCCGGAGTCCACGCGCACGCCGGGGCCGGTGGGCTCCCGGTAGACGCTGATGGGGCCGGGCGCGGGCAGGAAGCCGCGGCCGGCGTCCTCGCCGTTGATCCGGAACTCGAAGCTGTGGCCGCGCGGGGTGGGGTCCTCGGTGATCTCGAGGGCCTTGCCCTCGGCGATGCGGAACTGCTGGCGCACCAGGTCGAGCCCGGCGGTCTCCTCGGTCACCGGGTGCTCCACCTGCAGTCGGGTGTTGACCTCGAGGAAGCTGACCAGGCCGTCGGCGGCGACGAGGAACTCGACGGTGCCGGCGCCGTAGTACCCGGCCTCGCGGCAGATGCGCTTGGCGGACTCGTGGATGGCGGTGCGCTGCTCCTCCGTGAGGAACGGGGCGGGCGCCTCTTCGACCAGCTTCTGGAAGCGGCGCTGCAGCGAGCAGTCGCGGGTGCCGGCGACCACCACGTTGCCGTGCTGATCGGCGATGACCTGCGCCTCGACGTGGCGGGCCTTGTCCAGGTAGCGCTCCACGAAGCACTCGCCGCGGCCGAAGGCCGCGACGGCCTCGCGGGTGGCGGACTCGAACAGCTCGGGGATCTCCTCGATGGTGTACGCGACCTTCATACCGCGGCCGCCGCCGCCGAACGCCGCCTTGATGGCGACGGGCACGCCGTACTCCTTCGCGAACGCGACCACCTCGTCGGCGTCTTTGACGGGATCCTTGGTGCCGGGCGCCATCGGGGCGTTCGCGCGCTCGGCGATGTGCCGGGCCGTCACCTTGTCACCGAGGTCGCGGATGGACTCCGGCGACGGGCCGATCCAGGTGAGGCCCGCGTCGATGACGGCCTGGGCGAAATCGGCGTTCTCCGAGAGGAAGCCGTAGCCGGGGTGGATCGCGTCGGCGCCCGACTTCTTCGCGGCGTCGAGGATCTTGTCGAACACCAGGTAGGACTCGGCCGAGGTCTGGCCGCCCAGCGCGAACGCCTCGTCCGCGAGTCGCACGAACTTGGCCTCCGCGTCCGGCTCCGCGTACACGGCGACGCTGGTCAGGCCCGCATCGCGCGCGGCGCGGATGACGCGAACGGCGATCTCGCCGCGGTTGGCGACGAGTACCTTCTCGATCTTCTTGTCGGCGTGGGCAGCCATCAAGTCTCCTCGTTCCGTTGCGGCGCGCAGCAGGGCACGCCGTATCCTGCCCCGCTCGGGGCTGACACTCCCGCCGAGTCTATGCCTACGGTTGTGTGGAACGGCCCACAGACCCCGCCCGTATTCGATTACTCGCGAGTAACCAAGGCGTCGCCGATCTCGGTCACCATCGACCGCAGCGCACCCAGGTACAGGGTCACGCTGCGGCGGGCCGTGTCGAAGCCGGGGAACCGCGCCGCCACGTGCAGGCCGGACGGCGTGCGCAGCACCCACAGGTACACGTCGTCGATGGAGTAGTCGTGCGAGCGCAGCGCCCCCGCCCCGCCCGCGTCGTTGACGTCGGAGCCCGGTGCGGAGCGGGTGTCCATGAAGGAGATGACGAACCGCGGCGGCGGTGCCGCCCGTCGTTGCGGCGGCGGTGCCGCCCGTCGTTGCGGCGGCGGCGCCTGCGAGCGGCCGGGTTCCGCCGCGAGGATCTCGCCGATCCGCAGGTACGGCAGCGTGCTGCCCACCTTGGAGTGCTTCCACGCCGCCTGCGCGCGCTGCGCGAGCTCACCGAACGAGCGGGTCCCGGTCGTATCGAGCCGGAACGGGGCGATGCCCACGAACCAGCCCAGCGCGGCGATCCACTGCTCGGCGTCGCGGGTGTGGCGGGTCACCGCGCACCGGAACACCGGGCCGAAGCCGAGGTCGGTGTTGATCTTCGCCATGCACGCGAGCACACCCGTCACCAGCGACGCACCCGATTCGGAGCACACCCGGGTGAAGTTGTTGGCGCGGTCGTCGTCGAGCAGGTGGAAGTTGAGAGCGGCCTGCGGCAGCCGCGGCACGCCGTCGGGGTCGCGACTGAGCGCCGCCCGTGTCTCGTCGGCGAGGGCCTTCGCACTCAGCGGCAGCAGCGGCATGGGGAACGGGTCGGGGGTGAAGCCGGTCTCGCTGAGGTACTCGTCCCACATCCGGGCGGCGGGGTGGCCGGCGTCCGCCCGGTCGGCGGACTGGCGATCGGTGTCCGAGTAGTTCACGTAGCTGCCGGCGGGGATCAACTGCACCGGCTCGCCGTGCACCTCCGCGCGGTACAGACCGCGCAGCTCGTACGGGCTCAGGATCAGCGAGTAGCCGTCCAGCAGGGAGTGGTCGGCCGCGAAGAACAGGGTGAACGAGTCCTCCCGCGACACCGTCGAGAACAGGTACGCGGGCCAGGTGAGCGGCGCCGTGGACCGGTCGAACTCGCCCTGCAACTGCTCGGCCAGCGGCCCGGTGGTGCTGTACGTGCCCACCGTGCGTACCCGCAGGTCGACGGTTGCGGTCTGCGCGCTCCGGCGCCGGGGCGCACCGTCCTCCAGGAAGACGTGCGTGCGCAGCACCTCGTGCCGGTCGATCCAGGTGCGCAGCGCGGCCCGCAGCCCGGGGATGGACAGCGGCTCGTCGAACTCGACGCCGAGGCCGAGCCAGGACTCGCGGCCACCGTCGATGTGGCGGCGGTCCAGCACGGCCTGCGCGCCCCGCAGGTGCGCCTCGTGCACGTGCGACGTGGCGCGCGGGTCGTCGCGCCAGCGAGCGGCGGGACCGGTGGTGGGCGTCCAGTTCCGCAGTTCACCCGGGCGCAGTGGGTATGCGTCCAGCTCGGTGA
Source organism: Tsukamurella paurometabola (assembly GCA_040391845.1). Lineage (GTDB taxonomy): Bacteria > Actinomycetota > Actinomycetes > Mycobacteriales > Mycobacteriaceae > Tsukamurella > Tsukamurella paurometabola_B. The sequence goes on along the minus strand of JBEBXD010000003.1, from coordinate 78,984 downwards.
ATTGCATGGGGGCCTCGCTTCGTGACGGCTACCCGGCGAGCCGGCGTTTGATGCGGGCCAGCATCGCAGACATGCCGCGCAGCCGCAGCGGGCTGACCACCGCATCGAGGCCGAGGGCGTGATGGAAGTCGTCCGGCACCGCCGCGATCGCCGCGGCGGGCTGCCCGTCGAGGCCCTGCGCGAGGATCGAGGCGAAGCCGCGCGTGGTGGGCGCCTCGGGCGGCGCGCTGAAGTACAGCCGCACGGCGTCGGGATCGGAGGCGTCGACGTCCAGGAACAGCGGCGACTGGCACTCCGGCACCGGCTCCATCGCCGCCGCGGTCAGGTGCTCGGGCAGCTCCGGCAGCTCCCGCGAGAACTCGAGCAGCAGCTCCAGCCGGTCCTGCTCGCCGACCCCGGCGAAGTCGTCGACGATCTCCGCCAGCGGCGTCGGGAGATCGGTCATGCGCGCGGTGCTGGATCGGGGGCCGTGCCGGGATCCTCGCCGCGCACGATCGGCGCCCGCACCGTGTTGCCCCACTCGGTCCAGGAACCGTCGTAGTTCTTCACGTCGCCGAAGCCCAACAGATGGGTGAGCACGAACCACGTGTGGCTCGAGCGCTCCCCGATCCGGCAGTACGCCGTGACGGGGCCGGCCGGGTCCAGGCCGGAGTACACCTCGAGAAGGTCCGCGTGCGGCAGGAACCGGCCGTCCGGCCGCGCCGCCTTCGCCCACGGGATCGACACCGCGGTGGGGATGTGGCCGCCGCGCAGCGCGCCCTCCTCCGGGTAGTCCGGCATGTGCGTGCGCTCGCCCGTGTACTCCTGCGGGGAGCGGACGTCCACCAGGGCGCGGCGCCCCAGATCGGCGCGCACCTCGTCCGCGAACGCGCGGATCACCGAATCGTCGCGCTCCACCGCTGGGTAGTCGCTGCGCGGGTACTCGGGCTGCTCCAGCGAGACGTCGCGGCCGTCGCTCATCCACAGGTCCCGGCCACCGTCGAGCAGGCGCACGTCCGGATGCCCGAACAGCGTGAACACCCACAGCGCGTACGCGGCCCACCAGTTGGACTTGTCGCCGTAGATCACCACGGTGTCGTCGCGCTCGATGCCCTTGCTGCGCATCAGTTCCGCGAACTGCTCGCCGGTGATGTAGTCGCGCGTCACCGGGTCGTTGAGGTGCAGGTGCCAGTCCACCTTCTGCGCCGTCGGGATGTGCCCGATGTCGTAGAGCAGCACGTCCTCGTCGGATTCGATCACCTTCAGGCCGGGCACCCCGAGGTGCCCGCTCAGCCAGTCGGCGGTGACGAGGCGCTCGGGGTGTACGTAGTCCTGCAGTTCCGCGCTCGGATCGGTCTCGATAGCCACGTGGCCAAGCGTAGACCTCGGGCCCGACGGGCGCGTTGCGGCGACCCCGGTGGGGCGCCGCATGCGCATCCTCACCGGGCGACGAGGTCCTGCGCCGCAGCCTCCACGACGCCGCGCAGATCCGCGGCGGCAGCGAGATTGGTCGCGGTGAACAACGAGGTCTCCTCCCGCGTCCCGGTCCAGCCGACGTACAGGTAGGGCGGACGGTCCGCGACGACCCGGCCCGGCAGCGCGGACCACGCGAGCCGGAACCACGCGCGGTCCGCGGCCGTGCCGTCGGGTGCTCGGACCGGAGCGGGCAACTCGCCGACGCCGGCGCAGGTGGTGACGGGGCGCGCCGGATCGGGCGGCGCGTCGATCAGTGCGGCCAGTGCCCGGCGGGGCAGCAGCGTGATCAGGGGGCCGAAGGCGTCGTAGCGCCCGGCGTCCGGGAGCGCCCCCAGGGTGTTCCTGACGTCCGCGCGCACCGCCGCGACCCCCTCGGGGCCGGCGGCGGGGTCGACGAGCAGTTCGGCGTCGACGATCGCGTTGCCCCGCAGGTCGCCCTCCCCGCGCCGGTTGACCGAGAGGCCGAGCACGGCGCGCCCGTCGGGCTGCACCCAGTCGAGCGCCGCCGCGATCCGGGCGGTCGCCTGGAAGAGCAGCGTCGACTCCGTGCCGCCGCCCTCGGCGGCGCGGGCCGCCAGCGGTGCGCGGTCGAGGTGCACGACCGCCCACCGGTCGCGGCCGACGGAGTGGCCGACGGAGTGTTCTCGGGCGGGCCCGTCGTGCTCCAGCCGGCCCCGGGCCAGGCGGGCCGCCGCGGCCGCCGCCCGGAAGGCGGACGGCAGTTCGCGGGCCGCCAGTGCCGCATCACGGCGCGTCGCTCGCGCCGTCGGGGCGGCCTCCCGCGGGTAGGGCAGCGCACGAGTGGTACCGAGTGCGGCCTCGGCGACCGCGGTCGCGGTGCCCACCCCGTCGGCGAGGACGTGCGAGACGACCAGGGTGACGACGGCGCCGCCGTCGGTGAGCGGCAGGACGCCGAGGTGCCACCCCGGCCCGGACCACGGTTCGATGGGCGCGGCCGCCCGCTCGTCCAGCCACCCGTCGATCGCCTCCCGCGGCCGTGCGGCTGCTTCGACGGCCAGACGCGGCGCCGCGGTGGTCGCCACCCAGCGGTCGCGGCCGAAGCGCAGAGGGGAGCGGACGATCCGGCGGCCCAGCAGTCCATCGCTGAGCGCCGACCGGAACCGCTCGAGGCCCGCGAGGTCGACGCCGTCGTCGTACGTCCACACCACCTGGATGAGAGCGTTGCGGCCGGTGGCACGGGTCCCCGACGCGGCAGCCTGATCGACGAAGGCGAGGAGGTCGTCCGTCATGCGGCGGCCCCGGTGGCGAGCAGACCCGCCTCGATCCGGTCGCGGATCCGCCGAACGGCCTCGGGCGACAGGGTTCCCGGCGCGTGCCGCAGCTCGATCGAGAGGCGTCCGTCGAAGGTGAGCGCGTGATGGTGCAGGCCGACCAGCGGGGCGAGCGCCTCGGGCGGTGCAGCCCGGACCAGCGCGCGCACGCGCTCGATATCGACCTCGGAGCTGGTGTGGAAATCGAGTGCGGTGACGCCCTCCGGGGTCGACGGTGCCGGGATCGCCCCGATGTTGCTCAGCCGCACGGGGACTCCGCCCGTGACCGGGACCGGGTCCGAGCCGGTGAGCGCGGCCGCGACGGTGCCGTCGGCGAGATCGGCGCGCAGTCGCTCGAGCACGGCCCGCCCGATGTCCTCGGGGGAGGCGTCGCCCGGGACGTCCAACGGCACCGTGGACGATCCCGCGAAGTTGGTGACGGCGGCGGCCGCGACCGGCGGCTCCGCCCTGGCCCGCAGGTCCACGGGGCTGAACACGGCCATCGGGACCGCGGCGTCGGCCGGGAGGTCCTGCTCCGCCCGCTCCGCCGCGACGATGACCCCGGCCAGCAGGCCGTGGACGCTGAGCCCCGCCTCCTTCGCTCGGCGGCGCACGGCCTCGGTCGCGCCGGCGTCCAGACGGATCCGCTCGAAGGCGAAGTCTCCGCCGTCGACGTCCTCCACCGTGGGGACCGTGGCCGCCGAACGGACCGTGATCGCCGCGTGCTCGGCGGGCGCCCCCGCGGTCGCGACGCGCCCGGCCAGGTCGGTCGGCGCGGCGGGCAGATCCGCCGGGGGCGTGGTCTCGGCTCCCGAATACAGCTCCCAGAGACGCAGATTGAGGAACAGGGCGTGCGCGCCGTCCGCGACCGCGTGACTCACGCCGAGCGTGACCCGGTGCAGGTCGCCGTCGGAGACGAGCTGCAGGGCGGAGACGGCGGTCCCGACGTCGACGCCGAGGCGGACGTCGCCCGGTTCGAAGGGGCGCAGTTCCACCTGGACCGGTGCGGCGTCGTTCGCGGGCGGGGAGGCCGGCGCGACGAGGTCGAACCCGGACGCGTGCTGTTCGATGCTGCCCGCGAGCACCGGGTACTCGCGGCGCAGCGCGGCGAAGGCGGCGGCCAGGCGGTCCGCCTCCACCGCCCCGCGGACCACGAAGCTGCCACTGGAGGTGGTTCCCGTGAGCACGTACGGGAGCTCGAGCGGGGTCAGGGAACGTCGGGGCACCTCACACCTCCAGTCCGGCGAGCGAGACCACCGAGGCGGTGTCGAAATCAACGGTGTCCGGCGCCACCAGCGGCGCCACGGCGCGGACATCGACCCCATCGTCCTCGGCGATCGACTCGATGATCGTCGCAGCGCGACGGGCGGGGATGTCGCCCAAGTCGATCAGGGACGAGATGCGCTGCGCCCGACGGCGGGTCGCCGGATCGAGCAGCAGGTCGAAGGCGGCGTGCAGGCGTTCGGAGGTGACGCTGCGCATCGGCAGGCAGGCGCCGACGCCCAGGTCGGTGACCCGTGCGCCCCAGAAGGGCTGGTCCGCGAGCACGGGGCAGATCAGGGTGGGCAGTCCCGCCCGCAGGGAGGCCGCCGTGGTGCCGGCCCCGCCGTGGTGGACGGCGGCCGCGCAGTGCGGGAGCACCTCTGCGTGCACCACCTCATCCACAACGCGGATGTGCTCGCCGAGATCGGCACCGACCAGATCACTCCACCCGGCGACGATGAGGCCGCGGCGTCCGCGTTCGGCGCAGACGCGGGCGAAGGTGCGCGCCAAGCCGTCCGGGTCCGCGATGCGCATGCTGCCGAAGCCCCAGTAGATCGGGGCGTCGCCGCCCGTGAGCCAGGCCATCAGGTCGGCGTCGGTGCGCTTCTGCTCGCCCTGGCGCAGCCACGCGTCGGCGGGTACCTCGAGGAAGCCGAGCATCGGGCGGGTGCGGCTGAACTCCGGGACCAGGTCCGGGGTCAGGGCGGGATCGTAGAGCTGCAGGTCGACGATCTCGTCGGCGTCGCGGTTCTTCGCGCGCCGCGACCGGTACGGCGCCTCGCCGACCGACATCCGGTGGAAGTTCACGGCCGCCCGGACGTGGGTCCAGGTGAACGAGTCACCGAGAACCCACGTCGCGCGCTTGACGATCCGGGGCGACCGCGAGAGGACATCACTGGTGAGGCCCGCGGGCGTGTACTGGGTCATCGGGTAGACGCTGTTGGTGGTGCCGGGGAAGAACCGGTAGCTGATGATGGTCGCGCCGCTGCGCCGCGTGATCGGCAGCGCGAAATCGACTGCGTCCGAATGGGTCAGTACCACATCGGCGTCGCGGCACACGATCTCCGTCTCGCGTGAGATGGTGGCGATGTTGCGCACCAGCCAGCGCCCGTAGGCACGCATCCGCTCGACCGGCCGGTGGATCACGTCGCGGTAGTCGTCGTCGTAGTCCGGAACGAAATCGTTGAGCCGGTGCGCTTGCAGGCCCGCCGATCGAACGAGTCGCACGAGCGGATCACCCATCGCGGCGATCGTCACGTCGTGGCCGCGGGCGCGCAGCGCGAGCCCGATCGCGATCGTCGGCTGGACATCGCCGCGGCTCCCCATGGCGAGGATGCAGACCTTCATGTCAGTTCGTCCTTTCGACGGTCGGGTGGAGCTCGGTTCGGACTGGGCGCAGGAGCAGCAGTGTCAGGGGGACCACCGGGATCGCGACGAGCAGCGGGATCAGCTGGCACGCGAGCACGGCGTAGTCGATGGGCAGGCTGAGGGCCGCAGTGATCGAGGCGGTGGTGCTGAGCGCCACGGCCACGAGCCACAGCGGATCGACCGCCCCGAGGGCGCGGGTGCAGCGCCGTTCGGTGCGGACTCGGCGGTTCCAGCGCTGTGCCCGCACGCCGTCGCCGCGGACGGTCAGCCGCATCATCAGCGTCGCGACCGCCGGCCGCCGCAGCGCCAGGCCGGCGGCGATCGCGACGGCCATCAGAGCGCCGATGCTGGTCTCCACCAGCAGGATGATGCGCGGGCTGCCGGATATCGCAGCTGCGGTGATCGACGCCGCCAGGAGCGTGAGCGTGAACATCTCCAACGGGTCCACGGACCGCCGGACCAGGGACCGGGCGAGGATCCGCAGGGCCACCAGGGTGGTGCCGGCGACCAGCGCGACGAGCTGGCCGGTGCCCACGAGGTAGCGCAGGGAGAAGTACACGCCCAGCTGGAGGGCGACGTCGATGAGCAGCGCCACCGGAGGGGCGGGAGGCGATTCGGTGTCGGCGAGCGGGACCGTCATGCCGCGGTACCGATCGCCACCAGCCGGTGCGCACCGGCCTCGATGCGGTCGAGGAGCCGGCGGCGGGCGGCACCATCGAGCGTGCCGGGGAGCACCCGCAGCTCGACGGAGAGGCGCCCGGCGAAGGTGGAGACGAGGTACGAGGTTCCGATGGGCGCGGGCGGAACGCCCCCGCCGCCGGCCCCGGCGGCGTACTCGCGGATCCCCGCCGCGCTGCGGACGATCTGCGCGTGGAAGTCGAGGACCTCGAGGCCCGCCGGGGTGGCGGGTGCGGACACGTCGCCGACGTTGCTGATGAGGACGGGAGGGCCGTGGCGACGGGTCCGCGGATCGGGCATGGGGCTCACCGAGGTCCGCAGCACCGTCCCGTCGCGCACATCCGACCGGATCCGGTCGGCGACGGTCCGCGCGATCTCCTCCGCGGGGGCCTCACCGACCGCGACGTAGGAGAAGCCGCAGAGCGCGGTCACCGACCGCAGCGGGATCGGCGGGTCGATCCGGGCGCGGAAGTCCACCGGGGTGAGCAGTGCGACGACGGAACCCTGCACGCACTCGGCGAGCTCGGCCCGCGCGATGAGGCCGCTCACCAGGGCGTGGGGTGAGACCCCGTGGGCGCGGGCCGCGGCGGTGAACGCGGAGGTCTCACCGGTGCCGAACCGGATGCGCAGTGCGTCGTCGACATCGGGGCCGGGATCGTCGGGGAACTCGGCCGGAACCGCGCCGTGCCAGACGGTGCCCGCCAGCCGCTCCTCGTAGTCCAGTTCCTCGGGCAGATGCCCACGTGCCGCCATCACCAGGTGCGGCTCCGCGGGGAAGTCGTGGGCGTGCCGGATGATCGGCGCGGCGCCGCTCGCCAGCGCGGTGTACAGCTCGAACAGGCGGGCCGCGATGGCGATGATCCCGGAGCCGTCCGTGGCGGCGTGGCTCGCCCACAGCGTGAGCCGGTAGCGGTCGCCGACCCCGGTGAGCGACAGTGCCGCCAGCTGTTCGGAGCCGACGAACCACGGCGGGGTCTGTTCGTAGTCGGTCCACGGCGTCGCCGTCTCCCGGAAGCCGATCGCCGCGACGACCGAGGCGTCTCCCGGCGCGAAGTGGGGGCGGCCCTCGACGTCCACGATGCGGGCCGCGAGGACGGGGTACTCCTCGAGCAGCGCGGTGAACGACGAGCGCAGCGCGGTCCGATCGACGGCGCCGCGTAGTTCGAACGAGGTGCCGATGACCTCGCGCGAGGTGGGACGGACGAACGACGCCTCGGAGAAGGTGAGGGGACGGTGGTTCTGCAACTCGGCTCCTGGAACTCGGTCGGCGGTCAGGCGGCGGGCGCGCGGCGGGCCGCGGCGTGGATGAGGGTGTCGATGCGGTCCGCGACCGCGGTGCGGGCCTCTGCGGTCGCGGTGCCGCCGAGGGTGATCGCCTCGATCCCGAGGCGGCCGCGGAACGTCCAGACCTGGTGGATCGTGGCCGACGGTGCCGCGCGCCGCGGACCCGCCGGAACGTGGAGTGCGGTCGAGTCCATCGACAGGACCGGTCGCAGGTCCTCCGCGATCAGGTCGTCGGGCAGTGCGACGTCGAGGGGGCCGAGGTTGCTGAGCACCACCGGCGGCTCCGGTGTCGCGGACGACGCGGCCGCGTCGGCGAGCGCGGCGAGTGCCCGCCCGCCCCGCACGTCTGCGCGCACCGTTCTCGCGAGTGCCGAGCCCACCCGCTCGGGATCGGCGGCGCCGGTGAGTTCGGGTGCGCTGTAGGACGCGCCGACGAAGTTGGTGACCTCCGTGGGGTCGAGCAGCGGGCGCACCCGGCGCCGCAGATCGACGAGGGTCATGGCGCCGATCCGGATCGGCGCCGCCGGGTCCTCGCCGAGGAAGCCCGCGCGTTCGGCCGCGAGCAGGGTTCCGGAGAGCAGCGCGTTGACGCCGCTCTGCTGTGCGGCATCGGTGAAGCGCTCGGTGGTCTCCGGCGAGAAGCGCAGCGAGATCGTCTCGGGCAGGACCGCCCCGTCGTCCTCCCCCGGGGTGAGGACGGGGGCGCTGCCGTACCACCGCGCACCGTCGAGTCGGGCGCGGCCGGTGCCGACCTGCGGGACGTCGAGGGTGGCGAGGACCCGCTGTGCCGAGCCGGGAAAGGGGTGCGGCGCCGAGACGTCCGTCGCGCCCGTGCCGACCAGCGCGGTGTAGTGCGCCCACAGCCGGCTCAGGAGCGCGAAGAGGTGGGTGCCGTCGGCGAGTGCGTGGCTGATGGCGAGGGCGACGCGGTGCCGGTCCCCGACAGACGTGACGTGCAGCCGGGCGAGGGCGAGCGCGGGATCGACGAGGGGAGCCCCGGGGCCGCAGGTGTGCGCGGCGCCGGCGACGGGGGAGACGAACGCGTAGCCGTCTCCTGCGGGCGCGACGGCGGCGTCCAGCGCGGGATGCTCGGCGCGCAGGGCCGCGAAGGCGTCGCCGAGGGCGTCCTGATCGAGCGCGCCGCGCACGGTCAGCTCGAAGGCGCACGTGGTGGGATGCGGGCCCACGAAGCCGATCTCGGACGAGGCGAGGGGGCGGAGCGTCGTGGTCATGGGATGACGCTAAGTCGACGTCCGTTCCCTTTGCGAGGCGAACGAGCGGTGTCGCTCGTCACGTTCCCGGATCCTTGACCAGGGTTGGCGGAAGTCGAGAGATACCGATACTTCGGTGTTCTTGCAGCTGGAACGGCGTACGTGATCGAAATCGTCCGATGGGGCGACGAGCTGTGGAAACGTGGTGATCGTCCGCCGTTAACGAGATGATTACGCGAACGGCGCGCGGTTTCCTGTGAGGTCCGCCACGTCCGAGATGATGAAGATCCGGCCCGCTAGGACCACAGCTCGACGGGCGAGACGCCCAGCTCGCCCACCAGCTTCCGCGTGAGCGGCAGGGAGATGCCGATGACGGAGCTCGGGTCGCCGTCGAGCCCCTCGATGAACCAGCCGCCGAGGCCGTCCAGCGTGAACCCGCCCGCCACGGCGAGCGGTTCCCCCGTCGAGACGTAGGCCTCGATCTCCTCGTCCGACGGTGCGCCGAACCGCACGTCGGTGCCGCGGGTGCCGAGGGCCTCGCCGCGCACGGCACCGTCGTCGATGAGGACCGCGCAGTGCCCCGTGAGGAGGCGGCCCGTGCGGCCCCGCACCGCGCGCCAGCGCGCCGCGGCCACCTCCGGGGTGTGCGGCTTGCCGATCAGGTCACCGTCGATGGACAGCATGGAGTCGCACCCGATCACCACGGCGCGGCCCGGGACCGGCTCCTCCGCGAGGATCCGCTCCACCACGTCCCGCGCCTTCGCGCGGGCCAGCACGGCGACGGAATCCTCGTGCGCCGCACCGGGTCCGAGGGAATCGAGGACGGCGTCCTCGTCGACCTGGGAGACCGACACCAGCGGCGACGTCCCCGCGGCGCGCAGCACCTTCAGCCGCGCCGGCGACGCCGACGCGAGCACGAGGCGCACGGGTGCCGCGATCAGGAGCCCTTGGTCCAGAAGAGCGGTGTCTGACTGGTGAACGCGTTGGGGCCGTTGAAGTACTGCGGCCGCATCCGGTCCCGGTTGTCGCCCCAGAGCGACTTGGGGCCCGCCGGACCGGTCTGCGGGGCCGAGCCCGTCGCGGCGGCGAGCACCGCCACCACGGCGGCCACGTCCGCGTCCGAGGGGTTGCCCTTCTCGAACCGGATCGCCGCGCGCAGCTTCTCCACGTCGGCCGCGTTCGGGGTCACGGGCTCGGGGACGTTCTCTCCTGCGGTCACAGCGGGATGTTCCCGTGCTTGCGGGGCAGGGTGGCGACCACCTTGCGCTCCAGCATGTTCAGCGCCGTCACGATCTGGCCGCGCGTGTGCGAGGGCGGGATCACCGCGTCGACGTAGCCGCGCTCGGCCGCCACGTACGGATTGACCAGCGTGTCCTCGTACTCCTGCTGCAGCTTCAGGCGCAGGGCGTCCACGTCCTCGCCCTTCTCGGCGGCCTCGGCGAGCTCCTTGCGGTACACGAAGCCGACGGCCCCGCTCGCGCCCATCACCGCGAACTGGGCGGTGGGCCAGGCCAGGTTGATATCGGCGCCCATGTCCTTGCTGCCCATCACGCAGTACGCGCCGCCGTAGGCCTTGCGGGTGACCACCGTGATCTTCGGGACGGTGGCCTCGCCGTACGCGTACAGCAGCTTCGCGCCGCGGCGGATGATGCCGTCGTACTCCTGGCCGGTGCCGGGCAGGAAGCCGGGCACGTCCACCAGCGTCACGATGGGGATGTTGAAGGCGTCGCAGAACCGCACGAACCGCGCGGCCTTCTCCGAGGCGTCGATGTCGAGGCAGCCCGCCAGCTGGGTGGGCTGGTTGGCGACGATGCCGACGCTGCGTCCGTCGACGCGCCCGAAGCCCACGATGATGTTCATCGCGCGCTGCGGCTGGATCTCGAGGAACTCGTCGTCGTCGAGGAGGCGGCGGATCACCTCGTGCATGTCGTACGGCTGGTTCGGCGAATCCGGGATCAGGGTGTCCAGCTCGCGGTCCTCCTCGTTCACCGAGTCCTCGATGGAGCCGGTGAGCGGATCGGTCGGGACGAACCGGGGCGACTCGGCGCGGTTGTTGGACGGGAGGTAGGTCAGCAGCTCGCGCACGTAGTCCAGCGCGTCCTGCTCGCCCGACGCCACGTAGTGGGCGGTGCCGGACTTGGTCATGTGGGTCTGGGCGCCGCCCAGCTCCTCCTTGGTGACCTCCTCGCCGGTGACGGACTTGATCACGTCCGGCCCGGTGATGAACATCTGGCTCTCGTGGTCGACCATCACCACGAAGTCGGTGAGCGCGGGGGAGTAGACGTGCCCGCCGGCCGCCGCGCCCATGATCACCGAGATCTGCGGGATCACACCGGAGGCCTGCGTATTGCGGTAGAAGATCTGCGAGTACAGGGCGAGCGAGACCACGCCCTCCTGGATGCGGGCACCGGCACCGTCGTTGATCCCGATCAGCGGCCGGCCCGTCTTGATGGCCAGGTCCATGACCTTGACGATCTTCTCGCCGTAGACCTCGCCGAGGCTGCCGCCGAACACCGTGGAGTCCTGGCTGAAGACGCACACCTCACGGCCGTCGACGGTGCCGTAGCCGGTCACCACGCCGTCGCCGACCGGGCGGCGCGCGGCCATCCCGAAGTTGGTGGAGCGGTGCTGCGCCAGCTTGTCCAGCTCCACGAACGAGCCCTCGTCGAGCAGCGCGAGCACCCGCTCGCGGGCGGTCAGGCGCCCCTTCTCGTGCACCTTGTCGACGGCCGCCCGCCCCATGGGGGCCAGCGCCTCCGCGTCCTTCTTGCGGAAGGCGGCCAGCTTGCCGGCGGTGGTGTGGATGCTGGGCTCGGCGTCGGGGGTGGAGCCGGCGTCCGAGGCGCCGTCGGTGGTGGAGGCACTCGTCATGGATCCGACTCTAACCAATAGAGTCGGATCGGAACCGCACTGCCCATCGATGGAGGAGGTCGTGGTGCTCCCCGATCAGACCGCGATCGCCGCAGCCGTGCGCGGCACCCGCTGGCACGACGTGACGGTGGTCGCGTCCACCGGCTCCACCAACGCCGACCTCGCGGACGGGGTGCGCGCCGGCGACGAGCCCGGCCGCGTGCTCATCGCCGACGTGCAGACCGCGGGCCGGGGGCGGCACCTGCGGCCCTGGTCGGCGCCCGCCGGCACGCAGCTCTCCCTCTCGGTGACCGTGGCGGTTCCGGCCTCGGCTGCACCCCGCGCCGGGTGGCTCTCCCTGGTCACGGGGGTCGCGGCGGCGGCGGCCGTGCGCGAGGTGACGGGGCTGTCCGCGGGGCTGAAGTGGCCCAACGACGTGCTGCTGGACGCCGCGCCCGGACGGCGCGGCGGGAAGACCGCCGGAATCCTCTCCGAGCTCGCCACCGCACCCGGCGGCGGACTGGTCGCCGTGATCGGCACCGGCCTGAACACCACGCTCACCGCCGAGGACGTGCCGGTGGAGACGGCCACGTCGCTCCAACTGGCCGGTGCGAGCGACCCCGACCGCACCGCGCTCGCCATCGCCTACCTGCGCCGTCTCGACACCGGGCTCGCGGCGTGGTCGAACGATCCCGCGGCGGCGCGCGCCGCCTACCTGGCCGCGTGCGTCACCGTCGGGCAGGAGGTCGCGGTGTCGCTCCCCGCCGACGAGGTGCTGCGCGGGCGGGCCGTCGACGTGGATGCCGAGGGCCGGATCGTGGTGGAGGACGCCTCCGGGACGCGGCACGTGCTCTCCGCCGGCGACGTGACGCACCTGCGGCCGGCCTGACGATGGGTTTCCCGGAGAAGGCGCTCGTCGACGACGAGCGGGTGCTGCTGCACACGCGGCCGCACGCCAAGCGGATGATCGTGCCAGTACTGGCGCTGTTCGCCGCGAGCGCCGCGGCCGGAGTGGCCCTGGGGTTCATCACTCGCGCGAGGCTCGACGGTGCGCTGCCCGACTGGCTGATGCTCGCCGTCGCCGCGGCGTGGCTGGGCGTGGTCGGCTGGTGGACGGTGCGCCCGTGGGTGCGCTGGCGGGCCATGCACCTGGTGGTGACGGACCTGCGGATCATGTTCCGCACCGGCGTGCTCCGCCGCCGGGGGATCGACATCCCGCTGCGCCGCATCAACTCCGTGCAGTACCACCAGCGGCTCGCGGACCGGGCGCTGCGTTGCGGGGTACTCACGGTGGAGTCCGCGGGCGAGGATCCGCTGGATTTCCCGGACGTGCCGCGGATCGCGGCCACGCACGCGCTGCTGGTCGACGCGCTGGACGGCGCGGACGCGGCGGGCGGCGCCGACGGCGGGGACCGCGGCCGGTCCGCGGAGTACCCTCGGCGCTCATGACCACCCGGGTACTCCTGGCCGAGGACGACGAGGCGATCGCGTCACCGCTCGCGCGGGCGCTGTCGCGCGAGGGCTACGAGGTGGCGGTCGCCGACACCGGCACCGAGGCGCTGCGGCGAGCGCTCGACGAGGATTTCGCCCTGCTCATCCTGGATCTGGGGCTCCCTGAACTGGACGGGCTCGAGGTGTGCCGCGAGGTGCGGACCGCGCGGCCCGAGGTGGCGGTGCTGATGCTCACCGCCCGCACCGACGAGATGGACTTCGTGGTGGGTCTGGACGCCGGCGCCGACGACTACGTGGGCAAGCCGTTCCGCATGTTCGAACTCATGGCGCGCACCCGCGCGCTCCTGCGCCGCAGCGCGCCGGCCGTGGACGCGCCCGAGGTGGTCGAGGCGGGCGGCATCCGGTTGGACGCGACCGCGCGCCGGGTCACCGTCGACGGTGCCGACGTGTCCCTGGCCAACAAGGAGTTCGAACTGCTGCGCTTCCTCATGGAGCACGCGGGGCGCCTGCTGCCCCGCGAGGAGATCCTCGCCGAGGTGTGGGGCGATTCGGACCTCCGCGGCTCGAAGACCCTGGACATGCACATCTCGTGGCTGCGCCGCAAGATCGGCGACGACACCGCGCCCAACCGCCGGATCGCGACGGTGCGCGGCGTCGGTTTCCGCTTCGACGCGGAGTAGCCGGCCGGCCCGGCGTCAGCGTGGTTCGGCGTCCGGACGCGGTCCCGGATCGTCATCGGCCCCGTCATCGGGTGAGACGGCGGGGAGGAAGATCGCGAACGTGGTGGGCTTGCGGCTCTGCAGCTGGAGGCGGCCTCCGTCGCCCTCGATGAACGCGCGGGCCAGCGCCAGGCCCACGCCGGTCCCGTCGCCCGCGGAGTAGCCGCGCGCGAAGATGCGCTGTGCGTCACCGTCGGCGATGCCGGATCCCTCGTCGGCGACCGTGACGAGCACGGTGTGCGCCCCCACGGAACCGAACCTGACGGTGACCTCCCCGCGCCCGTGGACCAGCGCATTGTCGATCAGCACCGCCGCCGCCTCGCGGACCCGGGCGGCGGTGGCGCGGGCCGGGAGCGGTCCGTTGCCGCCGGACACCACCACGAGGCGGCGGCCCGCGCGCGCGAACGCCGGCTCCAGGTCGGTCAGCAGCGGGGTCAGCGCCACCCGCACGTCGACGGTGCCCTGCGCCGTCCGTTCCGAGCGCGACAACCGCACCATCTCCCCGACCGAGGAGGTGAGCCGGTCCACCTGGTCCAGGGCGGCCCGCGCTTCGGCCACCACATCCGGATCGGGGTGCAGCGTCAGTTCGTCGAGGCGGATGTGCACCGCAGTCAGCCGGCTGCGCAGCTGGTGGGAGACGTCGCCCACGATCTGTCGTTCGCGTTGCAGCCGGTCGGCGATCTCCACGGTCGCGGAGTCGAGCACGTCCAGCACCCGGTCCAGCTCGGCGATGCCGTGCCGGTTCGGGTCAGGGCGGAAGTCGCCGTCCGCGAGGCGTTTCGCCCGCTCCGCCACGTCCTGCACCGGGTCGGCGACGCGGCTGGCGGTCACGGCCGCCACCGCCACGCCCACTGTGATCGATAGCGCCAGCACGATCACCTCGATCGTCAGGGCGCGGTACTGCTCGGCCCGCACGATCGAATAGTCCTGCTCCATCCGGAGCATCCCCGCCTCGCCGAGCGAGGTGGCCTCCACCATCGGATCGGCCAGCGGGCCCGTGCCCACGGTCAGTTCGCGGCGGGCGCCGGTGCGGTCGGTGTAGGTGAGGATCAGGCGGCCGTCGGAGGGGACCAGAAGGCGCAGCGCGTTCTCCGGGGGCTGATCGACGGTGCCGGTGCGCTGCTCGGCGTCGAGGATCTCCGACGATGCGCGCTGCAGCCGGTGCTGCAGATCGGTGCGGGCGCCGTCGTCGAGCCAGCGCCAGGTGTAGATCATGAGCGGCACGCCCAGGAACAGCCCGGTGACCGCGACGACGGCGATGGTCGAGCGGAGTATGCGGTACCGCACGCCCGGGGGCTAGCGCTCGGCGCCCGCGCCGTGGCTCTCGTCGCCGGCGAGGATCGACTCCTGCGCCGGGGCGTCGCGCATGTCCTCGGGGAACGCCCAGCGCCGCAACGCCCAGAACCGGAACGCCATCTGCAGCAGGTTGCCCACGATGTAGTTCAGGATGAAGTCGACGACGATCAGCGTGGTCTTCGAATCGACGTCACGCAGGTGGAAGAAGTTGTTCGCGACGAAGATGGGGGCGGCCATGATCAGCACGCCGATGCCCGAGATCACGAAGAACAGGAGCGCCTCGTGGTGCTTCTCCCGGCCCCCGCGGTGCTTGAAGCTCCACTCGCTGTTGAGGATGTAGGAGAGGATCACGGCGCACACGCCGGAGAAGATCTTGGCGACGGTCGGCTTCTCGTCGAGCACCGTGAGCACCAGGCCGTAGAAGATGGCGAGGTCGAAGACCGCCGTCGTGCTGCCGACGATCGCGAACTTGATCAGCTCGTGGTGCGCCATGACGAGCCCGCGAAGCGGTGCCGGGGTGCGATCCAGAATCGCCTCGATGAAAGCCACGTGAGCCACTCTAACGGAACCGTGAAGGGTACCGCACGGGGTGTGACGCGGTCGGTACCGGGGCGAGGTCCCGTGCCGGACGCGCCCGCGGTCGCATGGACCTGCGACTATGTACCGGTGAGCGATGTTCAACCGCGCCGGTCGAGGCCCGTGGTGGCCATGGTCGGCGGAGGCCAGTTGGCCCGCATGACCCATCAGGCGGCGATCGCGCTGGGGCAGTCCCTGCGCGTCCTGGCGGCCACGTCCGACGAGCCGGCGCCCCAGGTGTGCGCCGACGTGGTCCTCGGCGACCACGACTCGCTCGACGACCTGCGGCGGGCCGCCACCGGCGCGCACGCGCTCACCTTCGATCACGAGGGCGTGCCGACCGAGCACCTGCTGCGGCTGCAGGCCGAGGGCGTCACCGTGAGCCCGCCCCCGCAGGCCCTGCTGTACGCGCAGGACAAGCTGGCCATGCGGCACCGTCTGGCCGAGCTCGGCGCGCCCGTGCCGGGCTTCGCCGAGATCACCTCCGTCGGCGACGTCCGGGCCTTCTGGGAGCGGTTCGACGGTGCCGTGGTCCTCAAGGCCGTGCGCGGCGGCTACGACGGCCGCGGCGTGTGGCTGCCGGACACCCTGGACGAGGCGCTGGCCGTGGCGGAGCGGCAACTCGCGGCCGGTGCGGCGCTGCTCGCGGAGCAGCGGGTGGACCTGGCGCGGGAGCTGTCGGCGATGGTCGCGCGGTCGCCGTTCGGGCAGGGCGCCGCCTGGCCGGTGGTGGAGACGGTGCAGCGGAACGGGCAGTGCGCGGTGGTGCTCGCCCCGGCGCCGGGCCTCTCCGACGAGGACGCCTCCTTCGCCGAATCGCTCGCGCTGCGGCTCGCGAACGAGCTGGGCGTCGTGGGCGTGATGGCCGTGGAGCTTTTCCAGACCCCGTCGGGGGAGATGCTGGTCAACGAGCTCGCGATGCGGCCGCACAACTCCGGCCACTGGTCGATGAACGGCTGCGTGACCAGCCAGTTCGAGCAGCACCTGCGGGCGGTCCTCGACTACCCGCTGGGCGACACGGCCGCGACCGCCCCGCTGACCGTGATGGCGAACGTGCTCGGCGCACCGTCGGAACCGGCGATGAGCGTGGACGAGCGACTGCACCACCTGATGGCCCGGATGCCGGACGTACACGTGCACATGTACGGCAAGCAGGGGCGGCCCGACCGCAAGATCGGGCACGTCAACCTGGTCGGCGGGCCCGACGGGGACCGGGACGACCCCGCGTACGCGGCGGGGCTGCGGGAGCGGGCGGAACGCGCGGCGCACTGGATGGCGACCGCGGAGTGGACCGATGGATGGAGTGAGCATGGGTGACGGACCGCGCGTCGGGCTGATCATGGGCAGCGATTCGGACTGGCCGACGATGGAGGCCGCCGCGGAGGCGCTCGCCGAGTTCGGGATCCGGTTCGAGGTGGGCGTGGTCTCCGCGCACCGCACCCCGCAGCGGATGCTGGACTACGCCAAGGGCGCCGCCGACCGCGGCATCGAGGTGATCATCGCCGGCGCCGGCGGCGCGGCGCACCTGCCCGGCATGGTGGCCTCCGCGACCCCGTTGCCCGTGATCGGCGTCCCCGTGCCCCTCAAGCACCTCGACGGCATGGACTCGCTGCTCTCGATCGTGCAGATGCCCGCCGGGATCCCGGTGGCGACGGTGTCGGTGGGCGGGGCCCGCAACGCCGGCCTGCTGGCGGTGCGGATCCTCGGCTCCGGCGATCCCGCGCTGCGCGCGCGGATGGCCGCCTTCCAGGCGGACCTGGAGCAGATGGTGCTGGCCAAGGACGAGGCGCTGCGGAAGAAGCTCCTGGAGGGTTGAGCGTCGTAGTCTGATCCGTATGACGGGTCAGGTGCGGGTGCACAACTTCGCGATCTCGCTGGACGGCTTCGGGACGGGAGCGGATCAGAGCCGCGACGCGCCTTTCGGGCACGCCGGCGGATCGCTCATGCAGTGGTTCTTCGGGACCCGGCGGGGTGCCGCGGTCCACGGCTTGACCAGTGCGGCGAGGGGCGTCGACGACGCCTTCTCCGAGGCCTGGGACGAGGGCATCGGCGTGGAGATCATGGGCCGCGGCAAGTTCGCGCCCACGCCCGAGATCCTCGCCGACGAGTCCTGGCGCGGCTGGTGGGGAGAGCGGACGCCGTTCACCACCCCGATCATCGTGCTGACCCATCACCCCCGGCCCGCGTTCACCACCGGCGACGGTGTCGAGTTCACCTTCCTCGACGCGTCCCCGCAGGAGGCTCTCGCGGCTGCCCGGGAGATCGCGGGGGACAAGGACGTCCGCATCGGCGGGGGAGTGCGGACGGTGCGCGAGTTCCTCGCCGCCGATCTGATCGACCACCTGCACGTCGTGGAGGTGCCGATCGTTCTGGGCCGCGGCGAGCGGCTGTGGGACGGGCTCGAGGGCGTGCAGGAGCGGTTCGCGATCGAGTCAACCGCGAGCCCGAGCGGCGTCGTGCACCGCGTCTTCACCCGTCTCCCGCGGTAGCCGCAGGCTGTGACGGGCGGCTGTCACCGGTTCGAAGGCCGCCGGATCGCGAGCTCCCGCGGGTGTTGTTCGCAGCTCATCGGGTTGCAACCCGATGATGGGTGAGAAAGCCCCGCGGGAGGCCCTGCCGGATCGAGTCGGGGCGCGGTTGTCCCCGGGAACAAGCGCACAGGCCGAACATTGGTTACGTGCCACTAACTGACCGCGTCGGGGCACCGATACACTCCTTCGTGAACCACGAACCGCACGGCTGATGGAGACGTCTCATGGCAGGCAACCCCGACTTCGATCTGTTCCAGCTCCCGGAGGAGCACCAGGAACTGCGCTCGGCGATCCGCGCGCTCGCCGAGCGTGACATCGAGCCGCACGCCAAGGACGTGGACGAGAAGGAGCGGTTCCCCCAGGAGGCGCTGGACGCGCTGGTCGCGAGCGGCTTCAACGCCATTCACGTGCCGGAGGAGTACGGCGGCCAGGGCGCGGACTCCGTGGCCACCTGCATCGTGATCGAGGAGGTGGCCCGCGTGTGCGGCAGCTCCTCCCTCATCCCCGCCGTCAACAAGCTCGGCACCATGGGCCTGATCCTCAACGGCTCCGAGGAGCTCAAGCAGCAGGTCCTGCCGACCCTCGCCAGCGGCGAGGCGATGGCCTCCTACGCGCTCTCCGAGCGCGAGGCCGGCTCCGACGCCGCCTCCATGCGCACCCGCGCCCGCCGCGACGGGGACGACTGGGTGCTCAACGGGTCCAAGTGCTGGATCACCAACGGCGGCAAGTCCACCTGGTACACCGTCATGGCCGTCACCGACCCCGAGAAGGGCGCCAACGGCATCAGCTCCTTCATCGTCCACAAGGACGACCCCGGCTTCTCCGTCACCGGCTACGAGCACAAGCTGGGCATCAAGGGCAGCCCCACCGCCGAGCTAGCCTTCGAGGAGTGCCGCATCCCCGGCGACCGGATCATCGGCGCGGAGGGCACCGGCTTCAAGACCGCGCTGCAGACCCTCGACCACACCCGCCCCACCATCGGCGCGCAGGCCGTGGGCATCGCCCAGGGCGCCCTCGACGTGGCGATCGACTACATCAAGGAGCGCAAGCAGTTCGGCAAGTCGATCTCCGAGTTCCAGGGCATCCAGTTCATGGTCGCCGATATGGCGATGCGCCTCGAGGCCGCGCGGCTCATGGTCTACACCGCCGCCGCCCGCGCTGAGCGCGGCGAGAAGAACCTCGGCTTCATCAGCTCCGCGTCGAAGTGCTTCGCCTCCGACGTCGCGATGGACGTGACCACCGACGCCGTCCAGCTGCTCGGCGGCGCCGGCTACACCCGGGACTTCCCCGTGGAGCGGATGATGCGCGACGCCAAGATCACCCAGATCTACGAGGGCACCAACCAGGTGCAGCGGCTCGTCATGAGCCGCCAGCTGCTGCGCTGATACCACCTGGGGTGCAGGTGGATTCGAGACGGCTCGGGCGGGCGCTGCCGGCGACGGCGGTGCTCGTCCTCGCCGCCGCGACCGCGGCCTGCGCCGAGGACGGGCCCGTCGCGGCACCGTCGGGATCGTCCCGCCCGTCCGCGGCGTCGGTGACGGTCCCCGCCCCGTCGAGCCCCGCGTTCCTGCCGGGGACGACGATGCTCACCGGGCTGCGGACCGGCGCGCACGAGGGGCACGACCGGGTGGTGCTCGAGTTCACCGGCCCGGTTCCGCCGTACCGGATCACCCGCGAGGCGGGGCCGATCGTCGACTGCGCCTCGGGGGCGATACGCGGTGGCCCGGGGCAGTACCTGGTGCTGCGGGCCGAGCCGGTGGGGATCTTCGATCACGACGGGTACACGCCCTACACAGGCCCGCGCACCGTCGCCGGGCCGGGCGCAACGGTGTCCCGGGCGATCATCGGCTGCCACTTCGAGGGGCAGCTGCAGGTGGCGGTGCAGCTCACCGGCGCCGCATGCGGCTACACCGATTCCACCCTGACGGCGCCCGACCGCATCGTCATCGACGTGCAGCGCTAGCGACCCCGCCTGTCACGCGACCCGGGCGGTCGCCTTCTCGGTGCCGAACTTCTCCATGAGCCTGTCGGGGTCCGGGTGGGAGACGTGGATGACCGATGCCGGGGCCGCGAACGGCGCGAGCAGGCCGTCGTACAGGTCGTCGACGGTGCGCCACTCGCGCGTGGACAGCACCCGGTCGCCGGGCGCGTAGCCCGCCGACGCAGCCAGCGCCGTGGCGCGGGCCAGCACGATCTCCGGATCATCGCCCGCGAGAGCGGTTCCCGCGCCGGACGGGGTGAACGCGTCCGGGTGCACCCGCACCTCGGAGGTGTAGTCGTCGACGCCCGTCGGCAGGTCCGGCACCGCGAGGCCGAAGGCGTCGAGCCCGACGGCGAGGAGGTCGTCGACCCCCTCGAGGTCTCGTGCCTCCGCGATCCGGTCCGGCGCGCAGAACGTGACCGGACCGGGCTCGCCGAAGCGCACCTCGCACCCCGCCCACCAGGCGCCGAACAGGATCCCGGCGGTCTGCCAGTGCGCGGGCAGCAGCACCCCCACCGGGTCGCCCGGGCCCAGCCCGTACTGGTCGCGCAGCAGGTTGCCGCACTTCGCGGCCCAGTTGCCCAGCGTCACGGCAGAAAGGCCCATCCGCGCGCCGGAGGCGTCGTCGTACCAGGTGAACCGGGGCGCGGCGCCGTCGTCCCGGACGATCGGGACGAGCAGCCGGTCGGTCACGGTCAGTCCACGCACGGCACGCCCCCGTTCTGTTCGGCGGTGAAGCCGGGCCGGTTGAGCAGCGAGCTGATCCGCGCGGCCTCGCTGGGGTCGAGCGCCTGGGTCATGCCGGGCGGGATCGAGGTGGTCGTGGCGGCCCCGTCCGAATCGCTCGTATCGTCCGAGGTGCCGGGGCCGGAGTAGCCGTCCTGGAGAAGCACTTTCACGTGCCCGGAGCGCACCGAGCTGCTGGCCACCACGGGCAGGCCGCCCAGCAGCGCGGCCACGGCCTTCGCGGCCTGATCGTTCGTGGAACTCGCCAGCACCGCGCTCTTCGCGCTCGCCGAGGCGTCCGTGGAGGTGGCGTTGCCCGTCGAGCCCTGGGCGAATCCCTTGCCGCCGAGGAAGGTGGAGACGCTGCTCGCGAGGCCCGTCGTGGAGCCCGCGTTCACCACGTCCACGGTGAAGGCGGAGCGGTTCACCGACGGCACCGCGGGGGAGGAGCTGGAGGTCGTGGTCTTCGCCGTGTTCTCGCCGGGCTTGCCACCGAGGAGCCCCGCGACGTACGCCTGCACCTGCTTCGGATCGACCACCACCACGGACTGCTGCCCGTCGTCGCTCCACCCGTCGTCGCGGACCACCGGGATCGTGGAGAACTTGACGTTGCCGGCGGAGAGGTTCGCGAGCTCCTTCGCGAAGCCCATCACGTCCCAGTCCTGATCCAGCGTGACCGAGGAGGAGAGGGCGCCCTGCAACTGGCTCAGCTTGCCGGGGCTGGTGAGCGTGCCGGTGGAGAGGATCTTGCTGGCCAGGGACGCCATGAACACCTGCTGGCGGGTGACGCGGTCGAGGTCGCCGCGCGGCAGCCCGTGCCGCTGACGCACGAAGCTCAGGGCCTGCGGGCCGTTCAGCGTCTGCCGCCCGGCCTTGAACCGCGCGCCCGAGTAGGAGTCGCGCACCGGATGCTTGAGGCACACCTCCACGCCGCCCACCGCGTTGGTCAGCCGGGAGAACCCGACGAGGCCGATCTCGGCGTACCGGTCGACGGAGACGCCGGTCAGGTTCGCGACGGTCTGGATGAGCGCCTTGCGGCCCTCCTCTTCGCCCTTCTTGATGGCGTCCTTCTCGCTGTCGCCGTCCGCGAGCGCCTTGTCGCGGGTCACGTTCGCCGCGCCCGCGAACGCCGAGTTGATCTTCCCCTTCCCCTGGTCGGGGATCGCGACGTAGGCGTCACGCGGGATCGAGATGGCGGTGGCGGAGTGTCCGTCGTTGGGGATGCGGATCAGGATGATGGTGTCGGTGTTCAGCGTGCCGTCGTCGATGCCGGCGTTGAGCCTGGCCAGCTCCTGCTTGCTCAGCGGGTTGCCCTTGGCGTCGGTCCGCGAATCCGTACCGACCAGCAGGATGTCGGTGGCGCCGTCCGGCTGGGAGGCGATTCCGGGGCCGCGCGCGATGTCGTCGGCGAACCGGCTCCACCAGAACCAGGCGACGCCCGTCACCACCAGCACGATAGCCGTGATCAGCGCGATCGCGGCCTTGCCGCTGCGCTGCAGCCGCTCGCGGGTGTCGACCGAGAGGTCCCCCGCCCGGGGTACGGGCTTCGACCGGACGCGCTGCGCACCGTCTTGCGACCCCTCGTTCTCGGCGCGGACGCTGCGGCGCCCGGCGGACGCCCTCGCGGCATCGCCGCTGCGGGAGTGGCGCGCGCCGCGTCGACTCGGGCTGTCGGACACCCACCACTCCTCATCGCCTTCGGAAACCGGGCCGTCTGCTTCGGCCCGGTCGCTCACATCCCCATAACGGTACCGACTGCCGCGCGGAGCTCCTCGCAGACGCGGCCGTCGCGTACGGTTCGCGGTGTGGAACTGGTGATCACCGGCGCGGCCGGACAGGTGGGATCGGCCCTGGTCGCGGCAGCCGCGGCACGGGGTGTCGAGGCCCGCGCACTGGGACGTGAACAACTGGATGTGAAATCGCCCGCGTCGGTCTCCGCGCTCGGGCTCGGCCCGTCGACGGTGCTCGTCAACTGCGCCGCGCACACCGCCGTCGACGCCGCGGAATCCGACGCCGACGCCGCGGAGGCGCTCAACGTGCGCGCCCCCGGCCTGCTGGCGCACCGGTGCGCCGCCACCGGCGCGCGCCTGGTGCACCTCTCCACCGACTACGTCTTCGGCCCCGCGCCGGTGCCGCCGAGGCCGTGGGAGCCGGGCGATCCGACGGGGCCGCAGAGCGTGTACGGGCGGACCAAGCTCGACGGGGAACGCGCCGCGACCGCCGCGGACCCGCGGACCGTCGTTGTGCGCACCGCCTGGGTGTACACGGGCCGGTCCGCGAGGGCCGACGGTGACGGCTGGGCGCGGGACTTCGTCGGGACCATGGGGCGACTCGCCGGCGAAGGGGCGGACCCGCGCGTGGTCGCCGACCAGACCGGATCGCCCACCTACGCGCCGGACCTGGCGGGCGGACTGCTGGACCTCGCCCTGCTGCTCGAACGCGAGCGAGAACGCCCCGGGGCGGTGCTGCACGCCGCAGGCGGAGGGGCCGCCACCTGGTTCGACGTCGCCCGGGGCGTGTTCGCGCGGGTGGGGGCCGATCCGGAGCGGGTCTCGCCGTGCACCACCGCGGAGTTCCCCCGCCCCGCCCCGCGGCCCGCGTACTCGGTGCTCTCGCCGGCGGCGTGGGCCGGATGGGGGCTCGCCCCGCTCCCGGAGTGGGGGGACGCGCTGGACCGGGCGCTGGCGTGACCGGCCGACCCATCGGCACCGTCGGGCTTGCGACCGGTAACCTGACCGCGTGCCCGGAACCGACCCGAAGACGCCCACGCTGGCCGTGGTCACCGTCACCTATTCTCCGGGCGAACATCTCGAGAACTTCCTGACCAGCGTGAGCGGCGCCTTCTCCGGGCCTGCTCCGCGGGTGCTGATGGCCGATAACGGCTCCGTCGACGGGTCCCCCGAGGCGGCCGCGGCCGCCCACCCGGAGGCCGAGCTGCTGCGGACCGGCGCGAACCTCGGTTACGGCGGGGCGATCAACTACGCCGTGGCCCGGCTGCGGTCGGCGAACGACGCCCCGGATTTCCTGCTGATCAGCAACCCGGACGTGGTGCTGGGGCCCGGCTCGATCGACGAGCTCGTCGCGGCTGCGGCGCGGCATCCGCGCGCCGGTGCGCTGGGCCCGCTGATCCGCGACCCGGACGGCACCGTGTACCCGTCGGCGCGGCGCGTGCCGAGCATGCGGTTCGGGATCGGGCACGCGCTGCTCGGCTCGGTGTGGAAGGCGAACCCGTGGACCCGCGCCTACCAGCACGCGGAGGCCGAGATCGCCGAGCGGGAGGCGGGCTGGCTCTCCGGCTCGTGCCTGCTGGTGCGGCCGGCGGCGTTCGCGGAGATCGGCGGCTTCGACGATCGCTACTTCATGTACATGGAGGACGTGGACTTCGGCGACCGCCTGGCCCGCGCCGGATGGAGCAACGTGTACGTCCCGACCGCGGAGATCGTGCACGCGAAGGGGCACGCCGCGGGGAGGGTGCCGGAGCTGATGCTGCCCGCGCACCACGATTCCGCGTACCGGTTCTTCGCCGACCGGCACGCCGGTCCGGCGGCCGCGCCCCTGCGCGCGGCGATGAAGGTGGGGCTGGCCGCGCGTTCGCGGATCAGTGTTCTCGCGGCGACGCGGAGACGAAAAGGGGAAAGATGACCTCGGTGGATCAGGACGCCGGCGCGGATCTCGGCGACGTCGAAGCAGTGATCCTGGTGGGCGGCAAGGGGACCCGGCTGCGTCCGCTCACCCTCTCGGCGCCCAAGCCGATGCTGCCCACGGCGGGCAGGCCCTTCCTGACGCACCTGCTCTCCCGGATCCGCGATGCCGGCATCCGGCGGGTGGTGCTGGGCACCTCGTTCAAGGCGGAGGTGTTCGAGGAGTACTTCGGCGACGGTTCCGAACTGGGACTGGACCTTTCGTACGTGGTGGAGACCGAGCCGCTCGGCACGGGCGGCGGCATCCGCAACGTGCTGCCGGCGCTGAAGGCGGACGACGTGCTCGTGTTCAACGGGGACGTGCTCGGCGGCTCGGACATCCGGGCCGTGGTGCGCACGCACCGGGAGAAGAACGCCGACGTGACCATGCATCTCGTGCGCGTGCCCGATCCGCGCGCCTTCGGCTGCGTGCCCACCGACGGCGAGGGCCGGGTGACCGCGTTCCTGGAGAAGACGCAGGATCCGCCGACGGACCAGATCAACGCGGGCTGTTACGTGTTCAAGCGTTCGGTGATCGAGGAGATCCCCGCGGGCCGGGCCGTCTCGGTGGAGCGGGAGGTGTTCCCGGCGCTGCTGGGCGGTGGCCGCAAGCTGTACGGGCACGTCGACTACGGCTACTGGCGCGATATGGGCACGCCGGAGGACTTCGTCGCGGGAAGCTCGGACCTGGTGCGCGGAATCGCCCCGTCGGCCGCCCTGGACGGGGTGCGCGGCGAGAGCCTGATCCATCCCGGCGCGTCCGTCGCGCCCGGCGCGCTGGTGATCGGCGGCACGGTGGTGGGCCGCGGCGCCGAGGTGGGCGCCGGGGCGCGGCTCGACGGTGCCGTGGTGTTCGACGGGGTGCGGATCGAGGCGGGCGCGATCGTGGAGCGGTCGATCATCGGTTTCGGCGCGCACATCGGCCCGCGGGCGCGGATCCGGGACGCGGTGATCGGCGACGGTGCCTCCGTGGGCGCGCGCTGCGAGCTGCTGCACGGCGCCCGGGTGTGGCCCGGCGTGGTGCTGCCCGACGGCGGCGTGCGGTTCTCGACGGACGTGTAGTGCGCATGGCCGAGTACACGCGCTACGTGGCGATCGGTGACTCGTTCACCGAGGGCGTCGGCGATCCCGACCCGACGGGGAGGTTCGAGTTCCGGGGCTGGGCCGATCGCGTGGCGGAGGTGATGGCCTCGCGCTCAACGGATTTCGGCTATGCCAACCTCGCGATCCGCGGCAAGAAGATGGACCAGATAGTTGCCGAGCAACTGGACGAGTGCCTGGCGCTGAGGCCGGACCTGGTCACGGTGTACGCCGGCGCCAACGACCTGATCCGGCCGTCGGTGGACGTGGACGCGGTGGTGGCGCAGTACGACGCGCTGATCGGCCGGCTCGTGGACTCCGGCGCCACCGTGGTGCTGTGGACCGCCGCGGACACCCACGGCGGCGGCCTGTTCGGAGCGCTGCGCGGCCGGTTCGCCGTCTACAACGAGCTGGTGCGGGAGATCGCCGCCGACCGCGGGCTGCTGCTGCTCGACTACTGGCGGATGCGGGAGTACCGGGACCCGCGGATGTGGGAGTTCGATCGCATCCACATGTCCTCGTCCGGGCATCTGCGGATGGCGATCGCCGTGCTGGACCTGCTGGGGGTGCCGCATTCGCTGGTCGCGGAGGAGCTGGGGCCCGCCCCGGCGATCCCGCCCGCCGAGCAGCGCGCGATCAACCGCCGCTGGCGCCGCGAGTTCGCCTACCCGTGGATCTCCCGGCGCGTGCGCGGCGTCTCCAGCGGCGACGGCCTGCCGCCGAAGTACCCGACGCTGACGCGGCCCGTCGGGCTGGGCGCGGATGTCGACGCCGACGAGGTCGCGGGGCGGTAGTCCCGCAGCGTCAACATAGCGACCAAACTTGCACGAGTAGTGCGGCTGAACTAGCGTGACCGATGCGGCCAAACTAGTGCTACACGGTGAGGAGGTGCGGTATGACTCCCGTATCTCAGTCGCCGATAGGACGGATACTGCCACGTCACGTCACGGCTCGGTTCTGGTCGAGGAGGCCCTCTCAGATACGAGGGTGGTCCTCGTCAACGGCGCGCGTCAGTGCGGCAAGAGCACACTGGTCACGCGGATCGGTGCCGAGCGTGATGCGGTGTGGCGGAGCCTGGACAGAGCGTCGACCCGCGAGGCGGCGGAGTTCGACCCGTCGTCGTTCGTCGATGTGCCCTCGCTGCTGATCGTCGACGAGGTGCAGCGAGTGCCCGACCTGTTGCTCGCGATCAAGGAGACCGTCGATGCCGATCCGCGCCCGGGGAGGTTCCTGCTGACCGGGTCGGCGCGCCTCCTGGGGCTGCGCGGTCTGCCGGACGCACTGCCGGGCCGGATGGAGACGATCGAGCTGTGGCCGTTGTCGCAGGGCGAGATCGATGGTCGGCCCGACGGTTTCGTCGATGCCGTCTTCGCACTGGGAGCGGGAGTGCGCCACGAGAGTGCGGAGAGTCGCACCGGGTACCTCGAACGGATCGTGCGCGGCGGATTCCCCGAGTCCGTGGCGCGTGCGGGACGGCGGCGACGGGCGTTCCTGGACAACTATCTCGCCGACCTGTTCAACCGCGACGTCATGCGGCTTTCGGAGATCGAACACGGGCCGCGCATGCATGCGCTGATCAGGCTGCTTGCTGCGCGATCCGGACAACTGCTGGTGCCGGGGAACCTCGCCGGTGTGCTCGCCCTGCCGCAGAGCACGGTCGACAGATATCTCCGCCTGCTCGAGGAGGTCTTCCTCATCAAGCGGATCCCCGCGTGGTCCCGCAACCTCTCCGCCCGGGCCGTATCCACGCCGAAGGTCGCCTTCGTCGACTCGGGAATCGCCGCGAACGTACTCGGGCAGGACGAACGCGCGCTCGCGCGGCCCGACGGTGCGCTCGGCGGGATTCTCGAGGGCTTCGTCACGATGGAGATCGCCAGGCAGCTGACGTGGTCGCGAACCCGCGCCGAACTGTTCCACTACCGCACGAAGGACCAGGTGGAGGTCGACATCGTGCTGGAGGACCGCCGCGGCAGGGTGATCGCCATCGACGTGAAGGCGTCCTCCACCGCACGGGCCGACGACTTCCGTGGGATCGACCACCTCGCGCGCAGGCTGGGGGACGACCTCGTGGCGGGGCTGGTTCTGTACACCGGAACCGAGACGCTGGCGTTCGGTGAGAAGAAGCGAGCCGTGCCGGTGAGCGCGCTGTGGGAACTCGGCGCCGACCGCCCGGGGTGAGCGCACGGCGGACCGTCGGGCATGGGCGGGGCGACCCGACTACGCGTCCGGGACGAACGCCTTCGCGGCGGCGACGAGGCCGCCGCCCAGCGGCAGGATGACGGGGAGCAGGTTCTCGTCGGCGGCGATGATCCGGGTGGTCTCGCGGGCGGCGAAGGCCTCGTCGTCGTGGGCGTCCGGATCGGGGACGCGATGCCCGGCGTCACCGAGGTTCACCACGAGCACGCCGCCGGGGCGCAGCAGGCGCACGGCGTCGATGACGTAGCGGGGGTGGTCGACGGGGTCGCCGTCGACGAAGATGAGGTCGTAGGCGGCGTCCGCCAGGCGGGGGAGCACGTCGAGGGCGTGCCCGTTGATCAGCCGGGTGCGGTTCGCGGCCACGCCGGCCTGCTGGAACCCGATCTTCGCGGCGGCCTGGAACTCCTGCTCGGAGTCGATGGTCGTGAGCACCGAATCGGGGCGCATGCCCGAGAGCAGCCACAGGCCGCTGATCCCGGCCCCGGTCCCCACCTCGACCACGGACTTGGCGCCGCCCGCGGCCGCGAACACCGACAGCAGCGCGCCGACCGACGGCGAGATCGCGTCGACGCCGAGGTCGGCGGCGCGTTCGCGGGCCGAGGACATCGCCTCGTCCTCGACGATGGCGTTCTCGGCGTACGTGACGAGCGCGGATGCTGCGGCGTGCGGTGCGTTGGACACGCCCGCAATCGTAGCCCGTCGACCGCCGGTAACCGGGCCGTGACCCGATCGTTAGCCAGGGCGAATTATGCACAGGCAACACTCAGGTGGGAATCAGCGCTGCCACACCGCGGCAGGGAAGGGTAACGGGCAGTCGAGGAGCACCCGGCGTGCGAAACAGCGATCGTGGGAACAAAACGGTCGCCCGGGGAGTTCCCAGGAGTATGAGCGCCCCGCCGCCCGGCGGTGGCACGAGGAGGAGCGCATGGCCCTGGCCCGCAAGGCCGGACCCCGGCAGGAACCGCGGCCGCAGGCCGCGTATGCGACGTTCGACGACGAACGTGCAGCCGACCCCGCAGGCACCGCCGCGTTCGACGCGTCCGGCGATCGTGCGGACATGCCCTCCTGGGACGATCTGGTCCGCGAGCACGCGGACCGCGTGTACCGCCTGGCCTACCGCCTCTCCGGCAACGCGCAGGACGCGGAGGACCTGACCCAGGAGACCTTCATCCGCGTGTTCCGCAGCCTGCAGAACTACGAGCCCGGCACCTTCGAGGGCTGGCTGCACCGCATCACCACCAACCTGTTCCTGGACCTGGTGCGCCGCCGCAACCGCATCCGCATGGAGGCGCTGCCGGAGGACTACGAGCGCGTACCGTCGTCCGACCCGGACCCGGGGCAGATCTACGCGGACGCCAACCTCGGCCCGCAGCTGCAGAACGCGCTCGACGCGCTGGCCCCGGAGTTCCGTGCCGCCGTGGTCCTCGCCGATATCGAGGGCCTGAGCTACGAGGAGGTCGCGGCCACGCTCGGCGTGAAGCTCGGCACCGTGCGCTCGCGCATCCACCGCGGCCGCAAGTCGATCCGGGAGGCGCTGGCGAATCAGGGGCTGACCAGTAGCTCCGCCCTCGCGTACTGATCGCGGGGAATCGGCGGCGAGGGGAACGCCCTAGCGACGTGGGTTCGTCGACGCGGCAGTGCAGGTACTGTGGCGGTAGAACCGTGGTACGGCCATCGGCCCGAGCAGAGGAGGGGAGCGGCGTGGAGCATCTCAGTGGCGGTTTCAAGCGCGCCTTCGCCCGTCGCGCGGGCGAGTTCTCGTCCACCGAGCACCTCGCGTACGAGGCCGTCGTCGCCTACGTGGACGGCGAGCTACGGATGAACGCGCACCTGCGGGCCGGCACCCACATCGCGCAGTGCGCCATGTGCGCCGCCGAGGTCGACGCCCAGCGGCAGGTCCGCACCGCCCTGCGGGAGTCCGGCGAGATCACGGTGCCGCACCGCCTGCTCGGCCAGCTCGCCCAGATCCCCACGGAGTGCGACGGCGCGCGGCCGCCGTTCGAGGGGTTCCCCACGTACCGGCCCGAGTCCTCGCGGCGCGGCGAGGGTGACAAGCGCGGCCGCCGGCGGAACGCTCGGTAGATTCGACAGACGTGACCTCCGATTCCGACGCCCGGCGCCCGCACGCCCAGGACGGCACGCGTCCGCGCCTGGAGCCGCGTCCCACGTTCCGTCCCTCGGTGTCCGAGGGTGAGCAGGTCGTCTTCGGCAGGCCGGAGGGGGTCGACGGTGCCTTCGCCCCCGAGTCCGCCCGCGGTGCCGGTGCGCGCGGGCCGCAGCCGCAGGCCGCCGCGCCCGATCCCGTACTCACCGAGGCGTTCTCGCGTCCCGCGGGTGCCACCGAGGCGCTGCAGCGCGATCCGTACGCCGCTCCGCTGAATCCGGAGCCCGAGCCGGAGCCCGCGGATCCGTGGCGCGACACCGAATCCGTCGCCGGCCTCGGCGAGCCGGGGGTCGCCGCGCCGCCGAAGCCGGAGCCGCAGCCCGACCCCGAGCGGCTCGGGGTCCGCGACGTGCTGTTCGGGCGGCGCGTCTCGGTGCGCGCGCTCGTGGTGCTCGGCGTGCTGGCGCTGGTCATCGGCCTGCTCGGCGGGGCGATCGGCCGGATCACCGGTACCACGATCCAGAAGCTCACCGACTCGCGGATCTCGCTGCCCGCCGCGGAGGGGAAGCCCGCCGATCAGGGCGTGGTGGCCGCGATGGTGTCCAAGGTCGGGGCCAGCGTGGTCACGATCGAGGTGCGCACCAAGACCTCCGGCGAGACCGGGTCCGGCTCGGTGATCGACGCCGAGCGCGGCTACATCATGACCAACAACCACGTGGTGGAGACCGCCTCCACGAACAAGGACGCCAAGATCGAGGTGGTGTTCTTCAACGGGCGCCGCGCGCCGGCGCAGCTCGTGGGAACCGACCCGTACACCGACGTCGCGGTGGTGAAGGTCGCGGTCGACGGGCTGCAGCAGATCGCCCGCGGCGACTCCGGCGAGCTCGTGGCCGGGCAGCAGGTGGTGGCCATCGGCTCCCCGCTCGGGCTGCGGCGCACCGTCACCTCCGGCGTGGTCTCCGCGACGCACCGGCCGGTCCAGGGCCCCGCGGACGGCCCGAACCCGCCCGCGACGTTCGACTCGGTGCAGACCGACGCCGCGATCAACCCCGGTAACTCGGGCGGGCCCCTCCTGGACCTGCAGGGCCGGCAGATCGGCATCAACACGCTCGGCCTCTCGCCGGGCGGCGGCGGGTCGATCGGCCTGAACTTCGCCATCGCCTCGAACGTGGCGTGGCCGATCGCGGAGTCGATCATCCGCGGCCAGAAGGTGGTGCACGCCGACCTGGGGATCAACGGCCGCGAGGTGAGCAACGAGGCCGCGTCCGGCGTGCGGGTCGAGAACGTCAAGAAGGGCGGCGCCGCCGAGAAGGCGGGCATCCGCGAGGGCGACGTGATCACGAAGGTCGGCGATACCGAGGTCACCGAGGCGGCCGACGTGATCGTGGCGATCCGCGCCGTCGGCGTGGGCAAGGAGACCACGGTGACCGTCGCGCGCGATGGCCGGCAGGTCCCGATCAAGGTCACGCCGCAGGCACTCAGCTGAGCCTGCGCCCCGTGCGCGTGGTGCTGAGCTTCCCGTAGCATGACGGGGTGTTCTCGAATCTCGGCATGGGGGAAGTCTTCATGCTGGTCGTCGTGGGTCTGGTGATCCTGGGGCCGGAGCGGCTGCCGGGGGCGGTCAACTGGTTCTTCACGGCGCTGCGGCAGGTGCGCGACTACGCGACCGGCGCCACGCAGCAGCTCAAGGACGAGATGGGCGGCGATTTCGATTCGATCCGCGAGCCGCTGCAGCAGATCCAGAATCTGCGCGGCATGACGCCGACGGCCATCGTCACCAAGCACCTGCTGAACGGCGACGACTCCGTGATCCGCGAGATGTCCGAGCAGGTGCGCTCCACGGCCGATGCGCTGAACCTGAAGAAGGCGGTGGAGGCCGCCGCGGGCCCGGCCGCACCCGCCGCCGCGCCGCTCGCGGCCGCCGACGTCCCCGTGCCGACCATGCCGCGGATGCATACGCCGCTGCCGCCGGGGGAGCGGCCGCCGTTCGACCCCGACGCCACGTAGCGTCCCGCGATTCCGGCAGCGCGCTGCCGAAATTCATCACCGCTGCCGAGTTTCGGCAGCGTCGGCGGAAAACGGCAGCGGCGGCGTGGGTTTCGGCAGCGCAACAGGCCGCGGAACCGGTGGTTTCGGCCCCGCCTGTGGATAGCGGCGAATCTGTGGACAACGGCCCCGTCCGCGGGGTGGCCGAGCCTCCCGTGGTGTTCAGTGGCCGCATGGGGGACATGTGGACTCGAAGGCAGCTCAGGGCGATGGGATGGAGCGACGCCCGCATAGCGCGCGGCGTCGGCGAGGAACTGACGCGACTGGCGCACGGCGTGTACGGGGTGCAGGACGCCGAGGCGCCGCAGTGGGTCAGGGATCGCGACCGGGTTCTCGCCGCGGCCCTGACGTGCGACGCCGTCGTCAGCCACGAGAGCGCCGCGGTGCTGCACGCGATCCCCTTCCTGCGCCCGGACCGCACGCACGTGCACTTCACGATCGACCGCGGCAGCGGCGGGTGGAAGCGGCGCGCGCAGCACGTGCACGCCCGCCCTCTACCGGCCGAGCAGGTCACGGTGATCGACGGTGTGCGGGTGACATCGCGATGCCGGACGGCGGTGGACACCGCCATGTCCGGCGGGGTGGAACGCGGGGTGTGCGCGTTCGACGCGGTGCGGCTCGTGCGCAGGTTCCCGCAGCCGGGAGATCCCGCGCCGGTTCCCCTCGCCGAACTGCAGGAGTGCCTGCAGTCCCTGGCCCGGTGCAGGGGAGCGGCCACCGCTCGCCGGGCGCTCGAGCTGTCGGTGGACTGCAGCGAGTCGGCGGGTGAGTCGCTCTCCCGGATGCAGATGCTCACCGCCGGCCTGCCGATGCCGCGACTTCAGACCCCGCACGTCCTCGAGGGTGAGCTGTTCTACGCCGACTTCGACTGGGGCGCTGTGGCGGGCGAGTTCGACGGCCGCGTCAAGTACGGGACCGAACCCGAGGAGATCGACGCCGCGCTCGCCGAGGAGAAGCACCGCCACGAACTGTTCGCCGCAGAGGGGATCGAGGTGGTGCGGTGGCGCTGGCGGGTGCTGAATGCGAACGGCGGACTGCGTCGTCTGCTGCTGCCCGCGCTGGCCCGCGGCGGCCTGATCGCCGCGACCGCATGAACCGCGCCTGCGATTCCGGCAGCGCGCTGCCGAAACCCTTCAACGCTGCCGACGGCCGGCAGCGCCCCCGAACAGCGGCAGCGCGCTGCCGAAACCGTAGCCTCCGCCGAAACCGTAGCCTCCGCCGAAACCGCGGCCCGCGCGCCTCAGAGGTGGCGGGTGGTGTCGATGCCCAGCGACATCCCGGCGAGGCCGCGCTTGCGCACCGCCAGCTTGTCGGCGATCGCGCGCAGTGCGCTGCCGGTGGGGGATTCCGGCGCCGACAGCACCACGGGCGTACCGGCGTCGCCGGCCTCCCGCAGCTGCGGGTCGAGCGGGATCTGGCCGAGCAGCGGCACGTCGGCGCCCACGGCGCGGGTCAGCCGCGCCGCCACCTGCTCGCCGCCGCCCGAGCCGAACACGTCGAGCACGGAGCCGTCGGGCAGGGTGAGGCCCGCCATGTTCTCGATCACGCCGGCCACCCGCTGGCGGGTCTGGAGCGCGATGGCTCCGGCGCGTTCGGCCACCTCGGCGGCGGCGGTCTGCGGGGTGGTGACCACCAGGATCTCGGCCCCCGGGATGAGCTGGGCGATGGAGATCGCGACGTCGCCGGTGCCGGGCGGCAGGTCCAGCAGCAGCACGTCCAGATCGCCCCAGAACACGTCGGCCAGGAACTGCTGCAGCGCGCGGTGCAGCATCGGCCCGCGCCACACCACAGGGGTGTTGCCGGTGGTGAACATCGCCACCGAGATCACCTTCACGCCGTGCGCCTGCGGCGGCATGATCATCGAGTCCACCTGGGTGGGGCGGGCGTCGGTGCCCATCATCCGCGGCACGGAGTGGCCGTAGATGTCGGCGTCCAGCACGCCCACCGAGAGGCCGCGGTCCGCGAGCGCGGCCGCCAGGTTCACCGTCACGGAGCTCTTGCCCACGCCGCCCTTGCCGGACGCGACCGCGTACACGCGGGTCAGCGAGCCGGGCTGCGCGAACGGGATCACCGGCTCGCCCTTGTCGCCGCGCAGGGTCCGGCGGAGCTCGGCGCGCTGCTCGTCGTCCATCACGTCCAGCTCGACGCGCACCTCGCCGGTTCCCGGGACATCGGCGACGGCGGCGGCGACCCGCCCGGAGATCTGATCGCGCATCGGACAACCGGAGGTGGTGAGGTACACCGCGACGTCCACCGACGAATCGGCCTGCACCGCGACCGACTTCACCATCCCCAGATCGGTGATCGGCTTGCCGATCTCGGGGTCGTTCACGGTGGCCAGGGCCGACCGGATCGCGTCTTCGGTTACCGCACTCATAGCGCCTCCATCGTATCCGCAGGCTCCGGAGCGGGAAATCCGCCTTATCGGGGGCGGGCGGTCACCGTCGGGGAGGCGGGGGGGACCGGCGGGGACGACGATGCGGGTCGTGCGGACGGTGCCGCGGGCCGGGTGGACGACGGTGCCGGGAGGATCGAGGGCGACGGGCGCGCCGACGACGCCGCGGCGCTGCTGCTCGGCGCGCCGGGGATGGCCAGCGCGCCGCCGGGCGCGGCGGGGCCGGACGGGCGGGAGGGGCCGGACGGTGCGCCGGGCGTGGTCGGGCCGCTCGGTGCGGCCGGGCAATCGACGACGGTGGTCGGGGCGCCGCCGGTGCCGCGCGCCGCCGACGACCCCGGTGCAGACGACGCCGCCGGGGCGGACGCCGGGGCCGAGGGCTTCGCGCCCGGCGCCGAGGTGCGGGCTGCGGCCGCCGAGGGACGCGCCGCGCCGGGCTTCGTCGTGGTCGCCGCTGCCGCCGCGGGGGAGGAGGAGCGGGCTGCTCCAGCGGGTTCGGCCGCGGCGGGCTCGCCGCACCCGACCACCACCACCGAGCCGGGAGGCAGGGGCTTGGGCAGCGTCGACGGCGGGGCGACCGGGGCGGTCATATCGGGGATGCCGCCGACGGGGATCGCCCTGTCCCGGTAGGCCTTCGACCAGGCGACCACGTTGTCGACGTAGGCGTTCGACTGGTTGTAGGCGAACACGGCGACGCGCTGGTTCGCCTCGGACTGCAGCCCCGTTGCGCTGGAGCACAGGTAGCGCGCGGCGCCGTACGCGGCGTCGCGCACGTTGTTCACGTCGGCCCTCCCGTCGCCGCTGTTGTCGCCGCCGAACAGCGCCCAGGTGGTGGAGAGGAACTGCATCGGACCCAGGGCGCGGGCGAATCCGGCGCCGTCGCGGATCACCGCGTTGCCGGCGAGCGTGCCGTCCAGCACCGGGCCCTCGATGGGCGTCAGGGTCAGGCCCGTGGCGTCGACGTTGCCGCCGTCCGCGTGGCCGGATTCGATGCGGCCGATCGCCGCGACCAGGTTCCACTCGATGCCGCAGCCGGGCGCCTCCAGCGCCATCCGGTCGGCGGCCCCGCGGTAGGCGGCGTAGGCGGCGCCGGGGATGCCCAGTGGGCCGGGTGCCACCTTGACGGCCTCGGGCCGAGGCGGAATGGGCACGTGCCGCTGCGCGGGTGCCGCTCCTCCGGTCGACGGTGCGGGCGGGCGCAGGCCCGCCAGTCCGATCGAGGCGCGGGCGACCAGTTCCGGCCCGGCCGAGCGCGACGCGGGCGGGCCGCCGGGTGTCACGGCGTCGGCGCCCGCGACGCCGAACAGCAGCGCGGCGGCGCCCGCCGCGGCGGCGAACCCGAGGTTTCGCACTGACGCCCCTCCCGGTTACTGACGAGTCAGTTTCGTTGCGCACGTTACTGCGCCGCAGCACAGTTGCGGGTGGTACTTCAGTGAATAACAGGGCGGTTCTTCAGGAAAGCGCTGCGATCGCCTCGGCCAGCAGCTCCGGGGCGTCGTCCGCGGCGTGCACCCGCCACGGCGAGACCCACGACGCCGCCGCGAGCCCCGCGTAGACGGCGCCCGTGCGGGCCTGCAGCCCCGCGTCCGTCTCGTAGGCGTCGCGGGCGCGGCCGGCGTCGACCTCCTCGCGGGAGCGGGCCCGCTCGGCGGCGAGCGACACCGGCACGTCGAGATACACCTGCAGGTCGGGGCGCGGAAGCCCGAACCGGTCGAACTCGAGGGCGCGCACCCACGCGGCCACGGCACCGTCGGCGCCCTGGTGCAGGCGGGCTGCGCTGTACGCGGCCGACGACGCGGCGTACCGGTCCAGCAGCACCACGTCGTGCCCGGCGAGCGCCGCGCGGATCTCGGGCGCCGCGGCCTGCCGGTCGAACGCGAACAGCAGCCCCATCCCGTACACGGAGTCGGCGAGGTCGCCGTTGCCGCCGCGCAGCGCCTCCGCGGCGAGGTCGGCGAACTGCGTGCCGTACCGCGGGAACGCGAGCGCCGTCACCGTCAGGCCGCGCCCCCGCAGCCGCGCCGTGACCGCGCGCGTCAGCGTGTTCTTGCCCGCCCCGTCGAGGCCCTCGATCGCGACCAGTCGTCCCATGGACCGCAATGGTAGGTGTCGCGCACGCGTTCACTTCCGCCGCAGTGACACTATGGACAGCATGAAACCCCGGATCCTGGTGATCGACGACGACCCCGCCCTGGCGGAGATGCTCACCATCGTCCTGCGCAACGAGGGCTTCGACTCGATGGTGGTGGGCGACGGCACCCAGGCGCTGAGCGCCGCCCGCGAGTTCCGGCCGGACCTCGTGCTGCTCGACCTGATGCTGCCGGGCATGAACGGCATCGACGTGTGCCGGGTGCTGCGCGCGGACTCGTCCGTGCCGATCGTGATGCTCACGGCGAAGGCCGACACCGTGGACGTGGTGCTGGGCCTCGAGTCCGGTGCGGACGACTACGTGATCAAGCCGTTCAAGCCGAAGGAGCTGGTGGCGCGGGTGCGGGCCCGGCTGCGCCGCACCGACGACGAGCCCAGCGAGCTGCTGTCCATCGGCAACGTCGTGATCGACGTCCCGGCGCACAAGGTGACCCGCGACGGCGAGGTCGTGCCGCTCACGCCCACCGAGTTCGACCTGCTGGTTACCATGGCCCGCAAGCCGCGCCAGGTGTTCACCCGCGACGTGCTGCTCGAGCAGGTGTGGGGCTACCGGCACCCCGCGGACACGCGGCTGGTGAACGTCCACATCCAGCGCCTGCGCGCGAAGATCGAGAAGGACCCGGAGAACCCCGAGATCGTGCTGACCCTGCGCGGCGTGGGGTACAAGGCCGGGCCGGCGTGATCTCGGCATGACCGCATCCCGTCGGTCCGAGCTGCTCGGGCAGGCGCGGTCGGCGTGGCACTGGGTTCGCCGGCGCGACCCCGCGGACCTGCTGCGCGACGGTGCGCGGTTCGCCGGCGCGGGGCTCTCCTACGCGGGGCGGGTGTGGCGCCGCTCGCTGCAGCTGCGCGTGGTCACCCAGACCCTGGTGCTGAGCCTCACGGTGCTGCTGCTGCTGGGGTTCGTGCTCACCTCGCAGATCGCGAACCAGCTGATCGACGCCAAGCTGGCCGCGGGCAAGGAGGAGACCGCCCGGGTCAAGCAGAGCGTGGAGTTGGCGCTGGCGCGCACCGAGCCCCGCACCGAGGGCGTCGAATCGCTGCTGCGCAGCGTCCGCTCGAGCCTGGTCAGCCAGGGGCTCGACGTGGGGCCGACGGCCGCGCGCTCGGGCAACTACGACCCCGTGCTGATCGTGCCGCACGGCGCAGGCCGTCCGCCCACCGTGTTGGGCAGCGAGAGCGAGGTGCCGCAGTCCCTGCAGACCTTCGTGCGCAGCGGGCAGACCGCCTTCCAGCACGCGACGGTCACGGACAGCACCGGCCGGTACGGCAAGGTGCTCGTCATCGGCACGCCGGTGCAGTCCACGGTGCCCGGGCTCGAGCTGTACCTGGTGTTCCCGCTGACCCAGGAGGAGAACACCCTCAGCCTCATGCAGGGCACGCTGTACACCGGCGGCGCGGTGCTGCTGGTGCTGCTGGCCGCGGTGAGCCTGCTCGTCGCCCGCCAGGTGGTGCTGCCCGTGCGGTCCGCGGCGCGGATCGCGGTGCGGTTCGCCGAGGGCCGGCTCAAGGAGCGCATGCCCGTGCGCGGCGAGGACGACATCGCGCGCCTCGCGATGAGCTTCAACGACATGGCCGAATCGCTGTCCAAGCAGATCGGGCAGCTCGAGGAGTTCGGTGATCTGCAACGCCAGTTCACCTCCGACGTCTCGCACGAGCTGCGCACGCCGCTCACCACGGTGCGGATGGCCGCGGACATGATCGCCGATTCCGCGGACGAGCTGGACCCGGGCCTGCGCCGCACCACCGAGTTGATGCAGAAGGAGCTGGATCGGTTCGAGACCCTGCTCGCGGAGCTGCTGGAGATCTCCCGGCACGACGCCGGGGTCGCCGAGCTGCATTCGGAGCAGATCGACATCGAGGTGCCGATCGCCTCCGCGATGGCCACTGTGCGGCACCTGGCCGAGCAGTCCGATACCGAGCTGATACTGGACATGCCCGACGATCCGGTGATCGTCGAGGCGGACACCCGCCGTGTGGAGCGGGTGCTGCGCAACCTGCTCGCCAACGCCATCGACCACAGCGAGGGCAAGCCGGTGATCCTCACCATGCGCGCCGACGACGACGCCGTGGCGGTCACCGTCCGCGACTACGGGGTGGGCCTGCGGCCGGGCGAGGAGAAGCTGGTGTTCAACCGGTTCTGGCGCTCGGACCCGTCGCGGGTGCGGCGCTCCGGCGGCACCGGGCTGGGGCTCGCCATCAGTATCGAGGACGCGCGCCTGCACGACGGGCGGCTCGAGGCGTGGGGCGAACCGGGCAGCGGCTCCTGCTTCCGGCTCACCCTGCCGCGCACCCGCGGGGGCAGGGTCACCGTGAGCCCCCTGCCGCTGAAGTCGATGACGCGGCGCGCCGGCGGCGAGGGGAGCGGTGCCGATGACTAGGGCGATGCGCATCCCCGGGCGGGCGCTCGCGGTCCTGCTCGCGGCGCTGCTGGTGCTGAGCGGTTGCGCCACCATTCCGGAGGCCACCAGCCCGCGCGTGATCGGCGATCTGGGCGGCGACACCGCGACGCCGGACCGCGGCCTCGCGCCGCAGCGCAACGCCCAGCCGGAGCAGATCGTGCGCGACTTCCTCAAGGCCAACGCGGTGGCCGACGGGAACTACGCGGCGTCCCGGAAGTTCCTGGTGCAGAACGGGGCCGACAACTGGCAGGTGCCGCAGCGGGCGGTGGTGGTCAAGGACATCGACGTGCTGCCCACCGAGCGCACCTCGACCCTGATCAAGGCGACGATCCGCGCGCAGACCACTGGTTTTCTCGGTGCGGACGGCACCTACGAGCCGGCGTCGCAGTCGATCACGCAGAACGTGCAGCTGGTGCAGGTCGACGGGCAGTGGCGCATCCAGGGGCTGAGCTCGGTGGGCGACACCCCGATGCTGGTGATCGACACGGAGCAGTTCCGCGCGGTGTACCGCCGGTACCTGCTGTACTTCCCGGATCCGACCGGCCGCACCCTGGTGCCGGACGCCCGCTGGCTCGCGGGGCCGCGGGCCAAGCTGGCCGCGGACCTGCTCATGCTGCTGGTGCGCGGACCGCGCTCCAGCCTGGACGGCGCCGTGTTCAACCCCTTCGGCACGAACGCGGCCGTCCGCGGAGCGGTCACCGATGCCAACGGCGATCAGCGCGACCCGGGCGTCGGATTCGCCGGTGTGCGTGTCGATCTCACGGGCCTGCCGCGGATGGAGCCGGACGTGGCCCGGCTGGTGGCGGGGCAGATAGTGTGGACCCTCGCGGGCGCGGACGTGCAGGGGCCGTACGTGATCACGGTGGACGGCTCCTCCCTGGACGACAAGCACCAGTCGGGCTGGAACCCCAACGACGTCGCCTCGATCAGCCCGAACGCCTCCTCCGATCTCGCGGTGGGGCTGCACGGGGTGCTCGACGGCAGGTTCGTCAAGGTGTCCGCCGGGCAGGTGACCCCGGTCGCGGGGCCGCTCGGGGCGTCCACATCGATTCGGTCGATCGGGATGTCGGCATCGGGCCGGCAGGTGGCGGCGGTGCTCGATTCCGGTGCCCGCGGCGGCCCGGGCGCCGCCCTCGCCCTGGCCCCGTACGGGGGCGTACCCACGCAGGTGCTCACGGCCGGTTCGATGACCAGGCCGTCCTGGACGCCCGACGACGCGAGCGTGTGGACGGTGCTGGACGGCATGCGGGTGGTGCGGGTCCGGCAGGACCAGACCACCGGCGAGGTCACCACCGCCGACGTGGACTCCGGCGAGGTCGCGGCCGCCGCGCCGGGCCCGATCACGGAGCTGCGCCTCTCGCGGGACGGCGTGCGGGTGGCGCTGGTGGCCGGCGGCAAGGTGCTGGTGGGCGTGGTGCAGACGGCGGCCAACGGGCAGACCCGGATCACCCATCTCGCGTCGGTGGTCACCGACCGCGAGCTGGTGGCGTCGTCGGTGGACTGGCAGACCGGCGACACGATCTACATCGGCCGCAACACCTCCGATTCGCCGGTGCTCTCGGTGCGCTACGACGCCGGCGACGTCTCCGCCCTGCCCAGCCGCAACCTCTCGCCCCCGGTGACCAACGTGGTGGTCTCGACCAACACCGTCTACGCCACGGACTCCTCGGGCGTGTGGGAGATCGGCATCGGCCCCGACGGCGACGAGCAATACTGGAGTCAGGTGGATCGGCTCGCCGGGGGACGAGCCAATCCGGTGCTGCCGGGCTGATTCCGCCCGGGAGGGGGAGTGATGGGGCTGGTCGGGCAGGTCCTCGGGGGCATCGACGATCTGATCGAGCTCGCCGTGCCACGCACCTGCGGGGGCTGCGGCGCGCCGCGGGTGCGCTGGTGCGCCCGCTGCGAGGCCGCGCTGCACGACGTGCCGGCCCTGATCCGCACCACCGTCCCGGTCGGGGTGCCCGTGTGGACGCTCGGCAGGTACGACGGTGCGCGGCGCCGCGCCGTGCTCCAGCTCAAGGAGCGGGGCCGGGGCGACCTCGCCGCTCCGCTGGGCCGGGGCCTCGCGCACGCCCTGCTGCGCCTGCAGTCCTGGGGCGAGTTCGACCTCGACGGGCCGCTCGTGCTGGTCCCCGCCCCGACCACCGTGTGGGCGGCGCGGCGGCGCGGGGGCGACGTGGTGACCGCCGTCTGTGGGGCCGCGGCCCGCACGGCGGCGCCGGTCCGTCCGATCGTGGTGTCGCCGGTGCTGCGGTCGGTGGGTTCCGCGGATTCGGTGGGTCTCAGCGCGTCCGCGCGGGCGGCGAACGCGCGGGGCGCGGTGCGGGTGCGTGCCCTCCCGGCGCCCGGCACCGTCGTCCTGGTGGACGACGTGGTGACCACCGGGGCCACCCTGGCGGAGTCCGTCGCCTCCCTGGCCCGACGGGGCGTTCCCGTCGCCGCTGCCATCACCCTCGCCGCGGCGTGAGCGGGTGATCGGCGGTCAGTAGGGCGGCGCGAGTTCGCCGAACATGGGGAAGTGCTTGATGTTCCGCGTCCACAGCTCGGCGTCCCGGGCGATCGCGGTGGCCGTCGCGGCGGGCGGCGGACAGCCGGTCGCGCGCCTCCGCCCGCCCGCGCAGCGTGTCGATGAGGATCGACGTATCGACCACGATCGGCCGGCCGATCACCGCCGCTCGAATCTGTCCCGGCGGGCGGGCCGGATCGGGTCGACGTAGTCGGCGCCGTCCGGCGTGTCCGGCCCCCAGGTTCCGAAGCTCCGGTCGAGGGCCGCCTCGAACTCGCCCGCACCGGCGCCGGCGTACGTCAGGTCGACCGCGCGCCGGATCAGTTCGGCGAGGCCCAGGCCCGAGGCCCGCGACTCCGCGAGGAGGCGCTCGTACTGCGCATCCTCGAGGATGATCTGCGTGCGGTGGCCCATGATGTGGGGCTACATCGACTCCGGATCGGGCGGGTGGCGCGCGTCCGTGAACTCACAGGGTTCAAATCCTGGCGAGAACCTGCGACCCGGGCTATGTTCGGGGGTACCTTTCCCGGTCCGAGAAGCAGGAGGTGATGTCGCACCCTCCTAGCGTCGGGCAGTCCGCCCGCCGTTCGAATCTGAGCCTGTTCCCGCGCGCGATCCACTATCAGTGACGGACTGGTGATCCGTACGAGCGCAAGGAGTTCCGGGCCCGCACGAAAGGTTTCACATGACCCTTCTGTCCCCGCGCGATACGAATCGCACCAACACGCCCAGCGTCGAGGTCGACCCCTTCCGCGAACCCGGCCACGTGGCCGACGAGCGCGACAAGGAGTACCTCACCCCTCATGCCCCCGTGGCCATCGACGGCCGCAACGTGGAAGTGCCGGAGCACTTCCGCGTCTACCTGGGAGACAAGCTGGCGCGCCTCGAGAAGTTCCGTTCCACCATCACCCTGTTCGAGGTGAGTCTCTTCCACGAACCCAACCCGCGGCAGTCGAAGGCGTGCCAGCGACTGGAGCTGACGGTCCGCGGTAAGGGCGGCGTGGCCCGCGCCGAAGCGGCGGCGGAGAACTTCTACGCCGCCTTCGAGACGGCGCTCTCCCGTCTGCAGAGCCGGCTGCGCAAGGCGGCCGACCGCAAGAAGGTGCACTACGGCAACCGCACCCCGGTCTCCGTGGCGGAGGCTACGGCACCGTCGGCCCTGCCGGACGCGCCCGACGTGCCGCACGACGACGACCCGTACGCGCACCTGGCGGAGGAGCACATGCCCGGCCAGGTGGTGCGGGTGAAGGATCATCCGGCCACCCCGATGACGGTGGACGACGCGTTGTCGCAGATGGAATTGGTGGGCCACGACTTCTTCCTGTTCTTCGACAAGGAGACGCAGAAGCCCTCCGTGGTGTACCGCCGGAAGGCGTTCGACTACGGCCTCCTCCGGCTGACCTGACGTTTCGCCTACCATGGATCCCGGCCGCTGCGGAGGCGGCCGGGATTCTTAGCTGCGTTCATGGGATTGAGGTTGCTCAGTGGTTCTCTCCAAGGTGCTGCGATTCGGCGAAGGCCGGATGGTCAAGCGGCTCGACGGCCTGGCCTCCTACGTGGAGAGCCTGAGCGACGAGTACGAGGCGCTCTCCGACGAGAAGCTCCAGGCCAAGACCGATTCCTTCAAGAAGCGGCTGGAGAAGGGCGAGTCGCTCGACGAGATCCTCCCCGAGGCCTTCGCGGCCGCCCGTGAGGCGTCCTGGCGGGTGCTGGGGCAGCGGCCGTACCACGTGCAGATCATGGGCGCGGGCGCCCTGCACGAGGGTGACATCGCCGAGATGAAGACCGGTGAGGGCAAGACTCTGACCTCGGTGATGGCCGCGTACGCCAACGCGCTCACCGGCAAGGGCGTGCACCTGGTGACCACCAACGACTACCTCGCCAAGCGCGACGCCGACTGGATGGGCCGCGTGCACCGCTTCCTCGGGCTCGAGGTGGACTGCATCCTCGCCGGGCAGGACCCGGACCGGCGCCGCGAGGCCTACGGCGCCGACATCACCTACGGCACCAACAACGAGTTCGGCTTCGACTACCTGCGCGACAACATGGCGCACAGCGAGGACGAGTTGGTGCAGCGCGGCCACAACTTCGCCATCGTCGACGAGGTGGACTCGATCCTCATCGACGAGGCCCGCACCCCGCTGATCATCTCCGGCCCCGCGGACGCCTCCAGCAAGTGGTACACCGAGTTCGCGCGGATCGTGCCGCTGATGGAGAAGGACGTCCACTACGAGGTGGACATCCGCAAGAAGACCATCGGCGTCAATGAGGCCGGCGTGGAGTTGGTCGAGGACCAGCTGGGCATCGAGAACCTCTATGACGCGCAGAACTCGCTGCTGGTCAGCTACCTGAACAACGCGATCAAGGCCAAGGAGCTGTACGAGCGGGACAAGGACTACATCGTCCGCTCCGGCGAGGTGCTCATCGTGGACGAGTTCACCGGCCGCGTGCTCGCGGGCCGCCGCTTCAACGAGGGCATGCACCAGGCACTCGAGGCGAAGGAGAACGTCGAGATCCAGGCCGAGAACCAGACCCTCGCCACGATCACGCTGCAGAACTACTTCCGCCTCTACGACAAGCTCTCCGGCATGACCGGCACCGCCGAGAC
Organism: Tsukamurella paurometabola; assembly: GCA_040391845.1. Lineage (GTDB taxonomy): Bacteria > Actinomycetota > Actinomycetes > Mycobacteriales > Mycobacteriaceae > Tsukamurella > Tsukamurella paurometabola_B. The sequence continues at coordinate 35,158 of JBEBXD010000003.1, read as the reverse complement.
CGAGGCCGCCGAGCTGCACCAGATCTACAAGCTGGGCGTCATCCCGATCCCCACCAACAAGCCGATGATCCGCAAGGACCAGACGGACCTCATCTACAAGACGGAGGAGGCGAAGTTCGCCGCCATCGTCGAGGACATCGCGGAGCGGCACGAGAAGGGCCAGCCGGTGCTGATCGGCACCACTTCGGTGGAGCGCTCCGAGTACCTCTCCCGCCAGCTCGAGCGGCAGAAGATCCCGCACACCGTGCTGAACGCCAAGTTCCACGAGCAGGAGGCGGCGATCATCGCGAAGGCCGGCACGCCCGGCGCAGTCACGGTGGCCACCAACATGGCCGGTCGCGGCACCGACGTGGTGCTCGGCGGCAACCCGGACATCCTCGCCGACCTCGCGCTGCGCGAGCGCGGCCTCGACCCCGTGAACACGCCGGAGGAGTACGAGGCGGCCTGGGACGAGTCGATCGAGAAGGTCCGCGAGGACTCCAAGTCGGCGGGCGACGAGGTGCGCGAAGCCGGCGGACTGTACGTGCTCGGCACCGAGCGGCACGAGTCGCGGCGCATCGACAACCAGCTCCGCGGCCGCTCCGGCCGCCAGGGCGATCCCGGAGAGTCCCGTTTCTACCTCTCCCTCGGCGACGAGCTGATGCGGCGCTTCAACGGTGCGCAGATCGAGGCGTGGATGAACCGCGTGAACCTGCCCGACGACGTTCCGATCGACAACAAGTTCGTCTCCCGCGCCATCCGCAGCGCGCAGACCCAGGTCGAGCAGCAGAACTTCGAGATCCGTAAGAACGTGCTCAAGTACGACGACGTGCAGAACGAGCAGCGCAAGGTCATCTACGACGAGCGGCGCAAGATCCTCCGCGGCGAGGATCTGTTCGACCAGGTCAACCACATGACCGACGACGTGGTCTCGGCCTACGTGGACGCCGCCACCGCCACCGGCTACGTGGAGGACTGGGACCTCGAGGAGCTGTGGACCGCGTTGAAGACGCTGTACCCGATCCGGCTGGACTGGAAGAAGGTCGTCGGCGAGGACGAGAACGGCGACCGCGACGAGATCTCCTCGAGCGAGCTCAAGGAGATCCTCCTCAAGGACATTCACGCCGCCTACGACGAGCACCAGGAGACCATCGAGAAGGCCGCGGGCGAGGGCACCATGCGCCAGGTCGAGCGGTCGGTGCTGCTGTCGGTGCTCGATCAGAAGTGGCGCGAGCACCTCTACGAGATGGATTACCTCAAGGAGGGCATCGGCCTGCGGCAGATCGCCCAGCGTGATCCCGTGGTCGAGTACCAGCGGGAGGGCTACGACATGTTCAACGGCATGCTCGAAGGCCTCAAGGAGGAGTCGGTCGCGACGCTCTTCAAGGTCCAGGTGCAGGAGCCCGAGGAGGGCGCGGATGCCGCCACCGGCGCCGAGGCCCCGGCGCAGCTGAGCAGCCCCGTCCCCGAGCCGGATCCCGAGAGGATCACGCTGTCCGGCCCCTCGGAATCCGGTGACCTCACCGAGATCTCGCAGCAGGACGACGAGCCTCAGGGAACCCGCGCGCAGCGGCGCGCCGCCAAGCGCGATGCGGACAAGGCCGCGCAGAAGTCCGCGTCCGCGCGGGCCAAGCACCGCAGGTAGCGGCAGCGGCGCGGGGAAGGGCGGCTACGTTCCGCCCTTCTTCGCCTGGCTCCGGCTGGGCGGTGGTCGGCCCCGGGAGCGCTATTCGCCGCCCTTCTTCGCGTATTCAGCCACCCGTGTCTGGCCGGTGCGGGCGCCGATCACGTCCATCAGGCGGTCGGTGGCGCGGCGGATCGACTCCTGATCGTCCGCGCTCGCGTCGCCGAGGTCCAGCGGTTCGAGCACCTCCACGGACACCCGGCTCCGCCAGAAGTTCCGCCATGTGCGGTTGTCGGTGCGCCGCAGTGCGATCGGGACGATCGGCGTGCCCGTGGCGAGGGCGACGCGCACGGCACCTGTCTTGCCCTTGTACAGCCTGCCGTCGGGGGAGCGGGTGCCCTCCGGGTGGATCCCCCACGCCCCGCCGTCGGTCACGATGCCGGTGGCCGCCTCCAGGGCGGGCGCGGAGACCGAGCCGCCACGGCGGTCCACCGGGATCTGGCCCATGCCCGCGAAGAACGTCTTCTTGAACCGCCCCTTGAGGCCGGGCTGGGTGAAGTAGTCCGCCTTGGCGAGGAAGCTGACCGGCCGCCGCGCGCTCTGCACCACGTAGAACGAGTCGGAGATCGCGAGGTGGTTCGCGGCGAGGATCACCGGCCCCGTCCGCGGAATGTTCTCGAGCCCCGTGTATTCGGGCCGCCCCCACACCCACAGGGCGGGGCCGATCAGGAGGTGACGGGCCACCCGGTAGCGGAACGCGGCCCGTAGCGAACTCAGCGACATGTCCCCTGTGTACCGCCCCGCGGTGCGCGGCGCCCCTGATTCGCGCAAACATCGTCGAACCCCGGTCACGCCGCGGTCGTGAACGCGACCCACCGCCACCGTCCGGCTGCCGCCTCGACCCGGCCCGCGGCGGCCAGCACCCGCTCCCCGCGCGTGTAGGTCAGGAAAATCTCGGCCCCCACGTCCGGACCGCGCTTCCGCTGCCGCGCCCGTGCCGGTAGCGCGCGCGGCGTGCCGACGTGCACGTTCCCCCATCCGGAGACGGTCCCGCCGGGTGCCGCTTCCGCCAGGGTGCGCAGTACGTCGACCACGGTGCCCGTTGCGATCGCGCTGAGGTGCTTGGCCGGGCGGCGCCGGTCCAGGACCTCGAAGACGGGCCGCAGGGTGGACAACACGAAACGGTGGGCGTCGGGGTGCACGCCCGCGACGGGGCCGGGCGGCGCCGCGTGGCGCTGCGGCGGCGGTTCCGCCGGCGCCGGCAGCGGTGGCGCGGAGCGCATCTCCGGCCGCACGCGCAGCAGCGGCCGCGCCGGTGGTTCGGCGACGGGTGCGCGGAGCACCACGAAGCCCGGTTCGGTCGTGCACGGCGCGGCGGACCTCGTCCGGCCGGCCGCGAGAATGTTCGCCCCCATACTGATTAGACGCACCAGAGGGCCTTTCGGATCCCACCTGCTCCGAACTGCGCCGAACCCGTTCGACGCCGCCGGATCCCGTATGCTGACGCCGACGAGTCCTCGGGGAGGTGCAGGTGAAGGGCAGGCTCAGCCAGTCCGATGCGGAGTTCTACGCGTTGGAGCATTCGACGACCCCCACGCACGTCGGGTCGCTGGTGATCCTGCGCCGCCCGGAGGAGGGCCTGGACTACGAGCGGCTGCTGGACACCGTCGAGAGCCGCCTCGCCGAGGTGCCGCGGTACCGGCGGAAGGTGCGGACGGTGCCGCTCGGCATCGCCCGCCCGGTGTGGATCGAGGACCGCGACTTCGACATCACCTACCACGTGCGGGTCTCCGCACTGCCGCAGCCGGGGAGCGACGATCAGCTGCACGATCTCGTGGCGCGCCTGAACTCCCGGCCCCTGGACCGGGAGCGACCGCTGTGGGAGGTGTACCTCATCGAGGGGGTCGCGGACGACCGGCTGGCGGTGTTCTCGAAGACCCACCTGGCGCTGGTCGACGGCCGCGCCAACGTGGACCTGATGCAGCTGCTGCTGACCGATACCCCCGAGACGCCGCGGCCCCCGGAGGACCTGTGGATGGGTCAGCACGAACCCAGCGACGGAGAGCTGGTGATGGGCGCGGTCATCGACATGCTCTCCCGGCCCGCCCGGAGCGTGTCCATGATCCAGGGCGTGGTCGGCGAGGTCGCGGAGTCGATCTCCGGTCTCCAGGAGGACGCCGCGAACGTGATCGAGCGCGCATCGAGCCTGGTGCGGGCCCGCACCGCGGTCACGCCCGTGCGGTCACTCAACGTGCCGATCTCCCGCAGCCGCCGGTTCGCCGTGGCCAGGATGGAACTCGACGAGTTCCGCCGCCTGCGCGCGGCCTACGGCTGCACGGTCAACGATCTGCTGCTGTCGGTGATCGCGGGCGGCCTGCGCACCTGGCTGATCTCACGCGGCGAGCCGATCAGCGCCGGCACCGAGGTGCGGGTGCTCGAACCCATCGCCGTCGACGACGTGGGACTCGGTGTCGGAGAACAGGTGCGCGCCTACATCGTGCGGCTGCCCGTCGCCGAATCCAACGCGGTGGTGCGGATGCGGCAGATCGCGCACGGCGCCGCCGCCCAGGTGGACCGGAACCGGCAGGTCGCCGCCCGGGCGCTGGCCGCCAGCGGCGGGTTCACCCCGCCGACCCTGCATGCGCTGGGAGCGCGCACCGCGATGAGCGTCTCGCCGCGCTCCTTCAACACCCTGGTCACCAACGCGCCCGGGCCGCAGGCGCGGGTGTACCTGTCCGGCATCGAGGTGCAGCAGGTGTATCCGGTGCCGCCGCTCATCGCGAACCAGGTGGTCTCGATCGGCATCACGTCCTACAACGGCACGGTGTACATCGGGCTCAACGCCGATCGCGACGGCATGTGGGACGTGATCTCGATGACGGAGTTCCTGTACGAGGCGCGCGACGAGCTCGCGGCGTCCGCGAAGGGGGAGTAGATGGTGGTCCGCGTGTACGTGCCCAGCACCCTGGCGGGTCTGCAGGTCCTCCAGCGTGATGGCGAGCTGTTCCCGTTGGGCGGCACCGTCTTCGGGGTCACGCCGGCGCTCCGCGAGTCGTACACCTCGGGCGACGAGGAGGAGCTCGCTGAGGCGGCCATGCGGCACGCGGCGCGCGCCTCCCTGCGGCTGCTCGCCGTCGACGGTGCACCGGAAACCGATGGGGCGGAACCGGACCCGGTCCGGCGCGTGGTGATCACGGCCGACGTTCCCGCCGCGAAGGAGCGCCCGGACCTCGACGACGCCGTGCTCAAGGTGACCGAGCCGATCCGCCTGCGGGACGTGCTCGCCGTGCACGTGGACGTGTCCGAGGCCGAGGACGCGGTGACCCGCGCCGCGCAGGTGGTGGATGCGGCTGATCTCGGCGACGAGGACGCCGAGCTCGCCGTCGGCGACGCCGAGGACCACGACCTCGCCTGGTACGCCACGCAGGAGCTGCCCTTCCTCCTCGAACTGCTCTAGCTCCCTGCGCGCGCCCTCAGCGTGTCGTCGGGCTGTGGACCACGACTGCATCGCCGCTCCGTTTCGCCGCGTACATGGCGTTGTCCGCCCCGGCGTTCGGGCGGCGAGCAGCACGGAGGAACCCTCGGCGGTTGGGGATCCCCGTGAGGTCGTCCGCGTTGGCTTCCGTCGCGTCGTCCGACAGGAACGTCATGAACGCCTGGACGGCGATGGGAAGCGCGATCACGGTCACGACGAGCATCGCGGCCTTGGTGATCGCGGCGGGCCACCCGGAGTGGTCCGCGAGGGGGCCGAGCGCCCTACGCGACGCGTTCGGAGTAGTCGGGACCGCCTCGCCACCAGTGTGCGAGGACGAATTTCAGCACGGCCGACAGTCTGCCCGTGGAGCGATCCGGATGTCGAACTCGGGCCCGGTCGTGTGCTCCACGGGCGTCGTGGTCATCGGACGATGCCGTCGCCGTCCGGTCGCTCGGCGAGGAGCTGCATCTCCCACGCGTAGGCGACGCCGGCCGCGCCCCCGTGGTGGTGCAGGATGTCGACGACCGAGGGCAGCGTCGCGGCGTTCGCCCAATCGCGCTGCCACTCGGCGAGTACGGCGAACCAGGTCATGGGGTGCGCGCCGGCTTGGACCATGCGGGCCATGGCCGTCTCATGGGACTCCACGGTCGTGCCGCCCGAGGCGTCGGCGACGACCGTCACGTCGTAGCCGTCCTCGATCGCGTGCAGCGTGGGCATCGCGACGCACATCTCGGTCCAGAGGCCGGCGATGACGAGCTTCGTGCGGCCGGTTTCACGGACTCGGTCGACGACGCGCTGGTCCTCCCACGTGTTGATCGTGGTGCGGTCGATCGGCTCTTGGTCCGGGAACACCTCCTGGACCTGTTGGAGCAGCGCTCCGCCGGTCCGTGCGACGACCGTGGTCAACACCGTCGGCACACCGAAGGCTTCGGCCGCCTTGGCGAGGGCGGTGACGTTGTTGATCACCATGGTGGGCTCGTGGCTGTGCACGTTGGCGATCTGATTGGGCTGGTGGTCGATCAGGATCAGGACGGAGTCGGACGCGTCGAGCAACGAGGCGGGTGCGGACATGGTGGCACTCCTTGGCCGATGTGTGGTGACCGGGATGCCCGGCCAATGACTTGAACATTCATGCATGAACGTTCAAGCGCGAGGTTACGGCAGTGCGCGTGAATGTTCAAGTGTTCTCGGGTGTGCGGCTGTCGCGATCAGGTGAGGGATCCCGGTGTCCCGGGCCGGTGCTGGTCGAACTCGTCCGCGGCGTCGTTGATCGCGTCCGCGATGCGTCGCAGCGCGGTGACGTCCTCGGGGGAGAGGGGGGCGAAGACGAGCCGGCGGACAAGCGCGACATGCGCGGGCGCCGCCCGTTGCAGCAACTCGTAGCCGGCGGACGTGAGCACCACGTTCGTGAAGCGCCGGTTGGTCGGATCGGGTTCGCGGACGACGAGCCCGCGGGTCTCGAGTCGCTTCGCGAGGTGCGACACCCTCGAGAGTTCTCCGTTGACCAGCGAGGCGACGGTGCTCATTCGCGCGGTGCGGTCCTCGGCGTCGGCCAGGATCGCGAGCACGTAGTACTCCATGAAGCTGAGTCCCGCATCGTTCTGCAGTTGTCGGTCCAGCGACCAGGGCAACCGGCTCAGAGTGAGATTGAGGGCGCGCCAGGTGGCGAGTTCGCTCCCTGTCAACCACTGGTGCTCGGGCATGGGTCCACGATATGTGTACGTGATCGTTCATGTCATGCGTCATGTCTCGAGCCGGATGCCCCGGCCGTGCTCCGGGGTGCGGTGTCGGGCGTGAGTGTTCCGGGCGCCGCGAGCGCCCCGGATTCGCGCTACGGTGAGGGTGTGTCCTACGGCGCCCGGTTCGCGGCGGCCCTCCTCGCGGGGGTGGCCATCGCCGCATCGGCGCCCGCGGCATCGGCGAGCCCGGCGCCCCTCATCGGCACGCAGTGGCGGTTCGAATCGAGCGGGTACGCCCGCACGGCGCCGGTGAAGTACACGGGCGCGCCGGCTTTCGTCGCCTTCCACGGCGACCGGGCCGGAGGGAACGACGGCTGCAACGTGTTCGGCATGGACGCCGCCGCTGCGGGCGATCGCGTCACCTTCAGCGGGATGGTCTCCACGATGCGGGCGTGCATCCGGCCCGGAGCGGGCACGCAGTTCCGCGCCGCCTTCTCCGGACAGCGCACGCTGCGTGTCACGGGGACCCGGCTCACCGTCTCCGACGGTCCGCGGGGCTACTGGAACTTCGTCGCGGCCGGTCCGGCGACGCGGTAACCGCCCCGGGCTCGATAGGACAACCTCACAGAAATTGTCCCAACAAGCTACGGCACCGTAGGCTCACCCCATGAGCAACTCCTTCCGCGCCTTCCGTGATTGGCTCGAGGCCCCGGCCAAGAACGTCTCAGCCGAGCATCCCCGCACCAACCTGGTGCGCGGCGCGGTCGCGCGGCTCACCACCCCGCTGCTGCCGGACGACTACCTGCACCTGATCAATCCGCTGTGGTCGGCGCGCGAGCTGCGCGGCAAGATCGTGCGGGTCCAGCAGGAGACCGACGCGTCGGTCACGCTCACCATCGAGACCGGCTGGGGCTTCAACACCAAGTACGAGGCGGGCCAGTACGTGGGCATCGGCGTGCTCGTCGACGGCAAGTGGACGTGGCGCTCCTACTCGCTCACCTCCGTCCCGGACATGGGCCACGGCCGCGCCCCGCGCGAGGTCTCGATCACGGTCAAGGCGATGAGCGAGGGCTTGCTCTCCAACCACCTCGTCACCGGCGTGCGGGAGGGCACCATCGTGCGCCTGCAGGCACCGTCGGGCGACTTCACGCTCCCGAACCCCTTGCCGCCCAAGGTCCTGTTCCTCACCGCCGGCAGCGGCATCACGCCGGTCATGGCGATGCTGCGCACCCTGGAGCGGCGCGGTATCCCCGCCTCGACGGACATCGTGGCCGTGCACTCCGCCCCCGATGCGGACTCCGCGCTGTTCCGCAAGGAGCTCGAGGCGTTCGACGCGAACCACAAGAACGTCCACGTGCAGCTGCGCTACACCCGCGAGGCCGGCCGCCTCACCCCGGCCAACCTGACGGAGGCCGTTCCCGACTGGCAGGACCGGCAGACGTGGATCTGCGGGCCGGGCGTGTTCCTCAACGATATGGAGGAGGCCTGGAAGGACCGCGGCATCGAGGCGCGACTGCACCAGGAGCGGTTCACCGTGGAGCGCGCGGACGTCTCGGCCAGCGGGGGCGAGGTCAACTTCATCCGGTCCGGCCGGACCACCGAGGTCGACGGTGCCACCACCCTGCTGGAGGCCGGCGAGGCCGCGGGCGTGCAGATGCCGTTCGGCTGCCGCATGGGCATCTGCCAGACGTGCGTGGTTCAGCTCGCCGACGGACAGGTGCGCGACCTGCGCAGCGGCGATCTGCACACCGAGGGAGAGCGGATTCAGACCTGTATCTCGGTCGCGGTGGGGGACTGCGCGCTCGACGTCTGAGCCAGGAGCAGGGTCACATCCGTTGACAGGCTACGGTGCCGTAACTTACGGTTGCGTAGGTTAGACGGATTCCACGACCGACCCTGGAGGACGGGCCCCGCATGGCGATCACCGATATCCCCGAGTACGCGCACCTCACCGAGGCGGACGTCGAGACGCTGGGGGCCGAGCTGGACGCCATCCGGCGCGACATCGAGGCCGTGCGCGGCGAGACTGACGTGCAGTACCTGCGCCGCACCATCGCCGCGCAGCGCGGGCTCGAGGTGGCCGGACGGGCGATGCTGCTCGGCGCGCACAAGCGCGGATTCTGGTGGGGCGCGGCGGTTTCGCTGGGCCTCGCGAAGATCATCGAGAACATGGAGCTCGGGCACAACATCATGCACGGGCAGTGGGACTGGATGAACGATCCCGAGGTGCACTCCACCGCCTGGGAATGGGACAACGCCGGCACCTCGCGACTGTGGAAGCACACCCACAACTACGTGCACCACAAGTACACGAACGTCCTCGACATGGACGACGACGTGGGCTACAAGACGCTGCGCGTGACCCGGGACCAGCCGTGGACCCCGTTCAACGCGGGCAACCTGGTGTACAACACGCTGCTCATGCTGCTGTTCGAGTACGGCGTCGCCATCCAGCACCTGGAGCTGGGGCGGGCCGCCACCAAGTGGAACAAGCCGTGGTTCGACCGGGCGGGCTTCAAGGCCGACGCCGCCGACGTGGGCCGCAAGATCGGGCGCCAGGCGCTCAAGGACTACGTCGCCTCCCCGATGGTGGGCGTGCCGTTCGGCGGCAAGCGCGGCTGGCGCTCGGCACTCACCGCGACGATCACCGCGAACGTCATCCGGAACGTCTGGACGAACGCGGTCATCTTCTGCGGTCACTTCCCCGACGGTGCCGAGAAGTTCACCAAGCAGGACGTCGACAACGAGACGCAGGCGGAGTGGTACCTGCGGCAGATGCTGGGCAGCGCCAACCTCTCCGGCGGCCCGGTGATCGACTTCCTCTCCGGCAACCTCAGCTACCAGATCGAGCACCACCTGTTCCCCGACCTGCCGTCGAATCGCCTGTCGGAGATCGGTGTCCGCGTGCGGGCGCTCTGCGAGAAGTACGACCTGCCGTACACCATCGGGCCGCTGCACGTGCAGTACTTCAAGTCGTGGCGCACCATCGCCAAGCTGTCGCTGCCGGACAAGTACCTGCGCGACACCGCCGACGACGCCCCGGAGACCGCCTCGGAGGCCATGTTCGCGGGCACCGAGTTCGCGGAGCCCCGGATCGACGAGCGCACCGGACGCCGGTTCGGCCTCAAGGCCGCCCGCGACGCCGTGCACGCCCGCCGCCGTCGCCGCTGACGCTTCCGATTCGCAGCCTCCCGTTACGGGGGGTAGAGTTCCGCGGGTTCGCGAGGCCGACGGTGCCCGTCGACCTCCCATCCGCCCGCCGGCGCGCCGTGAGCGCGCGGGGCCCGTTCCCGGTGGAGGCCCCCGACCGATGACAGCTCGGACGCGCCTGCACGCGGCGGTGCGGGGCAGCGACGTGGTCGCCGCGCTGCGCAGCCCGCGGCGGCTCAAGACGGAGACTCTCGGCGGCCTGGTGGTCGCGCTGGCGCTGATCCCCGAGGCGATCTCGTTCTCGATCATCGCGGGCGTCGATCCGCGGGTCGGGCTGTTCGCCTCCTTCACCATGGCCGTGACGATCGCGATCGTGGGCGGCCGGCCCGCGATGATCTCCGCGGCCACGGGCTCGGTCGCGCTCGTGGTCGCGCCGATCGCCCCGGAGCACGGCCTGGACTACCTCCTCGCGACGGTGATCCTGGCCGGGATCCTGCAGATACTGCTCAGCGCGCTGGGGGTCGCGAAGCTGATGCGCTTCATCCCGCGCTCGGTGATGGTCGGCTTCGTCAACGCCCTCGCGATCCTGATCTTCCTCGCCCAGCTGCCGCACCTGATGCACGTGCCGTGGCTGGTGTACCCCATGGTGGCCGCCGGACTCGTCATCCTGATCGGCCTGCCGCGGCTCACGACCGCGGTGCCGGCGCCGCTCGTCGCGATCGTGGTGCTCACCGCGGTGACCCTCGTGTTCGGCTCCGCGGTGCCGAACGTGGGCGACGAGGGGGACCTGCCGGACACGTTGCCGCACTGGCTGATCCCCGCCGTCCCCTACGATCTGCACACGCTGCGGCTGATCGCCCCGTACGCGCTGGCGGTGGCGCTCGTCGGGCTTCTCGAGTCGCTGATGACCGCCAAGCTGGTCGACGACATCACCGACACCCACTCCGACAAGACCCGCGAGAGCCGGGGGCAGGGCGTGGCGAACGTGGTGACCGGCTTCTTCGGCGGCATGGGCGGCTGCGCGATGATCGGCCAGACGATGATCAACGTCAAGAGCTCCGGCGCGCGCACCCGGATCTCGACGTTCCTCGCCGGCCTGTTCCTCCTGATCCTCGTGGTGGGCCTGGGGGATCTGGTGGCGCGGATCCCGATGGCCGCGCTGGTCGCGGTCATGGTGATGGTGGCCGTCGGCACCTTCGACTGGCACAGCATCGCGCCGGCCACCCTGCGCCGCATGCCCCGCAGCGAGACCTCGGTGATGGTGGTGACGGTGGCCATCACCGTGGCGACCGACAACCTCGCGTACGGCGTCGTCGGCGGCGTCATCGTGGCGACGCTCCTGTTCGTTCGCCGGGTGGCGCACTTCACGGAGGTCGCCGGTGAGCCTGGCGACCCGGCGGTCGCGGAGGGCACCCGCACCTACCGGGTGCGCGGCGAGCTGTTCTTCGCCTCCAGCAACGACCTGGTGTACCAGTTCGACTACGTCGGCGACCCGGAGCACGTGATCGTCGACCTCTCCGACACGCACGTGTGGGACGCCTCCACCGTCGCGGCGCTCGACGCGATCGAGACCAAGTACCGCAGCAAGGGCAAGACGGTGGAGTTCACCGGGCTCGACGCCGCCTCGGCCGAGCGCCGGGACCGGCTCAGCGGGCACCTCGGCGCCCACGTGTAGCGGTGGGCGCGCCGGCTCCGTGTGACCTGCGCCTCGCCTGAAACAAGAATCGTGATTTCGTCCCATGCGGCTGCTACAGTGGAATCGTTCTGTTCTTGAGGCCGCTGCGTGCGGTCGTACCGATTGGGGATCGCCTCGTGGCCATCACTGACGTCGCCGAATACGCACACCTCACCGAGGCCGACATCGAGGCGCTCGGTGCCGAGCTGGATGCGCTGCGCCGTGAGATCGAGGAGAGCCGCGGCGAGGAGGATGCGAAGTACATCCGCCGGGTGATCAAGAGCCAGCGCGTCGCCGAGGCCGCCGGCCGCGTGTTCGGTCTGGGCGCCGGCATGAAGGGCTGGAAGGGCAAGGCCGCGTGGGCCGCGTCCGCCGCCTGCCTCTCCTACGCCAAGGTGATCGAGAACAACGAGCTCGGCCACAACATCATGCACGGCCAGTGGGACTGGATGAACGATCCGGAGATCCACTCGACCAGCTGGGAGTGGGACAGCGCCTCGGACGGCAAGTTCTGGCGGCACACTCACAACTACATGCACCACAAGTACACCAACGTCACCGATATGGACGACGACATCGGCTACGGCATCCTGCGCGTCACGCGCGACCAGCCGTGGGAGCCGTACATGCTGTTCAACCCGGTGTACAACCTCACCCTGATGCTGGGCTTCCAGTACGGCAAGGCCGTTCAGCACCTCGAGCTGATGAACGCCCTCAAGGCGGCGCTCAACGGCGGCGAGCAGTACGCGAACTACGACTGGGAGGAGTTCCGCAGCCGGCTCAAGGTGGTGCTCACCAAGGTCACCAAGCAGACCGCGAAGGACTACGTCCTCTTCCCGGCGATGGCCGTCCCCCTCACCGGCGCCCGCGGCTACAAGAAGGCCGCCTCGGCCAACCTCGTCGCGAACACCGTGCGCGACGTGTGGGACCACATGACCATTTTCTGCGGCCACTTCCCGGACGACGCGGAGAAGTTCACCATCGAGGACGTGGAGAACGAGACCCTCCCCGAGTGGTACCTGCGCCAGATGCTGGGCACCGCCAACTTCGAGGGCAGCAACGCGCTGCACTTCATCACCGGGCACCTGGGCCGGCAGATCGAGCACCACCTGTACCCGGACCTGCCCTCCAACCGGTACAACTACATCAACTCGCGGGTCGTCGAGATCTGCGAGAAGTACGACCTGCCCTACAACAGCGGGCCGATGTGGAAGCAGTACGCCGAGTCGTGGCGCACCATCATCAAGCTCTCGCTGCCGGACCGGTTCCTCAAGGCCACCGTCGACGACGCGCCGGAGACGCACTCCAACAAGCGCTTCTACGACGAGAACGGCGTGACCACCGTGGTCAAGGGCGAGATCGATACCGAGGGCAACCGTCGCGGCCTGCGCTCGCACGTCGAGGAGCTGGCGGCCGCGAAGTGACGCGGCCGGCCGTACTGCGCGTAGCCTGAACACGTGGCAATCACTGATGTCGGCGAATACGCCCATCTCGACGATGCCGATATCGAGCAGCTCGCGCTGGAACTGAACGCGATCCGCGCCGAGGTCGAGGCATCGCGAGGCGAACGGGACGCGCGGTACATCCGCGGCGTCATCCGGGCGCAGCGCGCCCTCGAGGCGGCGGGCAGGCTCACGATCCTCGGCTCGCGCAACCGCTGGTTCTGGGCCGCGGGTGCGGGGATGCTCGGGGTCGCCAAGATCATCGAGAACATGGAGCTCGGGCACAACGTGATGCACGGGCAGTGGGATTGGATGAACGATCCCGAGATCCACTCCACGACGTGGGAGTGGGACATGGCGTGCCCCGGGGCGCACTGGAAGCACTCGCACAATTTCCTGCACCACAAGTACACCAACGTCGTGGGCATGGATCTCGACGTGGGCTACGGCGTGCTCCGCGTGACCCGGGACGAGCAGTGGCAGGCCAAGCGGTCTGCGCAGTTCCTCAACAACCTGTTCCTCGGCCTCACCTTCGAGTGGGGCATCGCCCTGCACGACATCGAGCTCGCCGAGGCCATCGCCGGGAACAAGCCGTGGCCGCAGACCCGTAAGCAGCTGCGTGAACTGGGCGTCAAGGCCACCCGGCAGCTCGGCAAGGACTTCCTCCTCTACCCGGCGATCAGCAAGGGCATGGGCGGCTCCTTCGGCCGCACGCTCTCGGCGAACCTCACCGCCAACGTGATCCGCAACATCTGGACCTACGTGGTCATCTTCTGCGGGCACTTCCCCGACGGCGCGGAGAAGTTCACCACCGAGTCGATCGTGGACGAGACGCCGGGCGAGTGGTACCTGCGGCAGATGCTGGGCAGCGCCAACATCTCCGGCGGGCGCGCCATGGACTTCATGACCGGGAACCTCAGCTACCAGATCGAACACCACATGTTCCCGGACCTGCCCTCGAACCGGCTGGCCGAGGTCGCGGTGAAGGTCCGCGCGATATGCGAGAAGTACGACCTCCCCTACACGGAGGGCCCGCTGCTGCGGCAGTACTACCTCTCGCAGCGCACCATCGCCAAGCTCTCACTGCCGGACCGGTGGCTTCGCGCCACGTCCGACGACGCGCCCGAGACCGCCTCCGAGCTCCGCTTCCACGCCGTCCGCGAGCGCCTCGCGCACGCGCAGGAGTCCGCTCAGGAGCGCCTGGCGCACGCGCAGGAGAACGCCCATGAGCGCCTGGCACACGCGCGGGTAGCGGCGCACGCCGCCCAGGAGGAGGTGCAGCGCGTGGGCCTGCGCTCCGCGATCGCCGAGGCGGCACGCCACAAGGTGGAGCAGAAGCGCCTCGATGTGGAGGCGAAACGCGCACGTCGCGGCCGCCGTGGGCGCTCCGGCGTGGCGTAGGATCCATGCTTTGGGCAGCTTGAGAAGACTGCCGGACAGATCGATTCGGGAGTGATGGACGATGAAACCGTTGCGCGTCGCGATCGTCGGTTCCGGGCCGTCGGGGTTCTTCGCGGCCGGGAACCTGCTGGAGCAGGACGAGATCGAGGTCCAGGTCGACGTGTTCGACCGGCTGCCCACCCCGTTCGGGCTGGTCCGCTACGGCGTCGCGCCCGATCACCCCGCGATCAAGTCGGTGACGAAGATCTTCGACAGAACCGCACAGCACGAGAACTTCCGCTACTTCGGCAACGTCGAGGTCGCCAGCGACGTCCAGGCATCCGAGCTGGCGCAGTGGTACGACGCGGTGATCTACGCGATCGGCGCCTCCGGCGGCCGCCGTCTCGAGGTCGACGGCGCCTGGCTGCCCGGTAACCATCCGTCGAGCGACTTCGTCGGCTGGTACAACGGCCACCCGGACCGCCGCGACCTCGACGTGGATCTGGACGTCGAGCGGGCCGTGGTGATCGGAAACGGCAACGTCGCCCTCGACGCGGCGCGGATCCTTGTGACCGACACCGACAGGCTCTCCGGCACCGACATGGCCGATCACGCGCTCGCCGCGCTGCACGGGTCCTCGGTCCGCGAGGTCGTCGTCCTCGGCCGGCGCGGCGCCGAGCAGGCGGCGTTCACCCCCGCCGAGGTCGCCGAGCTCGGCAAGCTGCCGGGCGTCGACGTGATCGTGGATCCCGCCGACGTGCCCGCCGAGGACAAGGAGCGCGACAAGGCGCGGCCGCCGGTGGAACGCAACAACCTCAAGCAGCTGCGCAAGCTCGCCGCGCAGGAGCCCACCGGAGCGGACCGGCGCATCGTCCTCAAGTTCCTCCGGTCGGTCGTCGGCATCGGCGGGCATGGGGAGCCCGCGCGGGTCGTCTCGGTGCGCGTGGCCACGAACGAACTGGTCGCGGGCGAGGACGGCACCGTCGAGGCCCAGCCCACCGGCGTGGTCGCCGACCAGGAGGCGGGCCTGGTCATCCACGCCGTCGGCTACCACGGCACCCCGATCCCGGGTATCCCGTTCGACACCGAGCGGGGCGTCTTCCGCAACGCCGACAGCCGGATCGTCGGGTACGACGGCGCGCCCCTGCCCGGCCACTACGTGGTCGGCTGGATCAAGCGCGGACCGTCGGGCGTGATCCCCACCAACCGCGACTGCGCCCGGGACACCGTCTCGGTGTTGCTCTCCGACGTGGCCGAGGGACGGCTCACCCGCAGCGAGTTCGACGGCGACCAGATCGAGAAGCTCATCGCCGAGCGCGTGCCCAATCTCGTGGAGTACGACGGCTGGATGGCCATCGACGCCCGTGAGACCGCCCTCGCCGAGGAGGACGCCCGCCCCCGCGTCAAGCTGACCAGCGTCGACGAGATGCTCGACGCCGCGCAGGCCGCCACGAATTGATCGAGCGCGCCGACTACTCGGATCCGGCCCTGTCGGTGTTCATCTCAGCCCACCACTCGGAGATGGAGCCCACCGCGCCGTGCGGGGCCGGGGGTTGGGCCGCGAACTTCTGGAATTCGCGCTGGCGGACGCCCGCTCCCGGGGCACGGCGCGTATATCGTTGGAAACGGGCAGCGGGGGTTTCTTCGCCCCTGCGCGCGCGCTCTACGCGGCACACGGGTTCGTACCGTGCGCGCCGTTCGGGAGATACGTGGACGACCCCAACAGCGTGTTCCTCACCCGGGTGGCCGCACAAACGTCGGCGTGAGCGGCGAGGTACCCGCGAAGGCCCGGGTCGCGGGAGACCCCGCGCCGCTGGGTACGACATCTGTGCGGGCATCCCGAGTAGCCTCGGAAATCATGGGCGTCTCGGGATTGTTGAAGCGATTCGCGGGGGCACGAGCCTCCCGCCGGAAGGAGTTGCGCATGTCTGACACCGGAACCATCACCACCGCTCCCGGCCGCGAGACCGCGGTGCTCGCGGGCGGATGCTTCTGGGGGATGCAGGACCTGATCCGCACGCAGCCGGGCGTCGAGGCCACGCGCGTCGGCTACACGGGCGGCAGCAACGAGCACGCGACCTACCGCAACCACCCGGGCCACGCGGAGGCCGTGGAGATCGTCTTCGACCCCACGAAGACGAGCTACCGCGACATCCTCGAGTTCTTCTTCCAGATCCACGACCCGTCCACCAGGGACCGGCAGGGCAACGACGTGGGCTCGAGCTACCGGTCGGCGATCTTCCCGCTCACCGCGGAGCAGGAGCGGACCGCCCGCGACACCATCGCGGACGTGGACGCCTCCGGGCTCTGGCCGGGGAAGGCCGTGACCACGATCGAAGCGGCGGGCCCGTTCTGGGAGGCGGAGCCGGAGCACCAGGACTACCTGGAGCGCTTCCCCGACGGCTACACCTGCCACTTCCCGCGCCCGGGCTGGAAGCTGCCCAAGCGCGCCTCCGCGTAGCGGCTCACGCCCAGTCGGGGGTGGCGGTCAGGTCGGCGAGCAGGCCGCGGACCGCCATCGCCCGGCGGTGCGCCGTCCCCTCCAGCCGGTCCAGAGCGCACTCGGGGTCGGCGGGCGGGCCCAGGTGGGTGCAGCCCCGCGGGCAGTCCTCCACGGCGCCGGCCAGATCGGGGAACGCGGCGATCACGTCGTCGGTGGAGATGTGCGCGAGGCCGAAGCTGCGGATGCCGGGGGTGTCCACCACCCAGCCGCCGTCGGGCAGCCAGAGCGCCACGGACTGCGTGGAGGTGTGCCGGCCCTTGCCGACGCCGGAGACCACGCCGGTCGCGCGGTTGGCGTCCGGAACGAGCCGGTTGACCAGAGTCGACTTGCCGACGCCGCTGTGCCCGATGAGCGCGGTGACGCGGCCGGTCAGCAGGTCGTGCGCCTCGTCGAGCGGGTCGCCGCGGCCGGCGGCGATCACGGTCAGGTCGAGGTCGGCGAACGCGGCGGTGAACTCCGCCGCATCGGCCAGATCGCCCTTGGTCAGGCACAGCACCGGCGTCAGACCGCCGGCGTAGGCGGCGATCAGGGTGCGCTCGACGAAGCCGGTCCGCGGCGGCGGGTCCGCGAGCGCGGTCACGATCAGCAGCTGCTGGGCGTTGGCCACCACGATCCGCTCGTACGGGTCGGTGTCGTCGGCGGTGCGGCGCAGCACGGTGGTCCGCTCGTCGACCCGCACGATCCGCGCCAGGGTGTCCTTGCGGCCGGAGAGGTCGCCCACCACCCCCACCGCGTCGCCGACCACGATGGGGGAGCGGCCCAGCTCGCGGGCCCGCATGGCGGTGATGACCCGGTCCGGGTCGCCGCCCAGGGCGCAGCCCCACCGGCCGCGGTCCACGGAGACCACCATCGCCGTCTCGGCCTCGCTGTGGTCGGGCCGGTTCTTGGTGCGCGGTCGGCTGCCCTTGCCCGGGCGCACCCGGACATCGGTCTCGTCGTACTCGCGCCTACCCAAGGCTCACGATTCGCGGCCGAGGAGCGCGTGCCACAGGACGGGGAAGTCGGGCATCGTCTTCGCCGTGGTGGCGATGTCCTCCACCCGAACCCCCTCGGTGACCAGCCCCAGAATCGCGCCCGCGGTCGCCATCCGGTGGTCGGCGTAGCTGTGCCAGACGCCGCCGTGCAGGGTCGCCGGTTCGATGGTGAGGCCGTCCTCGGTCTCCGCGCAGCGCCCGCCGAGGGCGGTGATCTCCGCCGTCAGGGCGGCCAGCCGGTCGGTCTCGTGGCCCCGCAGGTGGGCGATGCCCCGCAGGTGCGAGGGGGAGTCCGCGAGGGCTGCCAGGGCGGCGACGGTGGGCGTCAGCTCACCGATGTCGCGCAGGTCCCAGTCCACGCCGTGCAGGGCGCCGGTGCCGCGGGCGGTGAGCGCGCCGTCGGTCACGGTGACCTCGGCCCCCATCGCGGCGAGGATGTCGGCGAACTGCACGCCCGGCTGGGTGGATCGCGGGTTCCAGTGCGGCACGGTCACGGCGCCCCCGGTGACCGCGGCGGCCGCGAGGAAGACGGTGGCGTTGGACAGGTCCGGCTCCACGGTCCAGTCGTGCGCGCGCAGGCCGCCCGGCGCCACCCGCCAGGTGTTCGCCTCGGAGGTGTCGACCTCTGCGCCGGCGGTGCGCAGCATGTCGACGGTCATCGCGATGTGCGGCATCGACGGCACGGGCTTCCCGTCGTGGTGCACGGTGACGCCCTCGGTGAAGCTCGGCCCGCTCAGCAGCAGGCCGGAGACGAACTGCGAGCTCGCGGACGCGTCGATGGTGACCGTGCCGCCGCGGATCGGGCCGTCGGCGTCCACCGTGAACGGCAGGCCGTCCCCGTCGATGCGGGCGCCGAGCCCCCGCAGCGCGTCGAGCACCGTGCCCAGGGGCCGGGACCGGGCCTGGGGGTCACCGTCGAACCGGGAGGTGCCGTGCGCGCCGGCGGCGAGCGGTGGGAGGAAGCGCATGACGGTGCCGGCGAGGCCGCAGTCCACCGTGCCGCCGTGCAGCGGGCCGCCGGTGACCGCGACGGAGGTGTCGGACACCACATCGATCCGCGCGCCGAGCGCGGCGAGCGCGCCGGCCATGAGATCGGTGTCGCGGCTGCGGAGCGCGTTCGTCAGCATCGAGCGCGACGGGGCTTGTGCCGCAAGGACGTACGCGCGGTTGGTGATCGATTTCGAGCCGGGGAGGGCGACGGTGCCCGTCACCGGACCTGCGGCGAAGGGCGCGGGCCATAGCTCCAACTGCTCCACGGACTCCATACTCGCACATGAGGGTGGCCTCACCGCGTGCTACCTTGCTGGACGGAACAGGTCAGGTCATCACCGCCGGGAGAACTCGATGAAGCGCACTCGTACGTTCGTGGGCAGGGCAGTCGTGTCCGCCGCCACCGTCGCCACCCTCGCGACCTCCGTGGGCGTTCTCGCCCCTGCGGCCTCGGCCGATCCGAAGCCTGCGACGCCGCCGTCGAACAAGGCGGGCGAGCTGGTGATCGGCTCCGGCAACCTCCCGGACGGCATGAGCTTCGGCGGTGCGGTCCTCTCCGGCGCCGCCGCCGGCTGGAACGCCGCGTGGGCGGGGCTGAACCGCGCGACCGTGACTCCGGCCGAGTGCAAGGTGCTGTACGCGGGCCTGCCGATCCCCAAGGGCACCGATACCGCACAGACCAACGGCTCCACCCGCGGCGTGACCTGGTCGATGGTCGTGTCCAAGTTCGCGATCGACGTGGCGCCGCTGCGCGCGGCCCTCCCGAAGTGCGGCACCTTCAAGGCGGTCCGCGACGGCGCCACGAGCGAGGTCAGCGTGCGGACCATCGCGGTGGCCGGTGCGCCGGACGGCCTTGGCCTCGAGTTCACCACCAAGATCCGGCGCGGCAACCAGGTGCAGTACCTGCAGTCGCGGCAGTACACCGCCGTGGTCAACGGCGTCACGATGTCGCTGCGCGGCGGCCGGGACTCGCGCGAGCCCGCCCCGTTCGTGGGTGCGGACGACCAGCTGGCCGTCGACCTGCTGGGCGTGCAGATCGCCATCCTGAAGAACCCGCCGGAGCCCGCCGCCACCCCGGCCCCCGCGAGCGCCTCCGGCAAGCCGGGCGCACCGGCGGCGAAGCCGGGCGCATCGGCGAAGCCCTCGGCGAAGCCGGCCGCCAAGCCCGCCGCCTCTGCCTCCGCGACCCCGAAGCCCGCACGCTGATCCTGAACTAACGTTCAGGTAGTCTCGACCGGGTGGAGACCACCCGGGAGTTCAGTGTCGGCCAGCTGTCGTCGCGCAGCGGCGTCGCGGTCTCGGCTCTGCACTTCTACGAGCGCGAGGGCCTGATCTCCGCGCGCCGTACCGCGGGCAACCAGCGGCGGTATCCCCGCGAGACGCTCCGGCGGGTCGCGTTCATCCGCATCAGCCACCGCGTGGGGATCCCGCTGGCCACGATCCGCGAGGCGCTCGCCACCCTGCCCGACGGCCGCACGCCCACCAAGGCGGACTGGGAGCGGCTCTCCCGGTACTGGCACGACGACCTCTCGCACCGGATCGACGAGCTCACCCGGCTGCGCGACAACCTCACCGACTGCATCGGCTGCGGCTGCCTCTCGATGGCCTCGTGCGCCCTCGCGAACCCGCACGACGCCCTCGCCACCACCGGCCCCGGCCCGCGCAGGGTGTTCGACAGCTTCGCCGAGTGAAATCCGTCGGTGCGGCGACGTAGCCTGATCGCATGTGCGGACGCTATGCCGTGACCACCGATCCCGCGCTGCTCGCGGCGGAGATCGACGCGGTCGACGAGACCGAGGGCACGGAGCTCGACGTGCCCGGCTACAACGTGGCCCCCACGACGAACATCGTCACCGTCGTTGCGCGGCACTCGCGCGAGCAGCCGGAGGACGACCCGACGCGGCGGCTGCGGGCCATGCGCTGGGGTCTGTTGCCGCACTGGCAGAAGACGCTGAGCGGCCCGCCGCTGTTCAACGCGCGCGCGGAGACGCTCAGCGAGAAGCCGGCGTTCCGCACGGCGCTGAAGAACAAGCGCTGCCTCGTCCCGATGGACGGCTGGTACGAGTGGCAGGTGCTGGACCCGGACGCGAAGAAGCCGCGCAAGCAGCCGATGTACATGACCCCGCTGGACGGGACGCGGATGTACATGGCCGGGCTGTGGTCCGTGTGGCGTCCCGCGGGCGCGGGGCTCGAGGTGCCGCCCACCCTGTCGGCGACGGTGATCACCACGGATTCCGTCGGGCCGCTGCGCGCGGTGCACGACCGGATGCCGCTGGTGCTGACCCCCGAACTGTTCGATCAGTGGCTCGATCCCGACGGTCCCGCCGATCCGCGGCTGCTCGCCCCGCCCGCCCCGGACGTGGCCGAACGCATCGAGATCCGCCCCGTCTCCGCCCTGGTCAACACCGTCAAGAACGACGGGCCCGAGCTGATCGCGCGCGCCGAGCCGGGCAGTGAGCCGGGCCAGCTCAGCCTGCTCTGACGGAACCTGTCGGACGGTCCGTCTACGCTCAGCTGGCGAAGAAGTCAAACCTTGGGGGAGGGGCGATGGCCGCACCGCAATGGGTGGTTCTCGTGGTGGCGATTCTGACCGCGGGCGGCGTGCTGGCCACGCTGTGGCAGAAGCAGCGATCCGAACAGATCGACCGCGCGCTGAAGGCGAAACATGAGGCGAGAATCGAATAGTGGCGGAGATTTCAGTGGTCCGCTGAGCACGCTGCGGGCCTCGGAAACGCCGAGAGCCGGCTGACTGGTCGCATCGTCATGACCGAGCTGGTTCGATCGCCACTGATCACAGCGAGTGAACGCGACATCGCTCGGGCTGTGGCGGCCGGTCCGCAGCTGGGTGATAATCGGAAGAAGCGAAAGTGAGGCGCGACATGCCGGACCTCGAGCAGAGTGCGCGCGAGCGCGACGAGGCGGACTTCTTCCTGCGGGGGCAGTCGGACGAAGAGCGCATGTACAGCGCTCGGATCATCGTCGAGCTCGACCGCCAGGAGGGGAAGAAGACGCCGCAGTGGGTGGTCGACGTCGCGGAGGGGCGGCTCCTGGCTTGACTGGGCCGGGAAACGCCCCGTCGATCTACTTCACCGTGCGGATCAGCTTCTTGTTGAGGAACTCCTCGATGCCCAGCGGACCCATCTCGCGCCCGAACCCGGAGCGCTTCACGCCGCCGAAGGGCAGCTCGGCTCCCTCGGCGAGAACACCGTTCACGAACACCATGCCCGCCGCGATCCCGTCCGCCATCCGCGCCGCCTGCGCGGGGTCGGTGGTGAACACGTAGGAGCCGAGGCCGAACGGGGTGTCGTTGGCGAGGGCCAGTGCCTCACCCTCGCCCGCGACCCGGTACACGGTGGCGACGGGCCCGAACAGCTCCTGCCGGTACGCGGGGTTGTCCGCGCTGACGTTCGTGAGCACGGCCGGCGGGTGGAAGGCGCCGTCGCGCCGGCCCTCGATGGCGAGATCGGCCCCCGCCTCCACGGCCGCCGCCACCTGCTTCTCCAGCGTGATCGCGGCGCGCTCGGAGGAGAGCGGGGCGATCCCGTCGCCCGCGGCGAGGATCTTGCCGGTGAACCGCGCGAGGAAGTCCTCGTACAGCTCGTCGGCGATGATGAACCGCTTCGCCGCGTTGCACGACTGGCCGGTGTTGTCCAGCCGTCCTGCGACGGCCGCGTCGACCGTCGCGTCGAGGTCGTCGGTGGAGAGCACGATGAACGGATCCGAGCCGCCCAGCTCCAGGACGCACTTCTTCAGGTTCCGGCCCGCGACCTCGGCGACGGCGGCGCCGGCCCGCTCCGAGCCGGTCAGCGAGACCGCGGCCACACGCGGGTCGGCGATGATCTCCGCCGCCTGCTCGTCGGTGACCCGGATGTTCACGTACGCGCCCGAGGGGAGCCCGGCCTCGGTGAAGATCAGCTGCATCGCCTCGGCGGACTCGGGGCACTGCGGGGCGTGCTTGAGCAGGATCGTGTTGCCCGCCACCAGGTTCGGGCCGGCGAACCGGGCCACCTGGTAGTACGGGAAGTTCCACGGCATGATGCCCAGCAGCACCCCGATGGGGGAGCGGCGGATCACCGCGGTGCCCTCGCCCTCGAGCAGTTCCAGCGGCTGATCCGCCAGCAGGGTCTCGGCGTTGTCGGCGTAGTAGGTGTAGATCGCGGCGGCGAAGTCCACCTCGCCCAGCGCGTCCGCCTCCGGCTTGCCCATCTCCCGCACGATGATGCGCGCCAGCATCTCCCGGCGTTCGGTGTGCAGCTGCGCCACCCGGCGCACCACCGCGGCGCGCTCCGCCACCGTCGAGTCCCGCGGCCAGGTGCGGGCCGCGCGGGCCGCCGCGTCGAGCGCCGCCTCGATCTCCGCGGGCTCCGCGGTCGGATAGGTCTGGAGCAGCTCGCCGGTGGCGGGATCGGTCACGGCGTACTGGATATCGGCCATCGTCGGATCTCCTCGTGGGGAACGGATCGGTCGCCTCTCCCACCATAGGCCCCGCCGCTACTGCCAGGCGAACAACTGCACCTGATACCCGTCGGGGTCGAGGACGCCCGCGTACCGCTGCCCCCACGGCGCGTCGAACGGGTCCATGGCGCTGGGGCTGCCGGCGGCGATCAGCTCGGCGTGCACCTCGTCGACCACCGCGGGGGACTCGCACCGCACGCACAGCGTCGCGTTCTGCCCCGGCTGCTTGACCCAGTCGGGGTCCATCGAGGTCATCACGGCCACGGTGTCCCACATCAGCCGCATCCCGCCGGGGAGCTCCGCCTCCACGTGCGGCTCGTTCTCGGCACCGTCGTCGATCGCCAGGCCCAGCCGCCGGTAGAACGCGAGGGAGGCGGGCAGGTCCGCCGTCACCATGCCGATGGCGTCGAAGCGCAGTCGCTGTGTCATTGCGCCAGCGTATTCGCGGCGTCGCCCGCGCGTCTTGAACGTTTCGGACATACTCGTGGGCATGTACCGGGAGCGGCCGTCGGCGATCCGCGGCGCGGTGCGGTGGCGCACCGTCGGGCGCGCCGGTGCCGCGCTGATCCTCCCGGACGGGTGCATGGACGTCATCGTGATCGACGGCGCGCCGATCGTCGCGGGCCCGGACGCGGTCGCGGCGCGCGTCCCGGTTCTCGACGGTGCGCGGCTGGACGGACTCCGGTTCCCGCCGGGGATGCTGCCGCAGCTGCTGGGCATCGCCGCCGACGAGCTGACCGGGCTGCGCGTGGGACTGGCGGACGTACTGCCGCGCAGGCGGATTCCGCACACCTCCGATCCGGAGGAGATCGCCGCCGCGCTCCTGGACGGGGTGGAACTCGACCCGCGGATCGGCGCGATCGCGGCGCGGCTGCGCGCCGGGCGCCCGGTCGGCGAGGTGGCCGCGGAGGTGGGGCTCGGGGAGCGGGCGGTACACCGCCTGGCCCGGCGGTCGTTCGGATACGGGCCCAAGACCCTCGCGCGGATCCAGCGCTTCCAGCACGCGGTGCCGCGGATCCGCGCGGGCGGCGCGCTCGGGGACGTCGCGGCGTCGGCGGGCTACGCCGACCAGGCGCACCTGACCCGCGAGGTCCGCGCGCTGGCCGGACTCACCCCGACGCAGCTGCGCGTCACCAGTTGATGCCGGGGATCCTGTTGAGGGTCTTGCGGGCGAGGCGGCGCAGGCCCTCGTCGCCGGAGATGCCGAACAGCGGGCTCACGGCCGCGGTGGAGATGTCCTTGGAGATGTCCACGGTGGCGGCGCGGGTGGCGGCGAGCCGCCCGCGGGGCGTATCCACCTCGGCCACATCGACTTCCACGACCTCGGCCGCGTCGTCGGCGTCGCCCCCGGAGTCGGGGGAGAGCAGGAAGCCCTGGTGCTGCGCCGCGGCGGCGATCCGCGGCGAGAGGAACTGCCCGAACTGGGCCAGCGTGCCGAGCGGGGTGTCGATGCGGCGGGGTCGCTCCACGATGGCGCGCACCACGATCTGGCCCGCCTTCTCCACCGGCAGGGCCATCGCGTTGTCGTACGCGTCGGTGGGCTCGATCATCCGGGTCCGGGTGAGCGGCATGTGGATGTTGGTGAAGCTCACGTGGTCGGACATGGTCTCGGCCGCGGTGATGTCGCTGAACGCCTCCAGCGCCGATTTGGACGCGATGTAGGCGGCGAACCGCGGCCCCCGCACCTGCACGCCGATCGACGAGACGTTCACCACGTGCCCGGACTTGCGGGCGATCATGTGCGGCAACAGTTCCAGGATCAGGTACACCGCGCCGAAGTAGTTCACGGCCATGGTGCGCTGGTAGTCGTGCGCCCGGTCGACGGAATCGACGGTGGCGCGGCGGATGGACCGGCCGGCACTGTTGACCAGCACGTCCACGTGGCCGTGCTCGGCGAGGATCTGGGCGACGGTGGTGCGCACGGCCTCCGGATCGGTCACGTCGCACTGATAGGCGCGGACGGTGCCCTTGGGCACCCCGGGCAGCCCCGGCTCGGCCTCGATGCGCAGCACCGCGTCGGCCAGGTCCTCCGCCTTGCGCGCCACGATGAACACGTCCGCGCCCTTGAGCACGGCCTGCTTCGCCGCCTCCCGCCCGATGCCGGAGGAGCCGCCGGTCAGCAGGATGTGCTTGCCCACGAGCGGGCCGCGCGGATCGTCGCGGCGGTTGCGGGACGGATCGAGGTGCTCGGCCCAGTAGCGGAACAGCCTGGGCCCGTACGACTTCAGTCGCGGGAGTGCAACGCCGAGCCGGCTGAGAACGCGGTGCGTGGCCTCCGAGTCGAACCGCGTGTTGTAGAACGGGTGGTCCAGCACCGACGGCGGGATCCCGATCTGCCGGGCGATCGCATCGCGCAGCGCCCGCACCTCGCCGCGGCGGCCGAGGCGCGCCGCGAACTCGCCGAGCGGGGCGCTGGGCACCGGCAGCGTCCGCGGGCCGGAGAAGGCGGGCGCGATCGCCTCGTAGATGGTGGCGATGCTCTGGCCCTTGGGGTCGGCCAGGTGGTACACGGTGCCGGGCGCCGGGGGAGCGGTGACCAGGGCGACGATCGCGGCGGCGACGAAGTCGACGGGCACCACGTTCGTGTACCCGAGATTCGCGAAGGGGACGTGCAGGTGGTGCGGGATGGTGCCCATCAGCCGCAGGAACGGGAAGAAGTAGTACGGCCCGTCGATCTTGTCGATCGCGCCCGTCATCGAATCGCCGACCACGATGGACGGCCGGTAGACCTGCCAGGGCACGGCCGCCGCGCGGACCAGGCGCTCCGCCTCGTACTTGGTGCGGTGGTAGGGCGTGGGGAAGTTCTGCGCGACGTCGAGATCCGCCTCCGAGAACCACCCCTCGTGGTTCCCGGCCACGGCGAGAGTGGAGACGTGGTGCATGGTGGCGCCGAGCCGCTCCGCCAGCTCCAGCGTGTGGCGTGTCCCCTCGATGTTGGTCAGTTCCTGCAGGTCCTCGGGGGCCTCCATGTCGTACACCGCCGCGAGGTGGATCACGTGGTCGACGTGCGCCGGCAGGTCGCCGGAGGCGATGCCCAGGCCCGGCTCCACGATGTCGCCGGCCACGGGCACCACCTGCGGCGCCAGCTCGTGGCCGAGATCGGCGATGAGGCGCTCGAACCTCGGGAGCGAGGCGTCCCGCACCAGCAGGTAGATGGTGCCGTCCGGGTCCGCGGCGGCGAGCCGCGCCACGACGGCACGGCCGATGAAGCCCGTCCCACCCGTGACGAAGTAGCTGGCCATACCACGAACCTACTTTCCACTGCATCGGCCGCACGCGGGCGGGCCGGTCGTCACCCCTTGATTATCACGGCGCGGCGAGCGGCGCCACCGCCGCCGACGTCAGTCGCACCAGGTCCGACGGCGCCACCTCCACCTCGAGGCCCCGTCGCCCCGCCGAGCAGAACACGGTGGGAAAGCCCAGGGCGGACTCGTCGATCGCGGTCGGCAGGCGCTTGCGCTGGCCGAGCGGCGAGACGCCGCCGAGCACGTAGCCCGTCACGCGGCGCACGTCCGCGGGATCGGCCATCGCCGGCCGGTGCAGGCCCAGCGCCGCGCCGGCGGCCTTGAGGCTGAGCTTGCCGGAGGTGGGCACGATCGCCACGGCGAGCTGCTTCCCGTCGCTGATCACCAGCGTCTTGAACACCCGCGCCGGGTCGTGCCCGAGGGCCTGCGCGGCCTCCCCGCCGAAGGACTCGGCCCGCGGGTCGTGGACGTACTCGTGCACCCCGAACTCGACGCCCGCGGCCTGCAGCGCCGCGATCGCCGGCGTCGCCGCCGCGATCTTCTTCCCCATGACTCCAGTCAAGCAGGCCGCTCGCACCGCGCGCGAGGTGCGCCTCCGACCTGCGCGGACCGGGCGTACCGTCGGAGTATGGCGTCGATCGCGGAGAACCTGACCCCGTCCGCGCTCGCGGCCCGGGCGCTGCGGACCCGGCGGCTGGTGCGCGCCCCCATCCGGCTCTACCGGCACGGGCTCGGCGGGCTCCTGGGCTCGCGCCTGGTGATGATCGAGCACACCGGCCGCACGTCCGGGCAGCCGCGGTACGTGGTGCTGGAGGTGGTCGACCGGCCGGACCCGGACACCGTGGTCGTGTGCAGCGGATTCGGCGAGACCGCGCAGTGGTACCGCAACCTGCGCGCCCACCCGGACTGCCGGGTCACCGTCGGTCGGCGGGAGCGCGCGGCCCGCGCCGATCTGCTGGACCGAGCGGCGTCCGACGAGGTGCTCGCGACGTACCGCACCGAGCATCCGATGGCTTGGGAGCGGCTGCGCGGCGCCATCGAGCAGGCCGTGGGGCACGGCGTGGAGGGCCTGCCCATGGTCCGGCTCCACCTGATGTGAACTCGGGGGCCGCGGGAACAAAGGCGCCCCGCCCCGCTGTTGCAGAGGTCGTGAGTGCAGGTAGCGGAGCGGCGGTCCTCGAGCGACCGGTAGCCTCGATCGGTATGACGGACGGGGACAACACGCGCGTGGCGGAACCGGACTCGGTCCCCGACGAGGTGACCGAGACGCCGGAGGAGCTGACGGCCCGGTTCGAGGCCGAGGCGCTGCCGCTGCTCGACCAGCTGTACGGAGCGGCGCTGCGGATGACCCGCAACCCGGCGGACGCGGAGGACCTCGTCCAGGAGGCCTACGTGAAGGCCTACGGCGCGTTCCGCAGCTTCAAGAAGGGCACCAACCTCAAGGCCTGGCTGTACCGCATCCTCACCAACACCTACATCAACGGTTACCGCAAGAAGCAGCGGCAGCCCGCGCAGTACCCCACGGACGAGATCACCGACTGGCAGCTCGCCGCCACTGCGGAGCACAGCTCCACCGGCCTGCGGTCCGCGGAGATCGAGGCCCTGGACGCGCTGCCCGACGATGAGATCAAGCAGGCTCTCGCGAAGCTCCCCGAGGAGTTCCGCATGGCGGTGTACTACGCCGATGTGGAGGGATTCCCGTACAAGGAGATCGCCGAGATCATGGGGACCCCCATCGGCACGGTGATGTCGCGGCTGCACCGCGGCAGGCGGCAGCTCCGGGCCGAGCTGGAGGGCGTCGCGCGGGAGCGCGGCTTCCTGCGGGGCCAGGATTCCGACGGTGCCCCCGGTGCCGCCGATCAGGAGGATGAGAAGTGACGTACTCGTCGGACGGCAACCCGGATCTGGAGCTCGACTGTTCCGCCGTGATGGCGGACATCTGGCTGCTCCTGGACAACGAGTGCGACTCCGCGGCCAAGGAGCGCCTGCAGGCCCACATCGACGGGTGCTCGCAGTGCCTGTCGCACTACGGCATCGAGCAGCAGATCAAGTCGCTGGTGAACCGCAAGTGCGGCGGCGAGCGCGCCCCCGAGGGGCTGCGCGAGCGGCTGACGATCAGTATCCGCCACACCGAGGTGCACTACCGCGCGGAGTAGCCGCCGCCACCCCCGGACAGAACGAGGGCCCGCCGACGGAAGCGTCGGCGGGCCCTCGTGTTCACGGCACATGAAGCCTGAGTGATCAGGCGTTCGGGCGCTTGCCGTGGTTGGCGGCGTTCTTCTTGCGCCCGCGCTTCTTGCGTCCACGCTTTCCCATGGCGGTCTCCTTCCTGTCCGTGAGGCTCATTCGCAGTACCGGCTATTGTTTCACGACGGCACCGACGACGACAAAAAGGCGGTCCCATGGCCTCCCTCGCCGACCTCCTGGCGATCCACGCCGACCTCCCCGGCCGCGCCGCCCGGCACCTGCAGCGGATCGCCGGCGAGTGGCAGTTGCTCGCCGACCTCTCGTTCGCCGACCTGCGGCTGTGGGTCCGCGACGACCCGGAGGGCGACGCGATCGACCCGTCCTACATCTGCATCGCGCAGTGCCGCCCCAACACCACCTCCACCGTGTACGACTCCGACGGCGTGGGCGTCGTGGTCCCGCCCTGGGAGGCCCCCACGCTGCACGCGGCGTTCGAGGGCGGCGTGGTGGTGCGGGGCGTGACCTCCGCGTGGACCGGGCCCACGCGGGTGCGCCGCGAGGCGGTGCCCGTTCCGTCGGACGGCGCGGTGGTCGCCGTCCTCACCCGGGACTTCAACGTCACCCATCCGCGCACGCCCAGCCCGCTCGAGGTGGCGTACACCGAGTGCGCCGACGACCTGTGCACGATGGTCGCCGAGGGCACCTTCCCCGAGCCGGAGGAACTGCCCACCGGCGAGGCGGAGCCCCGCGCCGGCGACGGCTTCATCCGGCTCGACGCGGACGGGCGGGTGGTGTTCGCGAGCCCCAACGCCCAGTCCGCCTACCGGCGGATGGGCGCCCCCACGGACCTGGAGAGCAGTGAGCTCGCTGAGGCGACGGCCGATCTCGTCGGCGAGAGCTTCGAGACCGAGGACCTGGCCGCCGCACTCGACGGGGCCCTGCACCGCGGGGAGGGCTCGCGGATCGAGCTCACGAAGGGCGGCGTCACTGTGGTGCTGCGGGTCCTGGGGCTGCATCCGGGGGGCCGTCCCGACGGTGCGGTGGTCCTGCTCCGGGACGTCACGGAACTCAAGCTCCGCGATCGCGCCCTCATCTCCAAGGACGCGACGATCCGCGAGATCCACCACCGGGTGAAGAACAACCTGCAGTCGGTCTCGGCGCTGCTGCGGCTGCAGGCCCGCCGCACCCGCAACGACGAGGCGAAGCGGGCACTGCTCGAGTCGGTGCGCCGGGTGGCGTCCATCGCCCTCGTGCACGAGACCCTCTCGATGAGCGTGGACGAGCACGTGGACATCGACGGCGTGATCGACCGTCTCATCCCGATCCTGGGCGATGTGGCGCCCGCGGGAGGCTCCGCGGCGGTCACCGTGGTGCGGCGCGGGGATGTGGGACTGCTCGCCGCCGACCGGGCCATGCCGCTGGTCATGGTGATCACCGAGCTGATCCAGAACGCGATCGAGCACGCCTACGAGCCGGGGGAGTCCGGCACCGTCGAACTGCTCGCGCACCGGTCCACCCGGACGCTGGAGGTCACCGTCCGCGACGACGGTGCCGGCCTCCCGCCCGGCTTCAGCCTCGACGGCTCGGACCGGCTGGGCCTGCAGATCGTTCAGACGCTGGTGAAGTCGGAACTGGCGGGGCACCTGCGCCTGGTCTCCCGGGACGGCGGCACCGACGCGGTGCTACGAATGCCGCTGCAGCCGGCCTGACCCCGCGCACGACGAAGGCCCGGTGGAAGATCCACCGGGCCTTCGTGAAGCGGTACCGCTCAGACCGCCGTGCGGGTCCGGGTGCGGGCGTTGCGGCGCTTGAGGGCGCGGCGCTCGTCCTCGCTCATGCCGCCCCACACGCCGGCGTCCTGACCGGACTCGAGGGCCCAGGACAGGCACTCGGCGGTGACGGGGCAGCGGTTGCAGACGAGCTTGGCGTCCGCGATCTGCGCGATGGCCGGACCGCTGTTGCCCACCGGGAAGAACAGCTCGGGGTCCTCGTCGCGACAGATGGCCTTATGGCGCCAATCCATGTCAGTACACTCCTTCAGGCGCGCGCAGGCGCCGCTCATCGCAGGTGCCGATCCGGCACCGATTTTCCAGGCTGTTAACGCAGAGAGAACCGAACTGTTTCCGCGTTGTTACTCCATGAATATTTCCACGTTCTCAGCAAGAGTCAATAGATTCCGGTTCAGAGGTGGGCGATCTCACAGCGGGGGCGGTGAGGACCCCTCGTCTGAGGGTGTACTACACTCCGGCCGGTTCGGCGGCGTTCCCTCCACGATATCCGCACACGCTGCGGCTTTGCAACAGTTTTTCGCCGGAGCCTGACCGATACTCCGCCCGGACGCAGCAGCTGGCATCAGGCGGAGCCGGTCGGAATGGACGTCGCGGGGGTCAGCGCACGCGCGGCAGCGGCGGCAGGTCGGCCACCACCCGGATCCGCTCGGGGGAGTACCAGAACCGCATCTGCGTGCGCTCGCCCAGATGGTCCCCGTCGACCTGTGCGGGCACCGGAACCTCGCTGCTCACGCGCAGCTCGGGCAGGTCGTCGTGCCGCACCAGGTGCCGCACCGCCGGGCCCGCGGTGCGGCGGGACGAGAGCATCTGCCGCACCAGCCTCAGGTTGGGGAGCGTGCGCATCGAGCGGGACGCGAACACCCCGAGCCCGGAGCCGTAATCCGTCCCCGGGTTGGTGAACACCGGGCGGTTGCCCAGGAACGTCCACGGGCTGGCGTTGGAGACGAACGCGAAGTGCACCCCGTCCACGTCCTCCCAGGCGCCGGGCTCCTCGCCCAGCAGGTGCACGGTGAGCAGCGGCTCCCGCCGCGCCGCGGAGAAGAACGTGCGGATCGAGGTGCGCACGTAGCGGGAGGAGGTGGCCGCCCTGCCCTTCGCGCGCAGCGCCTCCATGTTCGCGATCACCTCCGCGTCCACGCCCATCCCCGCGTTGAACAGGAAGTACCGCTCGTCCGCGCAGCCGAGCCCGATGGTGCGGAAACTCCTCCGCGCCAACAGGTCCGTCAGATGCACGGTGGCCTCCTCCGGATCGCGGGGCACCGCCAGCGAGCGGGCGAACACGTTCGCGCTGCCGCCGGGGATCACCGCCACCGCGGGCAGCTCGTCGGCGGGGGCGGGCGGCGGACCGTCGGGCAGGCCCTCGCGGCCCAGCACGCCGCACACCACCTCGTTGACGGTCCCGTCGCCCCCGTGCACGATCACCAGCTCGGTGCCGTCGGCGCGCGCGGCGGCCGCGAGTTGCGCGGCATGGCCGCGCTGCTCGGTCTGCACGAGCGTGACGTCGAGGGTGGAGGCCAGCGCCATCGCCACCAGGTCGCGCCCGGCGGGAGTGATGGAGGTGGCGTTGGGGTTGACGATCAACAGGGCGCGCACACCGAGCAGCCTACCCAGGCCGCCCCGATACCCTGGGGGCGTGACATCGACCAACGGAAGCGGCGGCGACGCCCGCCCGGCCGCCACCCGTTCCCGTGCCGGGCGCTCCGGCGCCACCCGCACCGCGGCCCCGGGCACCGTGCGTGCGGCGGGCGGCATCGTCGCGTTCGAGGGCGTCGCGGCGCTCGTGCTGGGCGTCGTGGAACTGATCCGCGCCATCACCGGCGCGGCGGACACCACGACCGGCGCCTACGGCATGGCGTTCTGGATGATCCCGATGGGCGCGGCGGTCCTGGCCGGCGGCATCGCCCTGCTGCGCGGGCGCCGGTGGGGCCGCACCGTGGGTGTGCTGACCAACCTGCTGCTCGGATTCACCGGCATCAGTGGCGCTTTCGCACAGAGCTCCCCGCTGCTGGGGTACCCGCTCCTGGTGCCCGCGATCGTGGTCCTTGTGCTCATGTTCAGCCCGCCCACGGTGGCGTGGCTCGATGGCGAGTACCGCCGGGACTGACCGCGGGAACCGGCTCAGCGGCCGGTGTAGTGCGCGGCCGCGTACCCGGTGAGCCCGAAGCGGGTCACCTGCGGCACGTCGTCGCGGTCGTAGCCGAACACCGCCGCGGAGGCGGGCAGGATCATCACGTGCCGCCCGAACTCGGCGGGCTGGCCCAGGAACCGCGCGGTGAGCACCCGGCCCAGGTGGCCGTGCGCGACGAGGACCACGTCACCGTCGGCCATCGCGGCGTGCGCCCGCTCCAGCACCCGATCGACCCGGGCCGTCACGTCGGCCATCGACTCGCCGCCGGGCGCGCCCGAGCGCCACACCGTCCATCCCGGATCGTCCACGCGGATCTCGGCGCTGGTGCGGCCCTCGTAATCGCCGTAGTCCCACTCGGCGAGGTCGGGGTCGACGGCCGTCACCGTGAGCCCTGCCAGCTCTGCGGTGACCCCGGCCCGAGCGCGGGGGCTGACCAGCACGGTGGGGTCGCGCAGCGCGAGCCCGTCCAGCACGGGGCGCAGCGCCTTCGCCTGCTCGACGCCGGTCTCGGTCAGCTCGACGTCGGTGGCGCCGGTGTGGCGTCCGGTGCGGGACCACTCGGTCTCGCCGTGGCGGATGTACACGAGGCGCGGTGCGGTGCTCATGCGTTCATCGTTGCGCATCGGTGGGTACCCTCGCAGCATGACCGGTGATACGCCCTTCGTCCTCGCCGTCGCCAACCAGAAGGGCGGCGTCGCGAAGACCACCACGGTGGCCAGCCTCGGCGCGGCGCTGGTCGAACTCGGAGCCCGGGTGCTGGTGGTGGACCTCGACCCGCAGGGCTGCCTGACCTTCTCCCTCGGCCACAACCCCGACCGGGTCGAGCACAGCGTGCACGATGTCCTGTTGGGGGACAAGAACATCGACGAGGTGCTGCTGGAGACCGAGGACGGCGTCACCGTGCTGCCCGCCACCCTGGACCTGGCCGGCGCGGAGGCGCTGCTGCTCATGCGCGCGGGCCGCGAGTACGCGCTCAAGCGCGCCCTCGCCGACGTCGCGGACCGGTTCGACGTGGTGATCATCGACTGCCCGCCCAGCCTCGGCGTGCTCACGCTCAACGGGCTGACCGCCGCGGACGCCGTCGCGATCCCGCTGCAGTGCGAGACCCTCGCGCACCGCGGGGTGGGGCAGCTGCTCAAGACGGTGCGCGACGTGCAGGCGATCACCAACCCGGAGCTCAGCATGCTGGGCGCCATCGCCACCCTGTACGACGCCCGCACCACCCACAGCCGCGACATCCTCTCCGACGTCGCCGACCGGTACGGCCTCGCCGTGCTCGCGCCGCCGATCCCGCGCACCGTCCGGTTCGCGGAGGCCAACGCGGCCGGCCGCACCGTGCTCGCCGGGCGCAAGAACAAGGGCGCCGTGGCCTACCGGGATCTCGCCCGCAGCGTGCAGGCCCACATCGCCGACGGTGCGCCCCTGGTCACCTGGGTCGCCGAGTGACCGGTCACGCCGCGCGGTAGGCCTGCACGGTGGTGCCCCACTGCGCCACCAGCGTGCCGCCGACCTCGGTGAGCAGCACGGCGCCCTCCCCGTAGCCGGGCTTGACGATCCGGGTCGTGCGGGTCATGGCGCGGGTGCGCAGGTCGTACGCGGTGAGCGAGGTGGGGCCGGGCACCACGAGCTGGCCGCCGACGACCGCTCCGGGCCCGAGCGTCCCGGGGATCACCATCTCCGCGCTCAGCGTCGGTGCGTCGATCACCACCGTGGAGGTTCCGGTGTAGAACGCGGCGACGCCCGCCTCGGTCACCACGGGCACCTCGCGCGGGGCGCCGCCGGTGGAGGTCGTGACGTCCACGGAGCGCAGGGTGCGTCCCTGGGGGTCGACAGTGACCACCCGCGCGGGCCGGCCGTCCTGCGCGGGCACGTACGCCACGGCGCCGGCGGCGGTGGCCGCGATCAGCCGGACCCGGTCGGCGGTGCCCTCGGGTGCGGCGGCCCCCAGATCGGGGCTGACCACCGAGGACGTCTCCTGCGGTTCGGCCGCCTCCTTGGGGGAGGCGCCGATCACGGTGTACCGGGGGAAGGGCTCGGTGGGGCAGGTCTCGAGGACCGCGATGGACGAGCCGGCGGGGAGCGCGGAGGCGATGGTGCAGCCGGAGCGGGGCTGCACGCCGGGGTTCACGGGGACGTCGGGCTTGCCGTACTCGACGGTGCGCACCAGGTCCGAGCGGAACACGTCCACGCGGGTGGGGCCCTGCACCACGGCGTAGTTGCCGTCGCCGGTGAGCGTGACGTCCCGGTCCTCGCGGCCGCTGCGGCTCGCGCGCCGCTGGCCCGTCATCGGGTCGAGGGCGGTGACGTCGCCGCAGCCGCGGACGTCGCGGTAGAAGGCGAGGGCGAGGCCGGCGTTCTCCATGAGCCCGCAGGTGTCGGTGTCGCGCTGGTAGCGCCAGGTCCGGCGTCCCGTCGCCGGGTCGACGCCGGTGACCTCGCCGCCGTGCGCGAGCACGAGCGCGCCGTTCACGGCCAGCGCCGG
>JBEBXD010000002.1:0-100413 GCA_040391845.1 Tsukamurella paurometabola | reverse complement strand
TTACCCCGCGAATCAAGGATCTCGCGGGCACCTACCTGGATGATTTCGGACACGGTCTCTCCTTATGCACTGGCCGAGCTCGGGGGGCAACTCAACGGCCAGCCTAGTGCGCGGCGGTCGTCTCACGAAGCCCGGCGCGCGCGATAGTGCGATCACAGCGATCGAATCCGTTCATACGGGCTCGCGGCGGCGCTACCCTGCGGCCATGAGCACCGTCCCCGTCCTGGACCTGTCTCTGCTCGACACGGAGCCCGAGCGGTTCGACGATGCGGTGCGCGCGGCCGCGCACGACGTGGGCTTCTTCTACCTGACGGGGCACGGTGTCACGCGGGAACGGATCGACGAGGTGCTCGCGGTCGCGCGGGCGTTCTTCGCGCTGTCGCAGGCGGAGAAGGATGCGATCGCGATGGTCAATTCTCCGCATTTCCGCGGGTACACGCGGCTGGGCGGCGAGGTGACGCGAGGCGAGGTGGACTGGCGTGAGCAGATCGACCTGGGCAGAGAGGACGCGGCACCGTCGGGCGGCCCGGGCGCGCCCGACTACCTGAACCTGCTGGGCCCGAATCAGTGGCCGGCGGGCCTTCCGGAGTTGCGGGAGGTGATCGAGCGGTGGGATGCGGATCTGTCGCGGATCTCGATGTCGTTGCTGCGGGCGTGGGCCCGGTCACTGGGTGCCGACCCGCACGTCTTCGACGACTCCTTCGCGCGGCAGCCGGCGACGCTGATCAAGATCGTGCGGTACCCGGCGGGCACGGAATCCGATCAGGGGGTGGGGGCGCACAAGGATTCGGGGGTGCTGACCCTGCTGTTGGTCGATCCCGATTCGGAGGGCCTGCAGGTGCTGCCGCCCGGCGCCTCCGCGTGGGTGGACGTGCCGCCGCTGCCGGGCGCGTTCATCGTGAACATCGGCGAGATGCTCGAGGTCGGGACGGAGGGGTATCTGCATGCGACGGAGCATCGGGTCGTGAACCGCGGGTCGGGCGCCGACCGGATCTCCGTGCCCTACTTCTTCAATCCGTCCGTGACCGCGCGGATGCCGCGCCTGCCGCTGCCGCCGGGCCTGCGCACGGGCGTCACCGTCGACCCGGACAACCCGATCTTCGACACCTACGGCGAGAACGCCTGGAAGAGCCGGTTGCGGGCGCACCCGGACGTGGCCGCGCGGCACTACCCGCAATCCGCCTCGTAACCCGATCGGCGTCCCTATCGTGGGGACATGACCGGCGCAGCCCCGCTCGTCCTCGTCTACAGCTCCAACGCGCGGCATCGCGCGGAGATCACCGCCGCCCTGGGCACCCGCCCGGCGCCGGACAGACCCACGATCAGCGTCCTCGAGGCGGCGACGGCGCAGGCCGTCATGGCCCGGCTGGACGAGGGCGGGGTCGCCCTGGTGGTGCTCGACGGTGAATCGGCCCCCGCCGGCGGGATGGGGCTGGCCCGGCAGGTGCGCGACGAGATCGACCCGTGCCCGCCGCTGCTGGTGATCACCGCCCGGCGGGCGGACGGCTGGTTGGCACGCTGGTCCCAGGCGGACGACTGGGTGAGCCACCCACTCGATCCGTTCGAGCTCGCGGCGGCGGCGGGCCGCCTGCTCGCCACCGCGACTCTCTGAGCCGGACACGCTTGTCGCGAAACCGCACCGGGATCACCCGTTGGACATATAGTTGTGATGTAGCTCACAACTTCACTCAGGGGAGCCTAACCGGTTCTGCTGAATGGGATTTCGCACACAAGGCGGAGGGAGCACCGGCGTGAACCTGTACGTGCCCATCCTGGTACTGG
Organism: Tsukamurella paurometabola; assembly: GCA_040391845.1. Taxonomy (GTDB): domain Bacteria; phylum Actinomycetota; class Actinomycetes; order Mycobacteriales; family Mycobacteriaceae; genus Tsukamurella; species Tsukamurella paurometabola_B. The sequence goes on along the minus strand of JBEBXD010000002.1, from coordinate 98,631 downwards.
GAGCGATCGCGGCGGCCTTCGCCGTGTTCTCCGTGGGGGTCGCACGGTTCGTGGGGCCGCGCCGCATCAACCGCGCGAAGCTCGAGGCCTACGAGTGCGGCATCGACCCCTCCCCCACCCCGGGCTCGGGCGGCGGGCGTTTCCCGGTGAAGTTCTACCTGACCGCGATGCTGTTCATCATCTTCGACATCGAGATCGTGTTCCTCTATCCGTGGGCCGTGCACTTCGACGTGCTGGGCACGTTCGGATTGATCGCCATGGCGCTGTTCCTGGTGAACGTCACGGTCGCCTACGCGTACGAGTGGCGGCGGGGAGGATTGGCGTGGGGTTAGAAGACAAGGTGCCGGGCGGTTTCCTGCTGTCGACGCTCGAGGTGGTGGCGGGGTACGCGCGGAAGGGATCGCTGTGGCCGGCCACGTTCGGCCTGGCCTGCTGCGCCATCGAGATGATGGCCACCACGGGGCCCCGGTTCGACATCGCACGGTTCGGCATGGAGGCGTTCCGCGCCTCGCCCCGGCAGGCGGATCTGATGATCGTGGCCGGCCGCGTCAGCCAGAAGATGGCCCCGGTGCTGCGGCAGGTGTACGACCAGATGGCCGAGCCGAAGTGGGTTCTGGCGATGGGGGTGTGCGCCAGTTCCGGCGGCATGTTCAACAACTACGCCGTGGTGCAGGGCGTGGATCACGTGGTGCCCGTGGACATCTACCTCCCGGGCTGCCCGCCGCGCCCGGAGATGCTGCTGAACGCGCTGCTGACCCTGCACGAGCAGGTGGCGAAGACGCCGATGGGCGTGAACCGCGAGAAGGCGCGCCGCGCCGCGGAGGAGGCGGCGCTCGCGGCCCGGCCCGTGATCGAGCTGAAGGGGTTGCTGCGATGACCGACTCCCCCGAGGTCCCGGAGCCCGGCGGCACCGTCGAACCCGCCGCGCCGCAGCCGGACGTGGTACGCACCCGCACGGGGATGTTCAGCGGCGGCACGGGCGATACGTCCGGGTACGGGCGGATCAGCCGGCCGGTGGTGATGCCCGGGCCCGGCGAGGAGCCGATGCCCGAGGGGTTCGACGGGGTGCTGTCCGCCCTGCGCGGCGCGCTCGCAGCGGCCGACGGTGCGCCCGATCCGGCCGAGGCCGTGACCGCCGTGGTGGTGTACCGCGGCGAGGTCACGCTGCGCGTGCCCCGCGAGTACGTGCGCACGGTGGCCCGGGTGCTGCGCGACGATCCCGCGCTGCGTTTCGAGATGTGCCTGGGCACCTCGGGGGTGCACTTCCCGGACGCCGCCGGCGCGGAGCTGCGCGCGGTGACGCACCTGCAGTCGATCACGCACAATCGGCGGATCCGGATCGAAACCTCCTGCCCCGATGCCGATCCGCACATCCCCTCGCTGTTCCCGGTGTACCCGACGACGGACTGGCACGAGCGGGAGACCTACGACTTCTTCGGCATCGTCTTCGACGGGCATCCCTCGCTGACCCGGATCGAGATGCCGGACGATTGGGAGGGCCACCCGCAGCGCAAGGACTACCCGCTGGGCGGGATCGGCGTGCAGTTCCACGGCGCCGAGGTCGGGGCGCCCGACACTCGGAGGTCGTACTCGTGACCACCGACTACGACGAGTTCACCGCGATGGGGTCCGATTGGGACGCCATCGCCGCCGATGCCGTGGGCAAGGAACGGATCGTGGTGAACATGGGCCCGCAGCACCCGTCCACGCACGGGGTGCTGCGCCTGATCCTCGAGCTGGACGGGGAGACGGTGACGGAGGCCCGGTGCGGCATCGGCTTCCTGCACACCGGGATCGAGAAGAACCTCGAGTTCCGCAACTGGACCCAGGGCACCACCTTCGTCACCCGGATGGACTACCTGGCGCCGCTGTTCAACGAGGCGGCCTACTGCCTGGCGGTGGAGAAGCTGCTGGGCATCACCGAGGAGATCCCCGAGCGCGCCAGCGTGATCCGCGTGCTGCTGATGGAGCTGAACCGGATCACCAGCCACCTGGTGGCGCTCGCCACCGGCGGCATGGAGCTCGGCGCGGTCTCCCCCATGCTCAAGGGATTCGAGATCCGGGAGCAGATCCTCGACGTGTTCGAGACGATCACCGGGCTGCGGATGAACCACGCGTACATCCGGCCGGGCGGCGTGGCGGCCGACCTGCCCGACGAGGCGGTGCCGCAGATCCGCGAGCTGCTGCGGACGCTGCCGAAGCAGCTGGCGGCGATGTCGTCGATGCTCACCGACAACCCGATCTGGATCGCCCGCACCAAGAACGTGGGCTACCTGGACCTGACGGGGTGCATGGCGCTCGGCATCACCGGCCCCGTCCTGCGGTCCACGGGGCTCCCGCACGACCTGCGCCGCAGCGAACCCTACTGCGGCTACGAGGACTACGAGTTCGACGTGATCACCGATTCCGGCTGCGACTGCTACGGGCGGTACCTGATCCGCGTGCTCGAGATGAACCAGTCGCTGCGCATCGTGGAGCAGTGCCTCGACCGGCTCCGTCCCGGGCCGGTGATGGTCGACGACGCCCGCCTCGGCTGGCCCGCCGATCTCTCGGTCGGCCCGGACGGGCTGGGCAACTCGCGCGCGCACATCGCGGAGATCATGGGCGACTCGATGGAATCGCTGATCCACCACTTCAAGCTGGTGACCGAGGGCTTCGCCGTCCCGGCGGGGCAGGTGGCCGCCTCCGTGGAGGCGCCGCGCGGCGAGCTGCTGGTGCACGCGGTGAGCGACGGCGGCACCCGGCCCTACCGGGTGCACTTCCGCGACCCGTCGTTCACGAATCTGCAAGCGGTGGCGGCGATGTGCGAAGGCGGCATGGTGTCGGACGTGATCGCCGCCGTCGCCAGCATCGACCCCGTGATGGGAGGGGTGGACCGATGAGCGAACCCGTGTTCCTCCCGATCGCCGAGTTCGGCGCCCGGCCGAAGGAGTCGGTGCAGCTGTACCGCCCCGGAGCGCGCACCGAGTACCCGCGGGACGTGGCCGAGCGCCTGCGATCGGATGCGGCAGAGCTGATCTCCCGCTACCCGGAGCCCCGCTCGGCGCTGCTGCCGCTGCTGCACCTGGTGCAGTCCGAGGACGGGTACATCACCCCCGCGGGCATCGAGTTCTGCGCGGACGCACTCGATCTCACCGCCGCGGAGGTGGTCTCGGTGGCCACCTTCTACTCGATGTACCGGCGCGGCCCCACCGGCGAGTACCTGGTGGGCGTGTGCACCACCACGCTGTGCGCGGTGCTCGGGGGCGACGCGATCCTCTCCTCGCTGTGCGAGCACCTCGGGATCGCGCCCGGGGAGACGACGGCGGACGGGAGGGTCACCGTGGAGCGGGTGGGGTGCAACGCGGCCTGCGACTACGCACCGGTGATCATGGTCAACTGGGAGTTCTTCGACGATCAGACGGTGGCGAGCGCCCGCGAGCTGGTGGACGCCCTGCGCGCGGGGCGGCCGCCGTCGCCGACGCGCGGCGCCCCGCTGGCCACCTTCCGCGAGACCGCCCGGCTGCTGGCCGGTTTCACCGACGACCGCCCCGGCGCGGTCTCCGCCTCCGGTGCCGGCGGCGCCGCCACGATGGCCGGCCTGCGGGCACTGCCCGAGGAGCGGCCATGACCGCGCACCTGACACCCGTACTGTCCGAGCACTGGGGCGATCCGGAGCCGTGGACCCTCGACTCCTACCGCGCCGCCGGCGGCTACCAGGGACTCGACCGCGCGCTGGCGATGACGCCCGACGAGGTGATCGAGCTGGTCAAGGAGGCGGGCCTGCGCGGTCGCGGCGGGGCGGGCTTCCCCACGGGACTGAAGTGGAGCTTCATCCCCCAGGTGCGCCCGGGCGAGGAGCCCAAGCCCGGCGCCGACAAGCCGCACTACCTGGTGGTGAACGCCGACGAGTCCGAGCCCGGCACGTGCAAGGACATGCCGCTGATGTTCGCGACGCCGCACACCCTGGTGGAGGGTGTGATCATCGCGTCCTACGCGATCCGCGCGCGGCGGGCGTTCATCTACGTCCGCGGCGAGGTGCTGGGCGTGCAGCGGCGGCTGCGGGCCGCCGTCGCGGAGGCCCACCGGGCGGGGTACCTGGGTACGCCGTTGGGGCCCAGCGGTTTCAGCGTGGACCTGGTGGTGCACGGCGGGGCCGGCGCGTACATCTGCGGGGAGGAGACGGCCCTGCTCGATTCGCTCGAGGGCCGCCGCGGCCAGCCCCGGCTGCGGCCGCCGTTCCCCGCGGTCGCCGGCCTGTACGCGTCCCCCACGTGCGTGAACAACGTGGAGTCGATCGCGAGCGTGCCCGCGATCCTGGCGCGCGGCGCCGACTGGTTCCGCGGGATGGGCAGCGAGAAGTCGCCCGGCTTCACCCTGTACTCGATCTCCGGGCACGTGGTGCGCCCCGGACAGTACGAGGCGGCGCTCGGCGTGACGCTGCGGGAGATGCTGGAGCTGGCCGGCGGGGTGCGGCCCGGGCACAAGCTCAAGTTCTGGACGCCGGGCGGCTCCTCGACGCCGTTGCTGACGGCGGAGCACCTCGACGTGCCGCTGGACTACGAAGGAGTGGCCGGCGCCGGGTCGATGCTGGGCACCAAGGCGCTGCAGATCTTCGACGACACCGTCTGCGTGGTGCGGGCCGTGCTGCGCTGGCTGGAGTTCTACGCGCACGAGTCGTGCGGCAAGTGCACCCCGTGCCGGGAGGGCACCTACTGGCTGGTGCGGCTGCTGCGCCGGCTCGAGGAGGGCGAGGGCCGCGAGGAGGACCTGGGGACGCTCGCCGACGTCGCCGACGGCGTGCTCGGCAAGGCGTTCTGCGCGCTGGGCGACGGCGCGGCGAGGCCGATCCAGAGTTCCCTGAAGTACTTCCGCGAGGAGTACGAGCGGCACGTCGCCGAGGGCGGCTGCCCGTTCGATCCCGCGGCGTCGATGCGGGAGGCGCCGGTCGCGCCGTCGGGAGGTGCGCGATGACGGTCAGGGCGAGCATCGACGGCATCGAGATCGAGGTCCCCGACGGGACGCTGGTGATCCGCGCCGCGGAGGAGCTGGGCATCGCCATCCCCCGGTTCTGCGATCACCCGCTGCTGGCCCCCGCGGGCGCCTGCCGCCAGTGCCTGGTGGACGTGGAGGGGCAGCGCAAGCCGCTGGCGTCCTGCACCACCACCGTGACCGAGGGCATGGTGATCCGCACGCAGGCCACCTCCGCCGCGGCGGCGGGCGCGCAGCGCAGCGTGATGGAGCTGCTGCTGGTGAACCACCCCCTGGACTGCCCGGTGTGCGACAAGGGCGGCGAGTGCCCGCTGCAGAACCAGGCCATGTCGGCCGGGCGCGCGGTCACCCGTTTCCCCGCCGCCGACAAGCGCACCTACCCCAAGCCGATCCCCCTCTCGGCGGAGATCCTGCTCGACCGCGAACGCTGCGTGCTGTGCGCGCGCTGCACCCGGTTCTCCGAGGAGATCGCCGGCGACGACTTCATCGAGATGCTCGATCGTGGTGCGCTGCAACAGGTGGGCGTCGCGGGCGATGAGCCGCTGGACTCCTACTTCTCCGGCAACACGGTGCAGATCTGCCCCGTGGGCGCGCTCACCAACGCCTCCTACCGGTTCCGGGCCCGCCCGTTCGACCTGGTCTCCACCCCGTCTGCCTGCGAGCACTGCGCCAGCGGCTGCGCGCTGCGGGTGGATCACCGCCGCGGGGTGGTGCTTCGCCGCCTCGCGGGCGACGATCCCGCGGTCAACGAGGAGTGGAACTGCGACAAGGGCCGGTGGGCGTTCGCGTACGCCACGGCACCCGACCGCCTGACCACGCCGCTGGTCCGCGGCGAGGACGGCGTGCTGGCCCCCGCCTCCTGGCCCGAGGCCGTCGCGGCCGGCGCCCGCGGCCTCGCGGGCCGCGCGGCGGGCGTCCTCGCCGGGGGCCGCGGCACCGTCGAGGACCTGTACGCCTACTCCGCCTTCGCCCGCATCGCGCTGCGCACCAACGACATCGACTTCCGGATCCGCCCGCACAGCGCGGAGGAGGCGGCGTTCCTCGCCTCCGGCGCGCTGGGCGAGGTGGGCTACGCGGATCTCGAGGCGGCGCCCGTCGTGCTGCTCGTGGGCTTCGAGCCGGAGGAGGAGTCTCCCATCGTGCACCTGCGGCTGCGGAAGGCGGTGCGGGCGCGCGGCACGCGGGTGCTCTCGATCGCCCCCTACGCCTCCCGCGGGCTGGGCCGCCTCGACGGCACGCTCCTCGCCTGCACGCCCGGCGGCGAGGCCGCCGCCCTCGCGGATCCCGCGCTCGCGGAACAGCTCTCCGCAGCGGGTTCGGTGATCCTCGTCGGCGAGCGGCCGGCCACGGCGCCCGGGGCGCTCGCCGCGGCAGCCGCGCTCGCAGGCACCACCGGCGCCCGGCTCGCGTGGATCCCGCGCCGCGCCGGCGAGCCCGCGGCACTGGCGGCCGGCGCCCAGGCCGGGATCCTGCCGGGCGGCCGGCTGACCGCCAACTACGCGCACCGGATCGAGGTCGAGGAGCTCTGGGGCGCAACGCTTCCGGACGGCCCGGGCCGCGACACCGCCGGCATACTGGCCGCCGCGGCCGCGGGGGATCTGCCCGCGCTGGTGTGCGGCGCCGTCGACGTGGCGGACCTGCCCGATCCGGACGCGGCGCGACGCGCCCTCGACGCCGCGTTCGTGGTGAGCCTGGAGCAGCGCGAGTCCGAGGTCACCGCCCGGGCGGATGTGGTGCTGCCCGTGGCCACCGTCGCGCAGCGCGCCGGCACCTTCCGCGATTGGGAGGGGCGCGAACGCAGCTTCGGCGCGGCGCTCCCCACCCCCGGGGCGCTGCCGGACGCGCGGGTGCTGGCCGTCCTCGCGCGGGCGATGCACGCCGATCTCGGCTTCACCGATTCCGACGGTGCCGCGGCCGCCCTGCGCTCCCTCGGTGCGGCCCGGCTGCCCCGTCGGCCCGTCGCCGCTCCGCCCGCCGCCGTTCCGCCGTCCCCCGCCGCCGGTGAGGCCGTGCTGGCGACGTGGCGGCAGCTGCTCGATCTCGGCCGCGGGCAGGACGGCGAGCCGGACCTCGCGGCGACCGCGAGGCCCGCCGTCGCCCGACTGTCCGCGGCCACCGCCGACGAGATCCAGGTGGCCGACGGTTCCCCCGTCGTCGTCTCCACTCGGCACGGCGCGATCACGCTGCCGCTCGAGATCACCGAGATGCCCGACCGCGTGGTGTGGGTGCCGCAGAACTCGCCGGGTAGCACCGTCTTCGAGACGCTGCGCGCGACCTCGGGGGCGGTCGTGTCGATCGGCCAGTGGGGGTACCCGCGATGACCGGCATCCGCGCGCTCGGACCGCACGAACCCGTCGACCTCTCCGCCTTCGGCCGGGACCCGTGGTGGCTGATCCTGGCGAAGGCCGTCGCGATCTTCGCGTTCCTGGTGCTCACCGTGCTCGCGGCCATCCTGATCGAACGCAAGGTGATGGGCCGGATGCAGCACCGGTACGGCCCGAACCGCCTGGGGCCGTTCGGCATCCTGCAGTCCCTCGCCGACGGCATCAAGCTGGCTCTCAAGGAGGGCATCACACCCCTCGGGGTCGACAAGCCGGTGTACCTACTGGCGCCGATCATCGCGACGATCCCCGCGTTCATGGCCTTCGCCGTGATCCCGTTCGGTCCGGAGGTGTCCGTGTTCGGGACGCGGACGCCGTTGCAGCTCACCGACCTTCCGGTGGCCGTCCTGTACATCCTGGCGATCACCAGCATCGGCGTGTACGGCATCGTGCTCGCCGGCTGGTCGTCCGGATCGGCCTATCCGCTGCTCGGCGGCCTCCGCTCCACGGCGCAGGTGATCAGCTACGAGGTGGCGATGGGGCTCTCCTTCGCCGCGGTGTTCCTGTACGCGGGCACCATGGCCACCTCCGGCATCGTCGCCCGGCAGGAGGGCACCTGGTACGTGTTCCTGTTGCTGCCCTCGTTCGTGATCTACGTGGTGTCGATGGTGGGCGAGACCAACCGCGCCCCCTTCGACCTGCCCGAGGCCGAGGGCGAGCTGGTGGGCGGCTTCCACACCGAGTACAGCTCGCTCAAGTTCGCGATGTTCATGCTCGCCGAGTACGTGAACATGACCACCGTCTCCGCCCTGGCCACCACCCTGTTCCTGGGCGGCTGGCACGCGCCGTGGCCGCTGAACCTGTGGGACGGGGCGAATTCCGGCTGGTGGCCGGTGCTGTGGTTCGTCGGCAAGGTGTGGTGCTTCATGTTCGGGTTCATCTGGCTGCGGACCACGCTGCCGCGCCTGCGGTACGACCAGTTCATGCGGTTCGGCTGGCAGATGCTGATCCCCTCGGCGCTGGCGTGGGTGCTGGTGGCCGGGGTGGTGCAGGCACTGGCGCTGGCGGGACACTCGACCACTGTGCTGGCGCCGGCCGTGTCGCTCGTGTTCACCCTCGCCGTGTTCGGGGTCCTCGTGGCCCGGCACCGTCGGCAGAGGGCACCCGAGCCCGCCCCAGATCTCTCCACGTTCTCGATGCCCTTCGACCCGATGGCCGGCGGCTTCCCCGTCCCGCCGATGCCGGGCCAGTACCTGTCCGAGCCCGCCCGGCGCGCTCTGCCGCGCGAGGCCGAAGCGAAGGAGGCGTCCCATGGCTGATGCTGCATCGCCCCCACCCGGAGGCCACCCGCTCGGCCTCGCGGGTTTCGGCGTGACCCTGCGGACCATGTTCAGCAAGCCGGTCACCGAGCACTACCCGGAGGTGAAGACGCCGACCGCGGAGCGCTATCACGGCCGGCACCGACTGAACCGGTACGCGGACGGCCTCGAGAAGTGCATCGGCTGCGAGCTGTGCGCGTGGAGCTGCCCGGCGGACGCCATATTCGTGGAGGGCGCCGACAACACCGAGGACGAGCGGTACTCGCCCGGCGAGCGCTACGGCAGGACCTATCAGATCAACTACCTCCGGTGCATCGGCTGCGGCCTGTGCGTGGAGGCGTGCCCCACCCGCGCGCTGACGATGACGAACGACTACGAGATGGCCGACCGGGACCGCAGCGCCCTGATCTACGACAAGGAGGACCTTTTGGCCCCGCTCCACGACGGGGAGCAGGCACCCCCGCACGCCATGCGCGAGGGCCTCACCGCCGCCGACTACTACCGGGGGAAGGTGGACGAATGACCGGCGAGGAGTGGGCGTTCTGGATCGTCGCGGTGCCCGCGGTGGTGTTCGCGCTCGGCGTGGTGCTCGCCTCCAAGGCGGTGTACTCCGCGCTGTGCCTGGCGGCCACCATGATCCTGCTCGCGGTCGCGTACATCGCGCAGGGCGCGACGTTCCTCGGCGTGGTGCAGGTGGTCGTGTACACCGGCGCGGTGATGATGCTGTTCCTGTTCGTGGTGATGCTGGTGGGCGTCGACTCGTCGGACTCGTTCGGGGAGACCCTGCGCGGGCACCGGATCGCCTCCGCCGTCGCGGGTCTGGCCTTCGGGATCCTGCTCGTGAGCCTGGTGGCCCGGGCCACGCTCCCGGCCCCCGGGGCCGGCGCGGGGCCGAGCGGCGGGCCGGGCGGGTACCCGCCGAACTCCGTGGAGGCCCTGGCCGACACCGTGTTCGTGCGCTACCTGTGGGCCTTCGAGCTGACCGCGGCGCTGCTCATCACCGCCACCGTGGGCGCGATGATCCTGGCGCACAGGGAGAAGCTCGCCGACGCGCTCGGCCAGCGCGAGCAGTCGATCCGGCGGTTCCGGGAGGGCCACCGCGCCACCCCGCTGCCCAACCCCGGCGTGTACGCGCTCGGCAACGCCGTCGACCTGCCGGCCCTGCTGCCCGACGGTACGCCCGCCCCGGACTCCGTCAACCACACGCTCACCCCGCGCGTGCCCGGCGAGCGCCGCGAGCTCCCGGGACGGGAGAACCACCTCGATGACGAGGTCCCGCACGCGCTGCGGGATCAGGAGGTGTCGCCGTGAATCCGCACCTCTACCTGTACCTCGCCGCGCTGCTTTTCGCGATCGGATCCGCCGGTGTGCTGGTGCGGCGCAACGCGATCGTGATGTTCATGTGCGTGGAGCTGATGCTGAACGCCGCGAATCTGGCCCTGGTCACCGCGGGCCGGATCCACGCCGTGCCGCACGGCCAGGTGCTGGCGTTCTTCACGATGGTCGTGGCCGCCGCGGAGGTGGTGGTGGGCCTGGCGATCATCATCGCGATCTTCCGGGTCCGGCGGTCCGTGTCCGTCGACGAACCGCACCTGATGAGGCGGTGAGCGGTGACCGTACTCCTCGCGGCACTGCCGCTGATCCCCCTCGCCGGAGCGGCCCTGCTGCTCCTCGGCGGGCGCCGCACCGGCGCCTGGGGCCACCTGTTCGGGACCGCGGTCGCGGCGGGCTCGTTCGTGGTGGCGGCCATCGCATTCGGTCTGCTCCTCGGCCGGGACGCCGCCGACCGGTCGGTGGGCGTGGTGCTGTACCACTGGTTCTCCGGCGGCGACCTCTCGGTGGACGTGGCCCTGCGGCTCGATCAGCTCTCGGTGTGCTTCGCGCTCCTGATCACCGGCGTCGGCACCCTGATCCACGTGTACTCGCTGGGCTACATGGCGCACGACCCCGGGCGGCGACGGTTCTTCGGGTTCCTCAACCTGTTCCTCGGCGCGATGCTGGTGCTAGTGCTCGCCGACGACCTGGTGGTGCTGTACCTCGGCTGGGAGGGCGTGGGCCTCGCGTCGTACCTGCTGATCGGGTTCTGGCAGCACAAGCCGTCCGCGGCGACCGCCGCGCGGAAGGCCTTCATCGTCAACCGGGTCGGCGACATGGGGCTCGCGCTGGCCGTCGCCGTGACGCTGGCGACGTTCGGCACCACCTCCTTCGGCGGGTTCCTGCCCCGCGTCGGTGAGGCCGGCGAGGGGACGCTCACCTGGCTGGGCCTGCTGCTGCTGTTGGCCGCGTGCGCGAAGTCCGCACAGGTGCCGCTGCAGAGCTGGCTCGGCGATGCGATGGAGGGCCCCACCCCCGTCTCGGCACTGATCCACGCCGCCACCATGGTGACCGCGGGCGTGTACCTGATCGTGCGCACCGGCCCGGTGTTCGAGGCCGCGCCGGTGGCACAGGGTTTCGTGCTCGCCGTCGGCGCGATCACGCTGCTGTTCGGCGCGGTGATCGGCTGCGCGAAGGACGACATCAAGAAGGCGCTCGCCGCCTCCACCATGAGCCAGATCGGCTACATGTTCCTGGCCGCCGGTCTCGGCCCGGCCGGGTACGCGCTCGCGATCGCGCACCTGCTGGCGCACGGGTGCTTCAAGGCCGGGCTGTTCCTCGGGGCGGGCTCGGTCATGCACGGCATGAACGACGAGACGGACATGCGCCGGTACGGCGGCCTGGCGCGGGTCATGCCCGTGACCGCCGTGACCTTCGGCCTCGGCTACCTCGCGATCATCGGGGTGCCGCCGCTCTCGGGCTTCTACACCAAGGACGGGATCATCGAGACCGCCCTGAGCCGTGACGGGGGCGGGTTCTGGGCGATCGTGCTCGGCGCCGCAGCGATCCTGGGTGCGGGCATCACGGGCTTCTACATGACGAGGGTGATGATGCTGACCTTCTTCGGGGAGCGGCGGTGGCGCGACGACGCCCATCCGCACGAATCCCCGCACACGATGACCGCGCCCATGATCCTGCTGGCCATCGGCAGCATCGGCGCCGGCGCGCTGCTCGTGATCGGCGGCCGCATCCGCGACTTCCTCGCTCCCGCCGTCGGTTCCGTCCCGGAGGAGCACCACGCGTTCCCCGCGTGGGTGGTCACCCTGATCGTCCTCGGCACCGTCGCGATCGGGGTCGCGGTGGCCCTCGTGGTGACCCGCACCGTGGAGGTCACGGCGCCGGAACGGGTGGGCCCGCTGACCCGCGCGGCCCGCGCCGACCTGTACGGGGACGCCGTGAACGAGGCGGTGTTCATGCGGCCCGGGCAGGCCCTGACGCACGCCCTGGTGGTGGCCGACCGCACGGGCATCGACGGTGCGGTGGAGGCGATTCCGGCGGGCGTGCACGTGGGATCGCTGGTGCTGCGCCGCTCGCAGACCGGGTACGCGCGGAGCTACGCGCTCGCCATGCTGGCCGGGACGGCGGTGCTGATCGGCGCCGCGGCGGTGTGGCTCTCATGAACGCGCCGTGGCTGACGCTGCTCTGGGCGGTGCCCGCGGTGGGCGCCGTGGCCGCCGCGGCGATGCCCCGCGCGGCCCGGTGGATCGGGCTCGCGGCATCGCTGCTCGCGCTGGCGATCGGTGTGGGTCTGGCGTTCGCCTTCGACCCGGCCGGAGGCTTCCAGTTCGTCGAATCGCACTCGTGGATACCGTCGTTCGGGGCCGGCTACCGCCTGGCGATGGACGGCACCGCGCTGGTGCTGGCGCTGCTCACCACCGCCCTGCTGCCGATCCTGCTGCTGGCAGCCCGGAAGGAGGCCGCGTCCCCGCGCGGCGGCACCTACGTGGCGCTCACGCTCGCCGTCGAGGCGATGGTGCTGATCAGCTTCCTCACCACCGACGTGCTCCTGTTCTACCTCCTGTTCGAGGCGATGCTGATCCCGCTGTACTTCCTGCTCGCCGGGTTCGGCGGGACGGGCGGCGAGGCCGGGCTCCGCGCGCAGGCGGCGGTGAAGTTCCTGCTCTACAACCTGGCCGGCGGGCTGGTGATGCTGGCCGCGGTGGTCGGGTTGTACGCCGCGTCCGGCACGTTCGACCTGCGCGCCCTGATCGACGGTGCGCGGCCCGGCCCCGGGATCGGGCAGGACCTGATGTTCCTGGGCTTCCTGTTCGCGTTCGCGGTGAAGGCGCCGCTGTGGCCGCTGCACACCTGGCTGCCCGGCGCCGCGGTGCAGACCAATCCGCCCACGGCGGTACTGATGATGGCGATCGTCGACAAGGTGGGCACGTTCGCGATGCTGCGCTACTGCCTCACCCTGTTCCCGGACGCGGCGGCGCGGTTCGCCCCCTGGGTGGCGGCGCTCGCCGTGATCGGCATCGTCTACGGCGCGATCCTGGCGATCGGGCAGTCCGATGTGATGGCGCTCATCGCGTACACGTCGATCAGCCACTTCGGCTTCATCATCCTGGGCGTGTTCGCGCGGACCGGCGACTCCCAATCGGGTTCCGTTCTGTACATGGTGAACCACGGCGTGGCCACGGCGGCGCTGTTCCTCACCGCCGGGATCCTGGTGGCGCGGCGGGGCAGCCGCGAGATCGCCGACTTCGGCGGCGTGTGGTCCCGCGCGCCGAGGCTGGGCGCGGTGTTCCTCATCGCCGGCCTCGCCACGCTGTCGCTGCCCGGCCTCGGCCCGTTCGTCTCCGAACTGCTCGTCGTGGTGGGCACCTACCCGCGGTGGGCCGTGGCGGCCGTCGTATCCGTCACGGCGCTGGTGCTGTCCGCCATGTACGTCCTGTGGACCTATCAGCGCATGTTCACCGGCCCCGCGACGGAGGAGGTGGAGCGCACCTTCGGCTCCGGGAGCGCAGCGAGCGGGCCGGGCGGCTCGGGCGATGCGCGGCCGCGCGAGCTGCTGGTGCTGGTGCCGCTCGTGGTCGCGATCTTCGTGCTGGGCCTGTTCCCCGGTCCGGTGCTGGACGCGATCACCCCGTCCGTCTCGCCGACGGTGGCGGAGGTCGCGCGATGACCCTTCACCCACTCGGCCCGCTCGCTGCGCTCCCGGCGCCGTCGATCGAGTACTCGCAGATCGCTCCGGCGATCATCGTCTTCGCCGCCGCCGTCGTCGGAGTGCGGGTGGAGTCGTTCGCGCCGCGGGCGGCGCGGGCCCGGGTGCACGCCGTACTCGCGGGGTGCGCCCTGGTGGGGGCACTCGTCGCGGTGATCGTGCTCGCCGACGCCGGGGCCCGCCCCCGCTCGGTGCTGGCCGGTTCGGTCGCCGACGACGGGCTCTCGCTCGCGCTGCAGGGCCTGCTGCTCGTCTCGACGCTGCCCGCGGTGGCGCTGATGGTGGCGCGGTACGAGTCGCTGACGCACACGGAGGCGGTGCCGCTGACGATGTTCGCGCTCGGCGGGATGCTGGCGTTCGTCTCGGCGCAGGACCTGCTGACCCTGTTCGTGGCACTGGAGGTCCTCTCGCTGCCGCTGTACCTGCTGTGCGCGCTGGCACGGCGGCGCGGCCTGCTGCCGCTCGAGGCGGCGCTGAAGTACTTCCTGCTCGGCGCGTTCAGCTCGGCGATCCTGCTGTTCGGCGTGGCGCTGCGGTTCGCGGCGACCGGCGCGACGGCGATCACCGCGGTCCCGCAGGACCGGGTGCTCGGCGCGATGGGCGCCGCGCTGATCGGGGTGGGCCGGCTGTGCAAGGTGGGCGCGGTGCCGTTGCACTCGTGGGTGCCGGACGTGTACCAGGGCGCGCCGACCCCGGTCTCCGCGTTCTTGGGCGCCGCCACGTAGATCGCGGCGTTCGGGGTGATCCTGCGGCTCACGCTGGTGGCCTTCCGGGACGTGCCGTGGCGGCCGGTGGTCGCCGCGGTCGCGGTGCTCACCGTGATCGTCGGCTCCGTCATCGCCGTCACCCAGTCGGATGTGAAACGCCTACTGGCGTACTCGGCGATCGCGCACACCGGCTTCCTACTGATCGGAGTGTTCGCGGGCACGGTCCGCGGCACCGCTGCGGTGTGCTTCTACCTGGCGGTGTACGGCCTCAGCACCGTCGGCGCGTTCGCCGTGGCCAACGCGGTACGGGAGACGCGGCCGGACGGCGGCACCGTCGAAGTGCCCGAGCTGGACCGGTGGGCCGGGCTGGGCCGCACCCGGCCCCTGCTGGCCGGCGCGATGGCGCTGTTCCTGCTGTCCTTCGCCGGGATCCCGCTGACCGGAGGCTTCGCCGGCAAGTTCGCGGTGTTCGCCGCGGCGGCGCGGCGCGGCGGCGCGCGGCGCGGGGTGGTCGGCGTGCTCGCCAGCGCGCTGGCCGCCGTGTTCTACATCCGCGTGCTCATGACCATGTACTTCGCTGCGGCGCACGAGTTCGCGCCGGACGTGCCCCGGGTGGATCCGCTCACCGGATTCGCGATCGCCCTCGGGGTGGCGGCGGTCGTCGCGCTCGGGCTGTTCCCGCAGCCGCTGTTGGACCTGTTCGGCGACCTCACGGTGCTCAGCGGGCGGTAAGTAGACTGGTCGATCATGAGTGACAAGCCGCTTCCGTTCAGCAACGGCCTCAACCTGAAGGCGATGGGCGCCGTGCTGGTGCTGGTGCTGGCCGTCCTGATCTGGCGGCTCACGGACGCCCAGAACACCACGCAGCGGGTCCTGTACCTGGTGGCCATCGGTTTCGAGGTGGTGTTCTTCGTGGGCCTGATCTTCGCGAGCCGGTACATCAAGCGCCAGCACGACAGGGCGGAGCAGGCGTACCGCGCGCAGGTGGCCGCGCAGAAGCAGGACCCGAACCTGCCGTGACCGCCGCGAAGCCGACCAAGGGCGCCGGCGGCACCGGCCGGAAGCGGATGACCGCGGCCGAGCGGCGGAACCAGCTGGTGGACACGGCCCGCTCCGTGTTCGCCGAGCGCGGCTACGAGGCCGCGACCATCGAGGAGGTCGCCGCGAAGGCCGAGGTCTCCAAGCCCGTGGTGTACGAGCACTTCGGCGGCAAGGAGGGGCTGTACGCGGTGGTCGTGGACCGCGAGATGGAGATGGTGCTGGAGGTGTTCTCCCGCGCGATGCGCGAGGACCGGTCCAAGACCCGCATCGAGCAGATCGCGCTCGCGCTGCTGACCTACGTCGAGGAGCGGGCCGACGGCTTCCGCATCCTCACCCGCAACAGCTCCGTCGAGCACTCGGGCGGCTACTCCACGCTGCTCAACGACCTGGTGAGCCAGGTGGAGAGCCACCTCGAGGGCGAGTTCACGCACAAGAACCTCGATCCGCAGCTGGCCCCGCTCTACGCGCAGGCGCTGGTCGGCATGGTCGCGATGACGGCGCAGTGGTGGCTCGAGGTGCGCACGCCGCCGAAGGAGACGGTGGCCGCCCACATCGTGAACCTGTCCTGGTACGGCCTCATCGGCCTCAAGGAGAACCCCGTCGCGATCGAGCCCAGCCGACTCGACGGCATCGTCGACCCCGCCCCGGACGCCTGACCGCCGCGGCGGCACCCCGGCACCCGGCCGCCCCTAGCGGGACGGACACCTCCCCAGGTCCATGGACAGAGGGAATGCACGACACGCGAGTGCGCTGTACCGCCCGCTAGGGTCGACGGGGTGCGGGCGCTCGGGCCCGTCGGCACGTGTCGGACCACGCCAATAGACTGTTCCGGTGTCCAACCCCGCCCCCGTATCCGTCCCCGCCCTCTCCGGACTGAGCGGGGCGGTCGCCGCGGATCCCGATGTCGCCGCGTTCGCCGACGCCGCGGGGCGGCCCGACCTCACCGTGACCGCGGTCGACGGTGCCCGCCCCTTCCTGGTCTCCGCCCTCGCCGGGCGCGCCCCCGTCCTCGTGGTCACCGCGACCGGGCGCGAGGCCGACGACCTGAGCTCCGAACTGCGCGAGATGCTGGGCGAGCACGCGGTGGCCCAGTTCCCGAGCTGGGAGACGCTGCCGCACGAACGCCTCTCCCCCGGTGCCGACACCGTGGGGCGGCGGCTGCAGGTGCTGCGCCGCCTGGCC
The DNA here is from genome assembly GCA_040391845.1 of Tsukamurella paurometabola. GTDB lineage: Bacteria > Actinomycetota > Actinomycetes > Mycobacteriales > Mycobacteriaceae > Tsukamurella > Tsukamurella paurometabola_B. Next base: position 82,052 of record JBEBXD010000002.1, on the reverse strand, counting down.
CACCCCGACGACGCCCAGTACGGCGAGCCGCTGCGCGCCGTGATCGCGACGGTCCGCTCGCTGGTACAGCCGATGGCGCCCGGCCTCGGCGACGCACCGGCGGTGACGCTGCGCGAGGGGCTCGAGTACGACTTCGAGGAGCTCATCGAGACCCTCGTGGAGCTCGCGTACACGCGCGTGGACATGGTGGGCAAGCGCGGGGAGTTCGCCGTGCGCGGCGGCATCCTGGACGTGTTCCCCACCACCACGGATCTCCCTGTGCGCGTGGAGTTCTGGGGCGACGAGATCACCGACCTGCGCGCCTTCTCCGTGGCCGATCAACGCTCCCAGCCCGAGGTGGAGGTGGGCACGGTGCACGTGTACCCGTGCCGCGAGCTGCTGCTCACCGCCGAGGTCCGCGAGCGGGCCGCCGCACTGAAGGCCGAGCACGAATCGGACGCCGCGCTGGTGGAGATGCTGGAGAAGCTGGCGAACGGCATCCCCGTGGAGGGCATGGAGGCCCTCATCCCCGCGCTCGTTCCGGGCGAGCTGCAACTGCTCACCGACGTGCTGCCGGCCGGCGCCCACACCCTGCTCCTGGATCCGGAGAAGATCCGCACCCGCGCAGCCGACCTCGGCCGCACCGGTCAGGAGTTCCTCGAGGCGTCGTGGACCGCGGCGGCGCTCGGATCGGCCGCACCGCTGGACCCGAGCGGGATGAACCTCAGCGCCAGCGCCTACCGCTCGCTCGACGAGGTGCGGGAATCGGTGGCCGCGCTGGGGATCCCGTGGTGGACGATCTCGCCGCTCGCCGCCGGCCCCGACACGGGACCCGATCACCTCACCGTGCGCGCCGAACACGCCCCCGCGCCACGGGGATCCGAGGCCGAGGCGGAGAAGCTGTTCGCCACCCTGCGCGCCCACGTGGCGGCCGGCGGCACCGGCGTGATCGTGGTGGCGGGCCAGGGCACCCGCGCCCGCATCCTGGAGCGGCTCCGCGACGCCGAGGTCCCCGCCACCGAGCTGGACGCGGGCGCCGCCCCGCGGGCGGGCACCGTCGGCGTGCTGCGCGGGAGCCTGCAGACCGGGCTGACGGTACCGGCGGAGCGGCTGGTGCTGCTCGCCGAACCGGACCTCACCGGCAACCGCGTGGCGGGCGCCGGCGACGGCCGGCGGCTTCCGGCCAAGCGGCGCAACCAGGTCGACCCGCTGGCGCTCACCGCGGGGGATCTCGTGGTGCACGACGAGCACGGCATCGGCAAGTTCGTCGAGATGATCGAACGCACCGTGGCCGGCGCCCGACGCGAGTACCTGGTGATCGAGTACGCACCCGGCAAACGCGGCCAGCCGGGCGACAAGCTGTTCGTGCCCATGGAATCGCTGGACCAGCTCTCGCGCTACGTGGGCGGCGAGATGCCGGCGCTGTCGAAGATGGGCGGCAGCGATTGGCAGAACACCAAACGTAAGGCGCGCAAGGCCGTCCGCGAGATCGCGGGCGAGCTGGTGCAGCTCTACGCGGCCCGCAACGCCGCGCCCGGGCACGCCTTCGCGCCGGACTCCCCGTGGCAGCGGGAGATGGAGGACGCCTTCCCGTTCACCGAGACCGTCGACCAGATGACGGTGATCGGCGACGTGAAGGCGGACATGGAGAAGGCCGTCCCGATGGACCGCGTGGTGATCGGCGACGTCGGCTACGGCAAGACCGAGATCGCGGTGCGCGCCGCCTTCAAGGCCGTCCAGGACGGCAAGCAGGTCGCGGTGCTCGTGCCGACGACGCTACTCGCGCAACAGCACCTGAAGACCTTCGAGGAGCGGATGCAGGGCTTCCCCGTCACCGTGAAGGGCCTGTCCCGGTTCACCGACAAGCTGGAGACGCGGGCCGTGCTCGAGGGCCTCGCCGACGGCGGCGTGGACGTGGTGGTGGGCACGCACCGGCTGCTGCAGACCGGCGTGCGCTGGAAGGACCTCGGCCTCGTGGTGGTCGACGAGGAGCAGCGGTTCGGCGTGGAGCACAAGGAGCACATCAAGGCGCTGCGCACCAACGTGGACGTGCTCACCATGAGCGCCACCCCCATCCCCCGCACGCTGGAGATGAGCATGGCCGGCATCCGCGAGATGTCCACCATCCTCACCCCGCCGGAGGAGCGCCACCCCGTGCTCACCTACGTGGGCGCCTACGACGACAAGCAGGTGGCCGCCGCCATCCGCCGCGAGCTGCTCCGCGACGGCCAGGTGTTCTACGTGCACAACCGGGTCAGCTCGATCGACAAGGCCGCGGGGCACATCCGGGACCTGGTCCCCGAGGCGCGCGTGGTGGTGGCGCACGGGCAGATGGGCGAGGAGGCCCTCGAGAGCACCGTGCAGGGCTTCTGGAACCGGGAGTTCGACGTGCTGGTGTGCACCACCATCGTCGAGACCGGCCTGGACATCTCGAACGCCAACACGCTCATCGTGGAGCGGGCCGAGAACCTGGGCCTGAGCCAGCTGCACCAGCTGCGGGGGCGCGTGGGCCGATCCCGGGAGCGCGGCTACGCCTACTTCCTGTACCCGCCGGAGAAGCCGCTCACCGAGACCGCCTACGACCGGCTGGCCACCATCGCGCAGAACAACGACCTCGGCGCCGGCATGGCCGTGGCGATGAAGGACCTGGAGATCCGCGGCGCCGGCAACGTGCTCGGCGCAGAGCAGTCCGGCCACGTCGCCGGCGTGGGCTTCGACCTGTACGTGCGGCTGGTGGGCGAGGCCGTGGAGGCCTACCGCGCGGCCGCGGACGGCACGCCGATCACCATCCCGGAGGAGCAGAAGGAGGTGCGGATCGACCTCCCGGTGGACGCGCACATCCCGCCCGACTACGTGACCAGCGACCGGCTGCGCCTGGAGGCGTACCGCAAACTCGCTGCGGCACACGACGATGCGGCCGTCGCGGAGGTGCTCACCGAGCTCACCGACCGGTACGGTCCGCCGCCGGTGGAGGTGGAGCGACTGGCCGCCATCGCGCGGCTGCGCTCCCTCGCCCGGGACGCCGGGGTCACGGAGATCACCGTGACCGGCACCAACCTTCGGGTCTCGCCGATGGAACTGCTGGACTCGCAGCAGATGCGCCTCAAGCGGCTGTACCCCGGCGGCTCCTACCGCGCCGCCACCCGCGCCGTGACCTTCCCGCTCCCCCGCGTGGGCGGAGGCGGCGTCGGCAGCGAGCGGGTGCGCGACATCGAGGTGCTGCAGGCGGTCGCCGATTTCCTCGCCGCCATGGCGGGCAAGGGCGCCGGGTACTGGCGGCTCGACCAACCCCCTCGGGGGACGCTGCCCCCCGGGCACTCCCCGACCTCCTCCCCTCCTCGGGCGGTCGCCGCGGAGACCCCGTGAGCGGGACGCGGGGCACCGTCGTGCTCCTGCTGCCCGCCCTGCCCGCCCTGCTGCCCGCCGCGGCGCTCGACCTGCTCTCCGGCCCCGTGTACGTCACGCCGGAGCTGCCCGCGGAGCTCACCGCGCACCTGCCCGGCGCGCGGCCGGCGCCCGAGCACGGCTTCGACGGCGCGGAGGCGCCCGTCCTGCTCACCTCCGACGAGGCGCACCCCGCCGCGGCCGCGCTGCGGAAGGCCGGGGCGACGGTGATCGCGGCCCCGCGCCCCGCCGGTCTGGCGGTGCTCGACACCGTCGCGCTGATCGACCGGCTGCGCCGCGAGGGCCCCTGGGAGTCCGAGCAGACGCACGCGAGCCTGCTGCGCTACCTGGTGGAGGAGACCTTCGAGGTGGCCGACGCCGTGGCCGCGCTGGACGGCCCCGGGGCGGGCGCGGACGCCGCGGCCGAGCTCCGCAGCGAGCTCGGTGACCTGCTGCTGCAGGTGGTGTTCCACGCCCGGATCGCGGAGGAGGGAGCGCACCCGTTCGACGTCGACGGGGTGGCCCGCACGCTGACCGCGAAGGTGCGCAGGCGCACGCCGCACCTGGCCGACGGTGCCGAGGTCGACGTCGCGACGCAGGCGGAGAACTGGGAGCGGCAGAAGCGGATCGAGCGCGGGCCGCGCTCCTCCGTACTCGACTCGATCTCGCTGAACCAGCCGTCGCTGGCGCTGGTGGCGAAGGTGTTCGAGCGGCTGCGCAGCGCCGGGTTCCCCGCGGAACTGGTCCCGGACGACGTGCGCACCGTCACCGTCGACCCCGATGAGCCGGACGCCGCCTACGAACTGGACTACCGGCGGCGGGTGCTGGCCTTCATGGACCGGGTGCGCGCCGCCGAGTCGGCGATGGCCGAGCGCGGGTTAGAATCGTGGGCCGCCGCGTGGGGCGCCGAGTGATGCCCGGGAACCCCGCCGCGCGGCCCGGACGTTGACACTGCGTCCGTCCCCCGGCAAGAGAGTTCACGGCAGTCATGGTCTTCTCCCGCGTGCGCGCTGCGGTCGCCGTCGGCGCCGCCGCGACGGTGCTCGCGGGCTGCGGGGCGCTGAGTCCGCGACCCGAGATCCCCCAGGGCATCCCGCCCGGCTCCGGGGTGCCCGTGCCGTACATCGACGTGAACGGTCCCGGCCGCACCGCGAACCTGCTGCGCGAGTGGGCGACCCCGATCAGCGTGGCCACGGGGATCCCGGTGATCTCGCTGGAGGCGTACGGCAACGCCGCCGAGGCGCTGCGCCAGCGCACCCCCGAGTGCGGGATCGGATGGACCACGCTCGCCGGCATCGCGTTCATCGAGAGCAAGCACGGCACCTACCACGGGGCGACGGTGGCCGAGGACGGCAAGGTCTCGCCGCCCATCCGCGGTGTCCCGTTGGACGGGACCAACGGCAACCAGGAGATCCTCGCGACCGGGACCGATCCGCACCGGCCGAACGCGAAGTACGACGCCGCCATGGGGCCGTTCCAGTTCATCCCCGAGACGTGGCAGCGGTACGGGGTGGACGCCAACGGCGATGGCAAGGCCGATCCGGACAACATCGACGACGCCGCGATGACCGCGGCGCGGTACCTGTGCGTCTCCGGGAAGGACCTGACCACCGCCCGGGGCTGGGAGAAGGCCGTCATGGTCTACAACCAGTCGCGCAAGTACGTCCTCGACGTGCGCGATGCGGCGGCCGCCTATTCGATCAACGTGCAGCCGTAGCCGCTACCGGCTTCGAGTCACCGGCCGCGGGCGGTCTCGAGCTGGGCCCGCAGGTCCTGGCACTCGTCCTCGAGAGTCAGGATGCGTTCCACGCCGGGAAGATTGACGCCGGTGGCCACGAGTTCGGTGATCCGGCGGATGCGGGTGATGTCGTTCTCGCTGTAGCGGCGCGTGCCGCCGGCGGTGCGCTGCGGGTGGATCAGGCCGCGCCGCTCGTAGAGGCGGAGCGTCTGGAGCCCCACCTGCGAGAGCTCGGACGCCACCGAGATGCTGTACACGCCGAGGTCGGAGCGCACGCGGTACGTCTGCGACATCGCACTCCTCCTTCGTCCTCTCCGCTCGGCGTCGCCTTGTTCCTCGCGGCAGCGAAAACCTGATGCCCCCACTGTAGATCCCCGGGTCCGGGTAGTGGGGGACCACCCGCCGGCCCGCGTGGGCCGGCGGGTGGCTCGGTCAGGCGCCCATGGTCAGCGGCGCCGCCCGCGCCTGCTCTCCGCCACGGCGGCGGAGGCCTCGTCCCGGAGGGCGTGCAGGCGCTCGCCCGCGGCATCCAGGACGCCGGACGCGGTACCGGCCGCGTCCGCGAGCACGGGACGGGCCCGGTCCGCGGCGTCCGCGAGCACGGGACGGGCCCGGTCCGCAGCGTCCGCGAGCACGGGACGTGCCCGGTCGACGGCGTCGTCAAGGGCGGGCCGGACCTTCTCGGCAGCGTCCGCGAGGGCGGGGCGGGCCTTGTCGACCACGCCTGCGATCGCGGGCTTCGCCTTCTCGATCGCGGTCGCGCCGTACTCCTGCGCGGCCTGCGCCCCCGCCTGCGCCCGGTCCCGGAGGGAGGTGTCGTCGTCCGCGTGCCCGGGGGTGAGCGCGTGGACGGTGTCGGTGACCTTCTCCGACGCCCGCTCGGCCGCGCGCCGCGCGCGCCAGCTCAGTCCGGGCCGACCCTCGGTATCGAAGCCCGCGATCAGCAGGCCGCCCAGCAGCGACAGGTTCTTCACGAAGTGCAGCTGCTGGTCGCGGCGCACCTCCGGGTCCGACTGCTCCCAGAACGGGTGGTCCACCACCGTCGCGGGAACCAGGGTGCCCGCGAGCGCCAGCGAGGCGACGCGGGGCACCCGGCCCGTGGCGAGCAGTAGCCCGCCACCGAGCTGGACACCCGAGTTGATCCGCAACCAGCTACGCGCACTGGTGGGGACCACCGGCGAATCCGGAAGGGCCTCGGTGGCCTTGTTCACCAGCGGGGCGACGGTGTCCGCCTTCCGCCCCGGGTCGCTCGTCAGGCCGGTGTACCCGGTGTAGACGAAGACCGACCCGAGAAGGGGTCGTGCGATCCGTCGAATCATGTCCAGCTCCAATCGTCGTGCGGTGGGGGGTATGACGGTCAGTTGCCGGACAGCTTGTCCTTCACCCCGTCGACCCCCTCCTTGACCTTGTCCGCCGCGCCGGCGATCTTGTCCTTCACGGAGGCCTCCGCCTGATCGGCCTGGCCCTCGTTCTTGAGCTGCTGGTCGTCGAACGCCGACCCCGCAGCCTCCTTGGCGCGGCCCTTCAGGTCCTCGGCCTTGTTCTTCGCATCATCGGTGAAGCCCATGTTTTTCTCCTTCGGTCGGAACGGATTGGTTCGTCGTCGCTCGCGGCAGGCCGATCAGCCGGCCGGCGTCCCTGCCAGAAACATCGCCAGCGGCACCAGCACCAGTCCCAGCGTGAGTAGCAGCAGAGCCACGATCACGACACCACCACGCGGGTGGAGCACGAGGGGAGGAGCAGCCGCAACAGGCTCAGCCGGAGCGTCGGCCTCGGTTGCGTGTTCGTCGATCACTTCTCGCTCCCATCCAAAATCTATGTCGCATCGAGCAGGTTTCACGTTATGGGTGATATCTATTCTTGTCAACCCGAGAAGCAGGAATGATGCCTTCGATTGCCCCGAAACCGGCTCGGGAGCGCCGCGGACGGCCGCCGGTAAAACCGGCGCTATCCGCAGGTCAACAGGGATTGGGAACACCCGCAGCGGACCCCTACCCGACTGACACCGGATCCACAGGTTCGCGGCGCACCGTCGAACCATGAACGTCAGCCGCAAGACCCTCGCCACCGCCGGATTGCTCGCCCTCTGCGGATCCGGCCTCGCCTTCTCACCCGCCATCGCCGCCGCCGACACCCCGTCGATGTACGACTCCTGCAGCGCCACCCAGGAGGGCCAGCGCATCACCACCCCGGACGGCGACACCCTCGAATGCGTCGAGGTGGATACGGGCACCGGTTACGACTGGGAGGAGCCCAACTGACGGACCCGATCGCGGCGCTCCCCTCCCCCGGCGCACGCGTTCCCGCGATGGCGCGGGCCGCTGGACCCCCGTGTCCGGGGGTCCGCGCCTGCCGGTCGATGCCGACGGTCCGCGGCGCGGCACCTACCGTGGACCCATGCGGATCTGGTCGGTGCACCCGCGCTACCTCGACCGGCAGGCGCTCGTCGCGTGCTGGCGGGAGACACTGCTCGCGCAGGCCGTGCTCGCCGGCCGCACCAAGGGCTACACCCGGCACCCGCAGCTGGAGCGGTTCCGCGCCGCCCCCGAGCCCCTCGTCGCCGTCGGGGCGTACCTCGCCCGGCTCGCCGACGAGGCCGACGCCCGGGGCTACCGCTTCGACCGCACCCGGATCGACATTCCCGGCGCGACCGCCGCACGGATCGACGTGACCCGCGGCCAGCTCGAACTGGAATGGGCGCACCTGAGCGCCAAGCTTCAGGCCCGCAGCCCGGAGATCGCGGCGCACTGGCGCACCGTCGACACCCCCGAGCCGCACCCGGGCTTCCGCGCCGTGGACGGGCCCGTCGAGTCGTGGGAGCGGGCGGAACCGCCCCGGTGATCGCTGCTCTCCCGCCAGGACTCGAACCTGAAATGTCTGAACCAAAATCAGAAGTGTTGCCGATTACACCACGGGAGATCGGGACCGGGCGTGTGCCACTCGGAACCGTCGCCAAGCATTGTGCCACGGACGACCGGCGGGGAGTGCTCTCGTAGGATTGCGCCGACGCGGGACGCACACGAACGCACGGCATAAGATCTCAGGAGCACGCGATGGCGAACGGTACAGCGGTGGTGATCCTCGCCGCGGGCGCGGGGACGCGGATGCGGTCGAAGACCCCGAAGGTGCTGCACACCATCGCCGGCCGCACCCTCCTGGGGCACGCGCTGCACGCCGCCGCGGGCACCCGTCCCGACCACCTCGTGGTGGTGGTGGGCCACGACCGCGACCGGGTCACCGAGGCCGCGCTGAGCACCGCCGGCGAGCTGGACCACGAGATCCTGGTCGCGGTCCAGCACGAGCAGCGGGGTACGGGCGACGCGGTGCAGGCGGGCCTGGGCGCCCTCCCCGCCGACTTCGCGGGCACCGTGATCGTGACGGCCGCCGACGTGCCGCTCCTGGACGCCGCGACGCTGGCCGAGCTGCTGGCGACCCACACCTCCGGGGCGGGCGCCGCGGTCACCGTGCTCACCACCGCGGTCGCGGACCCCACCGGCTACGGCCGGGTGCTGCGCACGCAGGACGGCCAGGTGACCCAGATCGTGGAGCAGAAGGACGCGACGGCGGAGCAGCTCGCGATCACGGAGATCAACTCCGGGGTGTACGCCTTCGACCACGGGCAGCTCGTCGCGGCGCTGGCCAAGCTGCGGCCCGACAACTCGCAGGGCGAGCTGTACCTCACCGATGTGATCGGAATCGCCCGCGCCGCAGGGCAACTCGTGCGCGGCGAGCACGTGAACGACGAGATGCTGGTGGCCGGCTGCAACGATCGCGTCCAGCTCGCGCAGCTCGGCCGCGAGCTGAACCGCCGCATCATCGAGCGGCACCAGCTGGGCGGCGTCACCGTCGTCGACCCCGCCAGCACCTACATCGACGCGGACGTCGAGATCGCACCCGACGTGGTGATCGAGCCGGGCACCCACCTGCGCGGCGCCACCGTCATCGCCGAGGACGCGGTGATCGGCCCCGACACCACCCTGATCGACACCGAGGTGAACGCCGGCGCCACCGTGCTGCGCAGCGAGGTGCACCTCTCCGTGATCGGCGAGAACGCCGTCGTCGGCCCGTTCAGCTACCTGCGGCCGAACACCGACCTCGGGCCGCGGGGCAAGATCGGCGCGTTCGCCGAGACGAAGAACGCGCAGATCGGGGCGGGCAGCAAGATCCCGCACCTGAGCTACGTGGGCGACGCGACCATCGGCGAGGGCAGCAACATCGGTTGCGGCTCGGTGACGGTGAACTACGACGGGGTGAACAAGCATCGAACGGTGATCGGCGACCACGCGCGCATCGGATCGGACACCATGCTGATCGCGCCGGTGGAGGTGGGCGACGGCGCGTACACCGGAGCGGGTACCGTGATCAAGCGCGACGTGCCGCCCGGAGCCCTGGCGGTATCGGCCGCGGATCAGCGCAACATCGACGAGTGGGTACTGCGCAAGCGGTCGGGCACCAGCTCGGCCGAGGCGGCCCGCAACGCTATCGCGAGGACTGACGAGCAGTGAGCAACTGGATCGACAACCAGAAGAACCTGATGCTGTTCTCGGGGCGCGCCCACCCCGAGCTGGCGAAGCAGGTCGCCGACGAGCTCGGCGTGGACGTCACCCCGCAGACCGCGCGGGACTTCGCCAACGGCGAGATCTTCGTGCGCTTCGAGGAGTCGGTGCGCGGCAGCGACGCCTTCGTCCTGCAGAGCGCGCCGTACCCGGTCAATCAGTGGATCATGGAGACGCTGATCATGATCGACGCGCTCAAGCGCGGTTCGGCGAAGCGGATCACCGCGGTCCTGCCCTTCTACCCGTACGCCCGCCAGGACAAGAAGCACCGCGGCCGCGAGCCGATCTCGGCCCGCCTGGTGGCGGACCTGCTCAAGACGGCCGGCGCCGACCGGATCATCACCGTCGACCTGCACACCGACCAGATCCAGGGCTTCTTCGACGGCCCTGTCGACCACATGCACGCGCAGCCGATCCTCGCCGAGCACGTGCGGGCCAGGTACGGCACGGACAACATGGTGGTCGTCTCCCCCGACGCCGGCCGCGTCAAGGTGGGCGAGAAGTGGGCCGACGCGCTCGACGGTGCGCCCCTGGCCTTCGTGCACAAGACCCGCGACCCCAACGTCCCCAACCAGGTCAAGAGCAACCGCGTGGTCGGCGACGTGGCGGGACGCACCTGCGTCCTCATGGACGACATGATCGACACCGGCGGCACCATCGCCGGCGCCGTGGGCGTGCTCAAGGAGGCCGGCGCCAAGGACGTGATCATCGCGACCACGCACGGCGTGTTCTCCGACCCCGCCACCGAGCGCCTCGCCGGCTGCGGCGCGCGCGAGGTGATCGCCACCAACACGCTGCCGATCCCGCCGGAGAAGCACTTCGACAACCTGACGGTGCTCTCCATCGCCCCGCTGCTCGCCCGCACCATCCGCGAGGTCTTCGAGAACGGATCCGTGACCAGCCTGTTCAACGGCAACGCCTGATGGACGCCACGATCTACCACAACCCGCGGTGCACCAAGTCGCGCCAGGCGCTCGCCCGGCTGCAGGACGCGGGGGCGACGGTGACGGTGGTCAAGTACCTCGATCAGGTCCCGTCCAAGGCGGAGCTCACGAAGCTGATCGGCGATGCCGGGCTCACCGTCCGGCAGGCCGTCCGCACCCGCGAGCCGGAGTACAAGGAGCTCGGCCTCGCCGACGCGTCCGACGATGAGCTGCTCGACGCGATGCTCGCGCACCCGAAGCTCATCGAGCGCCCGTTCGTGGTGACCGCCAAGGGAACCCGCATGGCGCGCCCCACCGAAGCGATCGACGAGATCCTGTAGCGCGCGGAGATGCTCTTCCGGCAGCTCGAATACTTCGTCGCCCTCGCCCGCGAACAGCACTTCGCCCGCGCCGCGAGCGCGTGCTACGTCTCCCAGCCCGCGCTGTCCGAGGCCATCCGCAAGCTCGAACGCGAACTGAAGGTGCCGCTGGTACTGCGCGGCTCCACGTTCGAGGGACTCACCCCGGAGGGCGAGCGGCTCGTGCCCTGGGCCCGCCGGATCCTCGCCGACCGTGACGCCCTCGAACACGAGGTCACGGCGCTGCGCACCGGCCTCACCGGTGAGCTCGCACTCGGGGTGATCCCCGCCGCCGCCACCTCGGCGGCCCTCCTCACCGACCCGTTCTGCACCGCCCACCCGCTCGTGCGGATCCGGGTGCGGGCGGGGCTGCGCTCGGCCGACATCGTCGAGCTGATCCGCCGGTTCGAGCTGGACGCCGGCATCGTCTACCAGGACGGGGTCGACACCGACGGGCTCGCGGTGACCCCGCTCTACACCGACCGGCTCGCGCTCATCGCCCCCGAGACCCTCCTCCCCGACGGCGACGCGCCCCTCGCCTGGACCGACGCGGCGCAGCTGCCCATGTGCCTGCTGCACGAGGGCATGCACGGGCGCGACCTCGTCGACGCCGCGGCGCGGGCGCACGGGGTGCGCCTGTCGCCGCGCCTCGAGGCCGACTCGGTGGCCACGCTCCTCGCGATGGCCGGCGCCGGCCGATGGGCGTCGATCGTGCCACGCGCGTGGATCGCGACCTACCGGGCACCGTCGGGCACGCGGACCGTCGAGCTCCAGGATTCCGGCGAGCACCCCCTCGCCACCCCGGTGGCACTCGTCCGCAGCGCGGGCGAGCCCGCGTCGGTGCTCGCACAGGCCCTCGCGGAGAGCGCGCGACGCGACGCCTGAGCCCCGATCAGCGGTGATCGGCGCCGCCTATCGGGCGAGCGGATTCCGGTATTGGACGCCGTCCGGGCACCGCGGGAGAGTGGTTTCGAGGGACGAAATCCATTCTCCCGCTCGCCGATTCGAGGAGTGATCATGGCGAAGATCTTGTGTGTCCTGTACCCCGACCCGGTCACCGGTTACCCGCCCGAGTACGCCCGCGACTCCATCCCGCTGATCGAGGCGTACCCCGGCGGCCAGACCATCCCCTCCCCCGCCGCGATCGACTTCACGCCCGGGGAGCTCCTCGGCTGCGTGTCCGGCGAACTGGGCCTGCGCACGTACCTCGAGGCCGCCGGCCACGAGCTGATCGTGACCTCCGAGAAGGACGGGCCCGAGTTCGAGCGGCACCTGGCCGACGCCGAGGTCGTCATATCGCAGCCCTTCTGGCCCGCGTACCTCTCCGCGGAACGGATCGCGAAGGCGCCGAACCTCAAGCTCGCGCTGACCGCCGGCATCGGCTCCGACCACGTCGATCTGGACGCCGCGATCAAGGCCGGGATCACCGTCGCCGAGGTCACCTACAGCAACTCGATCAGTGTCGCCGAGCACGCCGTCATGCAGATCCTCACGCTGGTGCGCAACTTCGTGCCCTCGTACAAGTGGGTGATCGAGGGCGGCTGGAACATCGCCGATTGCGTCGAGCGCGCCTACGACCTCGAGGGCATGGACGTCGGCATCATCGCCGCCGGCCGCATCGGCCAGGCCGTGATGCGCCGCCTCGCGCCCTTCGGCGTGCGGCTGCACTACTTCGACACCCGCCGCCTGCCCCTGGAACTCGAGCAGGAGCTGAACCTGACCCACCACGACTCCGTCGAATCGCTGGTCGGCTCGGTGGACGTGGTCGACATCCACGCCCCGCTGCACCCGAAGACCTACCACATGTTCGACGCGGACCTGCTCGCCACGATGCGTCGCGGCAGCTACATCGTCAACACCGCGCGCGCCGAGATCGTGGTCCGCGACGACATCGTCGCCGCCCTCGAGTCCGGGCAGCTGGCGGGCTACGCCGGCGACGTCTGGTTCCCGCAGCCGCCGGCGGTCGACCACCCCTGGCGCACCATGCCGCACCACGCGATGACCCCGCACGTCTCCGGCACCACGCTCTCCGCGCAGGCCCGCTACGCCGCCGGCACCCGCGAGATCCTCGAGGACTTCTTCGCCGGATCCCCCATCCGGGACGAGTACCTCATCGTGGACGGCGGCGCGCTCGCGGGGGTGGGCGCGAGCTCGTACACGGCCGACGGTTCCGCCAGCCCCGGCGCGCAGGTCTGAGGGTTCGACGGTGCGCCGCCCGCCGGCCCGCCCGCAGGGCCCGCCGGGGGCGGACGCGGCTCACGCCCGGCGCTCGGCCGGGCTGCGCACCAGCAGCGCGACCGCGACGCCGACGACCACGCCGATCAGGGTGTCGACGCCGCGGTAGAGCAGCATCCGCAACGGATCCGACGGGTCCGCCAGCTCGGTCATCAACATGATCAGCGGGGTGAAGAAGCCGATCGCCACGGCGTAGTGCCGCGCCATGTACAGCTCGGTCGGGAACAGCAGCGCGATCGCGATCAGCGCCAGCGCGGTGGGCTCCAGGTCCAGCGCCAGGAGCGCCGCAGCCACCGCCAGCCCCACGAACGTGCCGATGGTGCGGTGCGTGGCGCGGGTCAGTACCAGCCCGGTCTCCGCATCGGAGGGCCGCCCCGCGTCGATGACGGCCAACGGCACGGCGGCCGCCGCCATCGCCCAGTTCGCGTGGTCGACGCCGAGCAGGACGCCGGCGGTGCCCGATACCCCGACGGCCAGGGCGTAGCGCAGGGCGTGGATCCCCACGCCGGGCGCCGGGCGGCGCAGCACCATCGCGATGCCGTCCAGCCAGGGCCGGCCGCGCAGCGGGTCGGGCCGGCCCAGCATGCCGATCGCGATGGCGAACACCGCGGTCGCGCCGCAGATCGCGAGGGCCTGCCAGGGCGGCGCGAGCCCCGCGGGCAGTGTGGCGGTGGCCCCCATCGCGAACAGGAAGAAGAACGGACCGGCGGGGCGCAGTCGCACCGCATCGGACAGGACGGAGCAGACGGTGGCGAACACGATGCCGACGACCACGAGCACCCAGGGCGGTGCGTGATGGTGCGCGAGCACGATCCCCAGGGCCTCGCCGGCGACGAGCAGGCCCCCTGCCTGCACCTGGTGCACGATCCGCGGGCGGCCCTTCTCACCGCGGCCGTACATTCCGGCGAACGCGCCGAACTCGGCGTAGACGAGCAGCTCGGGACGGCCCCACGCGATCAGCAGCAGTCCGGGCACCAGGAGTGCGACGGCGACGCGCAGGGCGTGGCCGCTGTCCCGCAGATCGGGTCGGTACCGCTCGGGCAGGCGGATCGGGGCCTGCCCCGCGCCGCCGCTATCCCGTCGCGGCAAGGATCGCGGCGACGACCGCGAACAGCGCCGAGCCGACCACGGCTCCGGCCGCCACGAGCGCGTTCGTCGTGTACGTCGCGTCGGACGCCGGGCGGCGGGGAGTCGACACCGCGCACGCGAATCCGAGCCCGGCGAGTGCGGCGATGCCCAGTACCACCACTGCGATCCACGTCATGTCCGACTCCCTCCGGTCGTGCGGATTACGCCCGCGCCCACCGACGTCGGGCCGGCGGGTTCGCCGACCATCATCGCACGCGGGGTACCGATCATGCTTCGCCCTCCGGCCCCTCCGGCGAAGGGCTAGGGTGATTTCGTGGTTCCGAATCAAGTTGTGACATCACCGTTGACCGAAGCCGCGATGATCGTCGTGCTCGCCGTTCCCGAAGGAAGGGAGGGGCCGGTCCACGACGCGCTGGACAATCTGTCCGGTCTCACCCGCTCCGTCGGATTCCGGTACCCGGACAAGCACCTCTCGCTCACCACCTCGTTCGGCTCGGACGTGTGGGACCGCCTCTTCACCGGGCCCCGGCCCAAGGATCTGCACCCGTTCGTCGAGCTCGAGGGGCCGCGGCACCGCGCCCCGTCGACGCCCGGCGACGTGCTGCTGCACGTCAAGGCGAGCACCCTCGACATGTGCTTCGAGCTGACGTGGCGCATCCTCGACTCGTTCGGGGACGCGGTCAGCGTGATCGACGAGGTGCACGGCTTCCGCTTCTTCGACGCCCGGGACCTATTGGGTTTCGTTGACGGGACGGAGAATCCGGAGGGGCCGGCGGCCGTGAACGCCACCGCCATCGGCGACGAGGACCCCGACTTCGCGGGCGGCAGCTACGTGCACATCCAGAAGTACCTGCACGACATGACCGCGTGGCGCGCGCTGTCGGTCGAGGAGCAGGAGCGGGTCATCGGCCGCAGCAAGCTCGAGGACATCGAGATGGACGACGACGTGAAGCCGAAGAACGCGCACATCGCGCTGAACGTGATCAACGACGAGGACGGCAACCAACTGCAGATCGTGCGGCACAACATGCCCTTCGGCGAGCTCGGCAGCGCCGAGTTCGGCACCTACTTCATCGCCTACTCGCGCGATCCGGAGGTCACGGACCGCATGCTGCGCAACATGTTCCTGGGCGATCCGCCCGGCAACACCGACCGGATCCTCGACTTCTCCACCGCACACACCGGAGGGCTGTTCTTCACCCCGGCGGCCGACTGGCTCGACGCCCCGCCGGACCTCCCCTCCGACTCCGCAACCACCGAGGCCGCACCCGCGGACTCCTCCATCCCCGCGTCGGCCGCGGCCGGCGGCTCACTCGACATCGGCAGCCTGAAAGGACAGCGCGCATGAACAACCTGTACCGGGAGCTCGCTCCCGTCACCGCACTCGCCTGGGAACAGATCGAGGAGGAGGCCACCCGCACGTTCAAGCGGAACGTCGCCGGCCGCAGGGTGGTCGACGTCACGGGACCCGACGGCCCCGTCGCCGCCGCCGTCGGCACCGGTCACCTGCTCGGGATCGACGCGCCGGGCGAGGGCATCGAGGCGAACCTGCGCGAGAGCCGCCCCATGGTGCGCCTGCGGGTCCCCTTCACACTGGACCGCTCCGCAATCGACTCCGTGGAACGCGGTGCGCAGGACGCGGATTGGGATCCGGTGAAGGTGGCGGCCAAGCAGCTCGCGTACGCGGAGGACCGCGCGATCTTCGAGGGCTACCCGGCCGCGTCGATCGAGGGGATCCGCGCCGGCGCGTCCAACACGCCGATCGCCCTGCCGGAGGACACCCGCGACGTTCCCGACGTGATCGCCAAGGCGCTCGAGGAACTGCGCCTCGCCGGCGTCGACGGCCCCTACTCGGTGCTGCTCTCCGCCGACGTGTACACCGCGGTCAGCGAGACCACCGATCAGGGCTTCCCGGTGCGCGAGCACCTGAACCGGCAGGTGGACGGCGATATCGTGTGGGCCCCCGCGATCGACGGCGCGTTCGTGCTCACCACCCGCGGCGGCGACTACGAGCTGCGCCTCGGCACCGACGTGGAGATCGGCTACCTCAGCCACGACGCGCGGACCGTGCAGCTGTATCTGCAGGAGACGTTCACGTTCCTCGCCTACACCGCGGAGGCCTCGGTCCCGCTCAGCTCCTGACCCGCGGCAGGCTCCCACACCTCCGGCCCGGCAACCCACCGCCCCTTGAGAAAGGACTTCCCCCATGAGCGAACTCGACGGCGTCTTCGACGACATCTTCCAGAGATTCTTCGGTAACTCCGTGGGGCGGCCGGCGACCGCGCGTGTGGACCTCAACCGCCTCCTCAACGAGCGGGCCAAGACCCTGCTCGCCGAGGCGCAGGTCGCGGCGTCCGACTGGGACAACCCCGAGATCACCCCCGAGCATCTGCTGTACGCGGCGGCGATGAACGAGCCGACCCGCGATGTGATCGCCCGGCTCAAACTCGACCCCGACCGGGTCGCCGCGGCGATGCAGGCGGCCGCACAGGCGAGCGCGAACCCGGCGGCGATGGACGGCGCACCGTCGCTCAGCCCGGCGTCCCGGCGGGCACTACGGGTCGCGCAGCAGCAGGCCGCGCAGAACGGACAGTCGTACGTGGGGCCGGAGCACATCCTGCTCGGCATCGCCGACAACCCCGATACCGTGGCGGCGCAGGCACTCTCGGGCGGCGGCATCACCTCCGCCCAGGGCCCGGGCAAGCCCGGCCGGCCCGCGGTCCCGGGGCAGGCCGCCCAGCAGGAGAGCTCCACGCCGACGCTCGACGAGTACGGCCGCGACCTCACCGCCGAGGCCCGCGCGGGCAAGGTGGATCCGGTGGTGGGCCGCGCCGAGGAGATCGAGCAGACCATCGAGATCCTGTCCCGGCGGCGCAAGAACAACCCGGTGCTGATCGGCGATCCGGGTGTCGGCAAGACCGCGATCGTCGAGGGGTTGGCGCAGCGGATCGTCAACGAGGACGTGCCCAAGACGCTCGCGGGGCGGCGGGTGATCGCGCTCGACGTGAGCTCCATGGTGGCCGGCAGCAAGTACCGCGGCGAGTTCGAGGAACGCCTGACCAAGGTGCTCGACGAGGTGCGCGAGCACTCGGACGAGCTGGTGGTGTTCATCGACGAGCTGCACACCATCATCGGTGCCGGAGGTGGCGGCGAGGGATCCATGGACGCGGGCAACATGCTCAAGCCGGCGCTCGCCCGCGGCGAACTGCACGCCATCGGCGCCACCACGATCGATGAGTACCGCAAGTACATCGAGAAGGACGCCGCGCTCGAACGGCGATTCCAGCCGGTGATGGTGAGCGAGCCGTCGGTGGACGACACCATCGAGATCCTGCGCGGCCTGGTCGACGTGTACGAGGAGCACCACGAGGTGCACTACGACGACGCGGCGCTCGTCGCGGCGGCGCAGCTCTCGGACCGGTACATCACCGACCGGTTCATGCCGGACAAGGCGATCGACCTGGTCGATCAGGCGGGCGCGCGGGTTCGCCTGCGCACCAAGACCTCCGACGCGGGCACCCGCACCGTCGAGGACGAACTCGCGGCGCTGAACCGGGAGAAGGACAGCGCCGTCGCGAACGAGGACTACAAGAGCGCCGACGACCTGAAACTCAAGATCGCCGAGGCCGAGGAACGGCTCGAGAGCCTCGCGGGCAGCGGCGGCGAGTCCCCGGAACCCGAGGTCACCGTCACCGACATCGCCGAGGTGGTCTCCCGGCGCACGGGCATCCCCGTGGCCGACCTCACCACCGAGGAGAAGGCGAAACTGCTGCGCCTCGAGGAGGACCTGCACAGTCGCGTCGTCGGCCAGGACGAGGCGGTGATCGCCGTCGCCGAGGCGGTGCGCCGCGCCCGGGCCGGCCTGAAGGATCCGAGCCGGCCGATCGGCTCGTTCCTGTTCCTCGGCCCCACCGGCGTCGGCAAGACCGAACTCGCGAAGTCGTTGGCCGCGGCGGTGTTCGGCGATGAGGACCGGCTGATCCGGTTCGACATGAGCGAATTCCAGGAGAAGCACACCGTCTCCCGCCTCGTCGGCGCGCCGCCCGGATACGTGGGCTACGAGGAGGCCGGGCAGCTCACCGACAAGGTGCGGCGGCAGCCGTACTCGGTGATCCTGTTCGACGAGATCGAGAAGGCGCACCCGGATGTGTTCAACATCCTGCTGCAGCTGCTCGACGACGGACGGGTCACCGACGCGCAGGGCCGCACCGTCGATTTCAAGAACACGATCGTGATCCTCACGTCGAACATCGGCGCCGATCTGATCCTGGACGCCTCCGCAGAGGACTGGGAGGCCGTGGTGCCCAAGGTGAAGGAGCGCCTGCACGCGCACTTCCGGCCCGAGTTCCTCAACCGCATCGACGACACGGTGATCTTCCACCGGCTCGACAAGCAGCAGATCCGCAGCATCGTCGACCTGATCCTGGACGGCACGCGCCACCTGCTGCGCGCCCAGGACGTGCAGCTCGACGTCACGACGAAGGCCGAGGACTGGCTGGCGGAGGAGGGCTTCCAGCCGCAGTTCGGAGCCCGCCCCCTGCGCCGCACCGTGCAGAAGGAGCTCGACAACCGGCTGTCGTCGATGCTGCTGCGGGGTGACGTCCGCGAGGGCGACACCGTGCGCGTGGACGCCGACGACGACGGCCTCGTGCTGTCGGTCGTCGAAAGCCGCTCCGACGGCACCGTGTCGGAGGGGTCCCTGGGCACGAACGACTCCCCGGCCGCGAACGGCGCGGGCGGGGCGCAGGAGAAGGAGAAGGAATGAGCGACAAGAACGCCCGCGAGGAGGAGATCGAGCACGAGCAGAAGCGCGAGCAGGAGGAGCGCGATCGGCTCGAGCGCGAGGAACAGGAGCGACTCGAATGAGCGAGACGTCGAAGGACCCGAACCCGGGCGACCTGTCCGAGACCCCCGCCGAGGCGGCGGCCGAGGCGCAGGAGGTCCAGGTGCAGGCCCAGGAGGCCATCGGCCAGGACCTGGGCGACGACGGCGAGGGTCTGCTCGCCGAGGAAGAAGGCATCGAGTAGGGCCGGGGCAGCGCCGTGCACTGGCTCGGCGAATGGTGGCGGCTCGAGGTCGTCGGCGCCCAGAAGGGGCCGCTGCTCCTGAGTTTCGTCGCGTTCGTCGTCACGTTCGTCGCGACCCGCACCATCACCCGGATGATCCGGTCCGGGCGCGGCCCGTTCCACACCCTGAGCAGCGGAGGGGTGCACCTGCACCACTCCACACCCGGCATGGTGCTGCTGGTCGCGGGCGCGTTCACCGCCGTCGGGGCGGCCGGGCGCGCGCCGTGGTCGTACCTGGCGGCGCTCCTGGTGGGCGTCGGGGCGTCGCTGGTGCTCGACGAGTTCGCGATGATATTCCACCTCCAGGACGTGTACTGGTCCGAGGAGGGGCAGCTGTCGGTGAACATGGTGACCCTCGCGGCGGCCTGCGTCGGGCTCGCCGTGGTCGGCGTCTCCCCCGCGAACGTGCCCGGGCTCGGCGACACCGAGAGGTGGGTGCGCGGCGGCGTCGCGACGCTGCTGGTCTGCCACCTGCTGCTGGTCGCCGTGACCGCGCTCAAGGGCAAGTACCCGACGGCCCTCGTCGGGCTGTTCGCCTGGCCCGTCGCGTGGGTGGCCGCGGTCCGGCTGGCGCGTCCCTCGTCGCCGTGGGCCCGCTGGTTCTACTCCGCGGGGAAGAGGGCCCGCGCGCAGGCGCGCGCCCGCGCCTTCGACGCACGGTGGGGCCCGGTGCGGACGAAGTGGGACGACCTGGTCGGCGGGCGGCCGTCGACCGGCTGAGCAGCTAGACCAGCGTGTCGCGGAACAGCTGGATCACGTCGTCGAGCGCCTTGCGGGTGGGCTGGCCGGGCTCGTCGATGAGGTGCTCGGTGAGCACCGAGTGCGGCGGGATCATGGCATCGGGGTTGGCGTCGGCATCGTCGAGCTCGACGGCGATGAAGCCCTCGCCCAGCTGCTCGCGGAGGAACTCGAAGCGCTCCCCCGGCACCATCCTGTCGCCCTTGAACCGCAGCCCCATCACCTTCAGGCCCTGCTTCGCGCACCGCACCTTCACGGTGTCCAGGTCCTTCGGGGAGATGTCGATGGTGCGGGCCGTGCCGGGGATCGGGCGGAACGGCAGCGAGGGCTGACTGAGCACGGGCGCCAGCATCACGTCGTCCACCGCCATCCCGAGCGCGAACCCGCCGGTGAAGCACATGCCGACGGCGCCGACGCCCTTCCCGCCGCAGCGCTCGTGCTCGTGCCGCGCGAGCGCCCGCAGCCAGGTGACCACGGGCGAGGACTTTCCTGTGGCGAGCACGGTGAACTCGCGGCTCACGCACAGCGAGCCCACGAGCTTCGTCATGCTCTTCGCGGTGCCCGCGTACCCGATGGCCTTCGGGTTGCCGGCGTCCAGGCCGGGGGTGCCGAAAAGGTGCGGCAGCACCGCGGTGAATCCGGCGTCCACCACCTTCCGGGCGAAGTCCAGCACCTTCGGGGTGATCCCCGGGATCTCGGCGATCACGATCACCGCGGGCCCGGAGCCCTTGCGGTACACGTCGTGCGTCACGCCGTCGGCGGCGAACGACTCCCGCGTGAAATCGGCGATGGCGGCGGCTGCTACGGCTTTCAGGTCCACGCCACCATCGTGCCGCATCACGGCCTCAGGCGCTCCCCCGTCGGCCGGTTGGACCCCGCTCAGATCACCGCACGCGGCAGGCGGGGGCGGGCGGGCGCGTAGACCGCGCCGGCCAGCGCCCGGGCCGCCGCCGTCGCCACCTCCCGTACGTCGGCCTCGTCGCGCCAGGCGACGATGCGGCCACCGTCGGTCTCGAAGACGCCCCGGACACGGAACTGGAACCGCAACGGCCCGTATTCGAGCGCGGTCACGCGTTCGGTGCGGGCGGCACCGTCGACCTGCTCGCAGGACAGGAGGACGGCGCGCATCGCGACCCGCGTCCGCGCGTGCCAGCGGAAGTGCCGCACCACCGCGGCACGCCCGCGCAACGGCAGGCCGCCGGTGCGCCGGTACACGACGCACTTGGCGAGCAGTTGCTCGGCGATCTGGTAGTCGCCGCAGCCCAGGGCGTCCACGAACCGCTCCGCGACGTCCTGCGGAGACCACAGCGGGGAGTCGTTCACGGAGTCGATGGTGCCCGTGTGGCGTGGCCGCAGCGCGAACTGGACATGACGGGTCGGCGAACATCGATTTCGCTCCTGAGCGGCCCGTTCGGTAGACTTCTGCCCGACCTTCTCGGCGAGGGCGGCCCGGGCCGCCGTGATCGACGCGAACGGCACTTCCTCCCGCGGATCCTTCTGCGAGACCCGAGGGGAGCAGTGCGGAACGCCTCGGCATCGCCGAGGCCGATACACCGCACACCAGGAGCATCATGTCCGAGACCAACAAGCTCGCCGCCACCGTCCGCACCGAGTTCGGCAAGGGCGCCGCCCGCCGGGCCCGCCGCGACGGCCTCGTCCCCGTGGTCCTCTACGGCCACGGCACCGACCCGCAGCACTTCACCGTGGTGGCACGCGACTTCGCCGCCATCCTCCGCAAGGACGGCACCAACGCCGTGCTGCACCTGGACATCGACGGCGAGGAGCAGCTGGCGCTGACCAAGCAGGTCGTGGTGCACCCGCTGCGCAACTACATCGAGCACACCGACCTCCTGGTGATCAAGAAGGGCGAGAAGGTCGTCGTGAACGTGCCCGTGCTGGTCGAGGGCGACGCCGCCGCCGGCACCCAGATCGCGCAGGACCTCAACGAGATCGAGATCGAGGCGGACGCCCTGAGCATCCCCGAGAGCATCGTCGTCTCGGTCGAGGGCCTCGAGGCCGGCACCCAGATCCTCGCGAGCCAGCTGGACGTGCCCGCGGGCGTCACCGTGCTCACCGATCCCGAGGCGCTCGTGGTCAACGTGACCGAGATCGTCGCGGCCGAGACCGAGTCCGAGGACGACGCCGAGGCCGAGGCCGCTGAGGGCGACGCCGCCGAGGCGCCCGCCGAGTCCGAGTAGGACTCGTGACCGACCGACCACTCATCGTGGTGGGCCTGGGCAATCCCGGCGAAAAGTACGCCGGGACCAGGCACAACATCGGTTTCGATGTGGTCGACGAGCTCGCATCGCGCGCCCGCACCTCCTTCTCCCGGCCCAAGAAGTCGGGGGCGGAGGTCGCGGGCGCGCGGCTCGCCGGCCGCCCGGTGCACCTGGCGAAGCCCCAGTCGTTCATGAACCTCTCCGGGCAGCCGGTGGCGGCACTGGCCCGGTTCTTCTCGGTGGACCCCACCGATGTGATCGCCGTACACGACGAGCTGGACATCGACTTCGGCCTGGTGCGCCTCAAGCGCGGTGGCGGCGAGGGCGGCCACAACGGCCTGCGTTCGCTCACACAGCATCTGGGAACGAAGGACTACATGCGGGTGCGGGCCGGGATCGGGCGGCCGCCCGGCCGGCAGGATCCCGCCGACTACGTGCTCAAGCCGTTCGCGAAGGCCGAGAAGGCCGAGGTGCCGCTGCTGGTGGCGAACGCCGCGGACGCCGTGGAGCTGCTGATCCGCGACGGCCTCGAGGCGGCCCAGAACACGGTGCACGCCTGGTGATCTCGTTCCGCCGGGTGACGCGCGCGGATTTCCTGCTCCTGGCGTCGTGGCTCGCGGAGCCGCACAACCGGCGGTGGTGGAACCACGAGACCTCGCCGGAGGCGATCGAGCGCGACTTCGGTCCGTCGGTCGACGGTGCCGAGCCCTCCCTGGACTTCCTCGCAGTGGCCGGGCCCGATCAGCACGGCGCCGGGAGCGCGCCGTTCGGGCTGATCCAGCGGCAGCGCTGGATCGACTACCCGGACGAGGCCGAGACGGTGGCGATCGGCGCGCTGCTCGACCTCGGCCCGGCCGATTGGGGCATCGACTACCTGATCGGCTCCCCCGCCGCGACGGGCCGCGGTCTGGGGACGGCGATGATCGCGGCCATGTGCGCCGAGATCTTCACCTCGCTGGGCGGCGAGCGGATCGTGGTGGCCGTCGCGGCCGGCAACCGCCGGTCCTGGCGCGCGCTGGAGCGCGCGGGGTTCTCCCTCGTCGGCCACGTGGACATCGCGCCGGACAACCCCGTCGACCCGCGCGATCACGTGGTCTACGCCCTGGGGCGGCCGGCGGAGGCGTGACCCGGCCTACCTGCGCAGACGGGTACACTGGCTCCCCGTGAGTTCCAGTTCCAGCACGATCGCCGACGAGGTCTCCCGCCGCCGCACCTTCGCGATCATCAGTCACCCCGACGCGGGTAAGTCGACGATGACGGAGGCCCTGGCGCTGCACGCCCGGGTGATCAACGAGGCGGGCGCCATCCACGGCAAGGCGGGACGCAAGTCCACGGTCTCCGACTGGATGGAGATGGAGAAGGCGCGCGGGATCTCAGTGAGTTCGACTGCGCTGCAGTTCAACTACACCTCGTCGGGCGCACCGGCCGACGCCGAGCCGTCGGTGATCAACCTGGTGGACACGCCCGGCCACGCGGACTTCTCCGAGGACACGTACCGCGTGCTGACGGCCGTGGACGCCGCGGTCATGCTCATCGATGCGGCGAAGGGCCTGGAACCGCAGACGCTCAAGCTGTTCCAGGTGTGCCGGCACCGCGGGATCCCCGTGATCACGGTGATCAACAAGTGGGACCGCCCGGGCCGCACGCCGCTGGAGCTGCTGGACGAGATCTCCGAGCGCATCGGCCTCACCCCCACCCCGCTGTTCTGGCCCGTCGGGATCGCGGGCGATTTCCGCGGGCTGCGCGACGTGCGGTCGGGCGAGTACGTCCACTTCACCCGGACCGCGGGCGGCGCGAAGATCGCTCCCGAGGAGCACCTCTCGACGGAGGCGGCGCTGGACCGCGAGGGCGACGTGTGGACGGAGGCGGTCGAAGAGACCGAGCTGATGACCGAGATGGGGCAGAGCCACGATCAGGAGATGTTCCTGGCGGGGCAGACCTCGCCGGTGATCTTCACCTCGGCGATCCTCAACTTCGGTGTGCGGCAGCTGTTGGAGGCGCTGGTGGAGCTGGCTCCGCCGCCGCACGCCCGGGAGAGCGTGCTGGGCACCGAGCGCGAGGTGACGGACCCGTTCAGCGCTGTGGTGTTCAAGGTGCAGGCCGGGATGGACGCGGCGCACCGGGACCGGCTCGCGTTCATGCGGATCGTGTCCGGCGAGTTCGAGCGCGGCATGGTGGTGCAGCACGCGCAGACCGGCAAGCCCTTCGCCACCAAGTACGCGATGACGGTGGTGGGCCGCGACCGCGAGACCGTCGAGACCGCCTACCCCGGTGACGTGGTGGGCCTGGTGAACGCCAACGCACTCGCCCCCGGCGACACCCTCTACGACGGCGCCAAGGTGCAGTTCCCGCCGATCCCCTCGTTCGCGCCCGAACACTTCGCGGTGGTGCGTGCCGACTCGGCCGGCAAGTACAAGCAGTTCCGCAAGGGCATCGAGCAGCTGGGCACCGAGGGCGTGGTGCAGTTGCTGCGCAACGACGTTCGCGGCGACGCCTCCCCCGTGATGGCGGCGGTGGGGCCGATGCAGTTCGAGGTCGTGACGGCGCGCATGAAGACCGAGTTCAACGTGGACGTGCAGACCGAGCACCTCGGCTACAGCGTCGCCCGGCGCACCGACTCCGCGAGCGCCGACGAGTTGAACCGCCAGCGCGGGGTCGAGGTGTTCGAGCGCAACGACGGCGCCCTGCTGGCCCTGTTCTCGGACAAGTGGCGGCTGCAGTACATCGAGAAGGAGCACCCCGACCTCACTCTGCAACCGCTGGTGGCCGCAGCCGATTGAGGTCGCGGTCGCGAATGCGGTCGGTTCACTGCGCTTTCGGTCGGAAACCGACCGCACTCACGGGGTCGCCGGGATCAGGTTCGCCGCGCACCGGTCCCGCACCTCGTCGATGAGGCGGCCGGCCTCGTGGTGGTCGATCAGGCCGCGGGCCGCGAGGGCGAGCAGACCGTTGATGCCCGCCCAGCACTGGATCACCTCGGCGCGGGCGACGTCCGCCGGCTCGCCCACCGCGGCGATCACCGACTCCAGCGCCCGCGCCAGGTAGCCGCGCACCTCGGCGCGGGCGGCGCGCACGGTCTCCGAGTCCTCGCCGTGCACGTCGGTGAGGCCCAGCAGCCGGAAGGCCAGGGGCTCGCGGCGGTGGAAGTCGAGGTACTCGTCGAAGGCCCGCCGGGCAGCCTCCGCCCCCGCGGCGCCGTCGACGGCCGCGGCCATCGCGTCGACGTGCTCGCGTCCCACCCGGCAGGCGAGCACGGCGTAGAGATCCGCCTTCCCGCCCGGGAAGTTCGAGTAGATGCTGGTCAGCGCGACATCGGCGTCCGCCGCCAGCTCGTCGACGGAGGTGCCGCGGTAGCCGCCGGGACCTCCGAACAGCCGCCGTGCCGCGTCCAGGAGCGCGGAGCGGGTGCGGCGGCGGCGCTTGTCCGCGGGTTCCGTCAGGAGCGATTCCATGGCACTATCATAGCCATACTTCGTTTTCATAGTTCGACTAGGAGATCCTGATGACCGTCTCGCCCGATCACCTCGACGCCGACGCCGCGGACGGCTCGGCGATCATGCGGCAGTTCGTGCCCGCCTCCCCCTTCGTCGCGCTGCTCGGCGTGCAGCTGGAGGACATCTCCGACGGGGCCGCCACCCTGCTCGTGCCGTACCGCCCGGACCTCACGACCATCGGCACGATGATGCACGGCGGCGTCATCGCCGCGGCCGCGGACATCGGCGTGATGGTCGCGGCCTGGGCGGGCCGCCCGGTGCCGGACGAGCTGCGCGGCGTCACCGCATCGCTGTCGCTGAACTTCATCGCGCCGCTGATCGAGGACGGCCTGCGGGTGCGCGCGCACCGTCTGTCCACGGGCCGCAGGACCAGCCACGTGCGCTGCGACATGTACTCGGCGACCGACGACGCCCTGGTCGCCAGCGCCACCGGGACGTATCAGGTGGGCTGATTCCCACCGGGTTTCGATCGGCGATCAGACCCGGGCGCGGTGCGGCACCTCGCGCGCGAGCAGCAGCGTGACCGCGCCGAGCAGCGTGCCGGTGGCCCGGCGCTGCCACACCGCCCACGACGGACGCCGCGCGATCAACGCCGCCAGCGCGCCGGCCGCGACCACGATCGCGGCGTTCACCAGCATCGACACCGCGATCTGCACGCCGCCCAACAGGAGCCCCTGGGCGGTGGCGTGCCCGCGCGCGGGGTCGATGAACTGCGGGATCAGCGCCAGGTACATGATGGCCGCCTTGGGGTTGAGCAGGTTGGTCACGAGCCCCATGCGGAACAGCTTGGCGTTCGAATCGCGCGGCAGGTCCGCGGTCTCGAACAGCCCGCGCCCTCCGGGACGCAGCGCCTGGAAGGCGAGGTAGCCGAGGTACAGCGCGCCGGCGGCCTTGAATCCCATGAACAGCCACGGCACCGCGACGAAGACCACGGCGAGTCCGGCGGTCGCCACGGCGAGGTACACGACGAAGCCGAGACCGGTGCCCGCCAAGGAGATCAGGCCCGCCGTGCGGCCCTGCCCGATGCTGCGCGAGATGAGGTAGATCATGTTCGGCCCGGGCGTGAGCACCATGGCCAACGCCGTCAGCGCCATTCCCGCCGCGGCGGTCCACGAAACGATCATGTGCACGATCCTCGCGGGGCGCCGGCCGTGCAGTCCATGGCCAGTCGGGTGTGACTGGCCTGCCCCCGCTTCTCGCCGCGGTCAGAACGTGACGGGGAACAGCTCGGTGCGGGCTATCACCCGGTCGCGCTCGCCGGTGAGCGCGAGGCGCCGCGGGTCCGCGAGGTATCCGTCGAGCGCCGCACGGTCGGGGATGCGGTACAGCTGCACCTCGTTCGGCTGCCCGTCCCGGCCGTCGCCGATCGCCCGCCGGTCGACGGTGCCCCCGTACTCGGGGAGCAGGGCGAGCACGGCGTCCTCGTAGGCGGAGAGTTCCTTCTCCAGGCCGGGCCGGGCCCAGAGCAGGCAGCACAGTCGCAGTTCGTTTCCGTCGGGCGCGTCCATCCCTGCACGGTATCGCCGTCAGGCTCCGGCCGCGGCGCGGGCGGCGGGGCCGGGCCGCGGGGCGCGTGCCCGCCGGTCGGCCAGTGCCAGCACGATGATCAGGGCCGGGATCGCGACGTCGACGAGCAGGATGCCGCCGGTGTTGCCGGGCCGGTGATCGCCGTGGGCGAACCACTGGTCGAGGTGTCCGATGGCCGCGCCCCACAGGAAGATCGCGTAGCCGATCCCGTAGACGAGGCGGAACTCCCGGTACCGGTAGGCCAGGACGAAGGCCATGGCGGCGAACCCGAGGTTGGTGCAGGCGATCTCGAACTGGAAGGGGTTGCCCGGCGGGAATCCGATCTCGTCGGCCATCAGATCCGGCACGAGGAGGAAGCTGATCCCCACCCAGGCGGCGCCGGCCCCCGCCGCGAGGAGCAGCCAGCGCTGCCAGATCTCGAGGCGTCTCCCGGGCCTGCGCGCGGAGCGGATCGCGGCCACGATCGCGGCGGCGATCGGGAACAGCAGGGGCGTGCAGGTGTGGACGAGGTACTGCGTCGATGTGTTCATGACCCATTGTGAACACGTTAATATTAACGTGTCAAGACTGTTGTACGATGAGGCCATGCGCGAACCCGACGAGGCCCTCGGCGACGTCCTGAGTCACATCACCATGCTGCTGGGCATCCTGGCCCGCGACCACGGCGCCGCCGATGCGCTGAGCTACAGCCGGATGCGCCTGCTCGGCACGCTGGAGGAGGTGCAGCCCGCGACCCAGCACGAGCTCGCGCAGGCGATGCTCGTCTCCGATGCGGCGGTCAGTCGCATGCTGACCGCGCTGGTTCCGGAGGGGCTGGTCACCGTCGAGACCGATCCCGCGCACGCGCGGCGGCGCCTGGTGCGCCTCACGGACGAGGGCGCGCGCCGCTTCCACGCGTCGAGCCGCGACTACGCGGTGCAGTTCGAGCGGCTCCTCGCCGATCGCGGATTCCCGTACCAGCGGTACCTGCGCGACAGCGTCGCGCTGCGCGACCTGCTGGCGGTCGCTGCGGGCCGCGCCTGACCGCACGACCCCACGCGGCGCACCGTCGACCTCCTCCGGCCGGCCCAGCACCGTCGACCTCCCCGGCCCGCCCGGCACCGTCGACCTCCCTAGAGGGACGTGCTGCGCCACCGCGCGCCGTGCATTCCCCCTGTCCATGGACGTAGGGAGGCGGCCGCCCCTCTAGGGAGCACCACGAGCGAAGCGAGCACACCGAGCGAAGCGAGCGGCCCGGGACACGGGCGGCAGGTCAGGCGGGGCCGAGGATCGTCTCGATCTCGCGCTCCTCGACGTCGTTCATCGAGGCGGGCGAGAACTTCGGGTCGCGGGTCTTGTCGATGAGGACGGCGCGGATGCCCTCGACGAAGTCGGGGCGGCGCACCAGGCGGGCGCCGACCACGGCCTCGGCGTCGAGGCACTGCGCCAGGGTGCGCTCCCGCGACTCCTGGATCAGGTCGAAGGTGACGAACACCGAGGTGGGGCAGGCGGTGGAGAGCTGCTCGCGGGCAGTGTCGGCCCACTCGCCCGGCGCGGTCGCAAGGCCGGCGAGGATCTCCGTCACCGAGTCGCGACCGAAGACGTCGGCGATCTCGTCGAGCGGGAGCACGGCGGCCGGGGCGTCCCCGGCGAAGCGGGCCAGCGCACCGTCGAGATCCTCGCCGGCGAGCAGCGCGGCCTTGAGGTCGGGCATCGACGCCGACGGGACGAAGTGCGTCGCGAGCCCCACGGCCAGCGCGTCGCCGGCGCCGATCCGGGCCGCGGTCATGCCCATGAGCTCGCCGACGCCCTGCGGGAGGCGGCCCAGGATGTGGGTCGCGCCCACGTCGGGGAGGAAGCCGATCGCCACCTCGGGCATCGCGGTGAGCGCCTTCTCCGAGACCACGCGGTGCGATCCGTGGATCGAAATGCCCACGCCGCCACCCATGTTCACGCCGTCGATGAGGGCGATCACCGGCTTGCGGTACTCGGCCATGCGCAGGTTCATCGCGTACTCGTCGCGGAAGAACGGGGTGAAGTCCTCGCCCGCCACCACCTGATCACGGATGGCGCGGATGTCGCCGCCGGCGCAGTACGCCTTCGGGGAGGCGGAGGTGATCAGCACGCGGGTCACGGCGTCGTCGGACTCCCAGGCCCGCAGGGCGGCGTCGATCGCGTCCACCATGCCGGAGGTGAGCGCGTTGAGCGCCTTGGGCCGGTTCAGCTCGATGTGGCCGGTGCCCCCGGCCACGGTGGTGACGATGTCGCCCCCGGCGGTCACGATCTCGGCGTCGCTCACAACTCACTCCTCGGCATTTACTCGGATATCCGACTAAATCAGTATGCCAGGCGCCCGCGTAATCTGGACCGGCGATGGCGAATCTTCTCGGCGCGGACGCGCTGCACCTCGAGTACCCCACCAAGACGGTCTTCGATTCGGTCTCCCTCGGCGTGAACGAGGGCGACCGGATCGGCATCGTCGGCCGCAACGGCGACGGCAAGTCCAGCCTGCTCGCGATGCTCGCGGGCGAGCGCGAACCCGACTCCGGACGCGTGACCCGGCGGGGCGGCGTGCGCGTCGGCGTGCTCACGCAGGCCGACCTGTTCGACGACGGGGACACCGTCGGGCATGCGGTGGTCGGCGACACCGAGGAGCACGTGTGGGCGGGCGACCCGCGGGTGCGCGACATCCTGGCCGGCCTCCTCACCGACGTGCCGTGGGACGCCCGCCTCGGCGAGCTCTCCGGCGGCCAGCGCCGCCGGGTGCAGCTGGCGCAGCTCCTCGCCGGCGAGCACGACGTGCTGATCCTCGACGAGCCCACCAACCACCTCGACGTCGAGGCGATCGAGTGGCTGGCCGGACACCTGAGGACCCGCTGGCCCGCGAACCAGGGCGGCCTGCTCATGGTGACCCACGACCGGTGGATCCTCGACGAGGTGTGCACCGCCACGTGGGAGGTGCACGACCGCATCGTCGAGCCCTTCGAGGGCGGCTACGCGGCGTACATCCTGCAGCGCGTGGAGCGCGACCGGCAGGCCGCGTCGATCGAGCAGAAGCGGCAGAACCTCGCGCGCAAGGAACTGGCCTGGCTGCGCCGCGGCGCCCCCGCCCGCACGTCCAAGCCCAAGTTCCGGATCGACGCCGCGAACGCGCTCATCTCCGACGTGCCCGAGATCCGCAACACCACGGAGCTGCAGTCGCTCGCCGTCTCCCGGCTCGGCAAGGACGTGGTGGACATCCTCGACGTCTCGGTCAGCTACGGCGAGAAGCAGGTGCTCAGCGACGTCGAATGGCGCATCGCGCCCGGCGAGCGCACCGGCGTTCTCGGGGTGAACGGGGCCGGCAAGTCCACCCTGCTCGGGCTGATCGACGGTGCCACCTCCCCCACGTCCGGCACCGTGAAGCGCGGCAAGACCGTCAAGGTGGCGACGCTGACGCAGCGGCTCGACGAGCTCGAGGATCACCTGGACGAGCCTGTGCGCGTGGTGCTCTCGCGCCTGGCGACCAGCTTCACGGTGGGCAGCGGCTCCAAGGCGCAGGAGCTGACCCCGGCGCAGCTGCTCGAACGCCTCGGCTTCGCGAGCGCGCAGCTCTCCACGCCCGTCAAGGACCTCTCCGGCGGCCAGAAGCGTCGGCTGCAGCTGCTGCTCATCCTGCTGGACCAGCCGAACGTGCTGATCCTCGACGAGCCGACCAACGACCTGGACACGGACATGCTGGCCGCGATGGAGGACCTCCTGGACTCGTGGCCCGGCACGCTGATCGTGGTCTCCCACGACCGCTACTTCCTGGAGCGGGTCACCGACCAGCAGTACGCCATCCTCGAGCGGCGCCTGCGGCACCTGCCCGGCGGGGTCGAGGAGTACCTGGCCCTGCGCCGCGCGCAGCACGGGTCGGCTTCGCAGCCCGGGCCCCGGTCCTCGGGGTCGACGGTGGCCGCCGCCCCCGAGCCCGGCCTCAGCGGCGCGGAGCTGCGGGCCGCGCAGAAGGAGGTCGCCGCGGTCGAGCGCCGGATGACGAAGCTGACGGAGCAGGTGGAGAAGGCGAAACTGGCTCTGGCCGACCACGATCAGGGCGACTACGCCGGCCTCGCCGACGAGATGAAGCGGATCTCCGCTCTCGAGGACGAGCTGGCGGAGCAGGAACTGCGCTGGCTCGAGCTAGTCGAGGCGTTGGAGGGCTGAGGGCCCCTCTCCCGTCGCGCTGCGGAATCCGCGCAGGCGCAGGCTGTTCCCCACGACGAAGACGCTGGAGAAGGCCATCGCCGCGCCGGCGAGCATCGGGTTGAGCAGCCCGAGGGCGGCCACCGGGATGGCGGCCACGTTGTAGGCGAACGCCCAGAACAGGTTCGTCTTGATGGTGCGGAGTGTGCTGCGCGAGAGCCGGATCGCATCGACCGCGGCCCGCAGGTCGCCGCGGACCAGCGTGATGTCCGCGGCCTCGATCGCCACGTCGGTGCCGGTGCCCATGGCCAGGCCGAGGTCGGCGGCGGCGAGCGCGGGGGCGTCGTTGACGCCGTCACCCACCATCGCGACCACGCGGCCGCGGGCCTGCAGGTCGGTCACGGCGGCCACCTTCTCCCGCGGCACGACCTCGGCGATCACCTCGTCGATGCCCACCTCCGCCGCGATCTTCGCCGCGGCGGCCGCGTTGTCCCCGGTGAGCAGCACCGGGTGCAGGCCCAGCGCGCGCAGCTCCCGGATCGCCTGAGCGCTGGTCGGTTTCACGGTATCGGAGACCACGAGGATCCCGCGGGCGGCGCCGTCCCAGCCGACGGCCACCACGGTGGCGCCCCGCTCCTCGGCGCGGGCCTGCGCCTGCGCCAGCTCGTCGCCGAGCGCGAGGGAGCGGTCCGCCAGCAGTGATGCGCGGCCCACGACGATGCGCCGCCCGTCGACCACGCCCTGCACTCCCCGCCCCTCGAGGTTCTCGAAATCCTCGACGGGCGGCAGGGATCCGGCCCTCTCGGCCGCGCCGGCGGCGACCGCCCGGGCGATCGGATGCTCCGAGGCGTGCTCCAGAGCGCCCGCGTAGCGCAGCAGTTCCTCCGGGTCCGTGCCCGGCGCGGCGCGCACATCGGTCAGCGTCATCGCGCCGGTGGTCACCGTGCCCGTCTTGTCCAGCACCACGGTGTCCACGCGGCGGGTGGACTCGAGCACCTCGGGGCCCTTGATCAAGATGCCCAGCTGGGCGCCCCGCCCGGTCCCGACGAGCAGCGCAGTCGGCGTGGCGAGCCCCAGCGCGCACGGGCAGGCGATCACCAGCACCGCGACGGCGGCGGTGAACGCCGCGGAGGCGCCGAACCCGGCGCCCAGCCAGCCGCCGAGCGCGATCACGGCGATGGCGATCACGATCGGCACGAAGACCCCGGAGATGCGGTCGGCGAGGCGCTGCACCTCGGCCTTGCCTGTCTGCGCATCCTCGACCAGCCGCGCCATCTGCGCCAGCTGCGTATCCGCGCCGATGCGGGTGGCGCGCACCACGAGTCGCCCGCCCGCGTTGACGGTGGCGCCGGTGACGGCGTCGCCGGGCCCCACCTCGACGGGCACCGGCTCGCCGGTGAGCATCGACGCGTCCACCGCGGAGGTGCCGGAGACGACCGTCCCGTCGGTCGCGATCTTCTCCCCCGGCCGCACCACGAACTCGTCGCCGGCGCGCAGCGCGTCGATGCCGATCTGCACCTCGGCCCCGTCGCGCAGGACCGAGACCTCCTTGGCGCCGAGTTCCAGCAGCGCCCGCAGCGCCGCCCCCGCCTGCCGCTTGGAACGCTTCTCGAAGTAGCGCCCGGCGAGGATGAACACGGTGACCCCGGCGGCCACCTCGAGATAGATGTTGGCGGCACCGTCGGACCGGGCGAGCGTGAACGTGAACGGGTGACGCATCCCCGGCTCCCCCGCCGTGCCGAGGAACAGCGCGTACAGCGACCACAGGAACGCCGAGAGCGTGCCCATCGAGATCAGGGTGTCCATGGTGGCGGTGCCGTGCCGCAGGTTGGCCCACGCCGCGCGGTGGAACAGCCATGCGCCCCAGACGATCACGGGCGCGGCGAGCGCCAGCGACGCCCACTGCCAGTAGGTGAACTGCAGCGCCGGGATCATCGCCATGGCGATCACCGGGACGCTGAGCACCGTGGTGACGATCAGCCGGGTGCGCAGCGACGCGAGCTCCCGCTCGGCGGGACCGCCGCCCTCCCCCTCGCCGTCGGACGGCGGGGCGCCCACGGGTGTGGCGCCGTACCCCGCGGCGGCCACCTCCTCGATGATCGTCCGGGGGTCGATCCCGCCGGGCGCGGTGACCTTCGCCTTCTCGGTCGCGTAGTTGACGGTGGCGGTGACCCCGTCCAGCTTGCCCAGCCGGCGCTCGATGCGGTTCGCGCACGAGGCGCAGGTCATGCCGGTGATGTCCAGTTCGATGTTCGTCGCGGTGCTGCCCGGTGCGCTCATGCTCGGCTCCTCCTCGCTGGTTCGGTGGTGGTCAGTGCCCGTGCCCGGCGTCCACGACGAACGGCGCGGTGTGCACGGCCCCGTCGACCTGGAAGTCCAGGTACAGCAAGTACCGGCCCGGGGTGGGCGCCTGCACCCGGAAGGCGATGGTGGGGCCGCCCGTGGCGCCCGGCGCGGGTTCGGCGCCCTCGGGGTGCACGTGCAGGAAGGCGAGGTCGCCCTGGCGCAGCGCGACGAGGTGCCCGAACGCGCCCAGGTAGGGCTGCAGCGCGGTGACGGGCGCGCCGTCGCGCTCCACGCGCAGGGTCACGGGGCTCGCGGCGCCGGCGGTGACGGTGCCGTCCAGGGTCACGGTGAAGCCGTCCACCCGGGCGGTGCGCGACGGTGCCGGATCGGCGGGCGCGTACTCCCCCGCCACCTCGACGGTGCGCGTGAGGGTGACCGCCGCGCCGTCGGCGGTCGCGAAATCGGCGTACAGGCGGTAACTTCCGGCCGCGGCCCAGGTCCACGGCAGCGACCAGGTTCCGGTGGCGCGGTCGAGCGAGGGGTGCACGTGCCGGAACAGGCCGCCGTCGGCGCGGACCACGATGAGGTGCAGTTCCTTCTCGTGCTCGGCGCGGTAGCCGGTGACGGGCGCGCCGTCGGCGCCGGCGATGCGGAAGGCGAGGGTGCCCGCCTCGCCGACGGCGTGCGGCGCGGTCACGGGCGCGAGGGTGAGGCCGTCGGCGCTGATCGCGAGGCCCTGCGGCAGGTGGCCGGCGCTCTCGTGGCCCGCCCCGGCGGCGGCGTGCTCGCCGTGGTCCACGGCCCCGGCGGTGCGGGTCGCCGCGGCGTCCTCGGGCACCACCGCGCCGGCGATGCCGTAGGCGGTGGCGAACGCGACCACGAGGCCGGCGCCGTAGGCGGCCAGCGTGGCCGCGGGACTCGTCGTGAGCCGCTTCGCCCATTCCCGGTACATCGTTCCTCCTCGGTGTCCGACCCGGACTTTATACCCCTGGGGGGTATGACGCAAGGACGGGTCCGCGCGCGGGAACAGCTCGGGATCGCGGAGGGGTACGCGTCAGGGGACGACGGTGGCGCCCGGCACCGGCCCGGAGGCGACGCGCACCGTCCGGCAGACGCCCGCGCCCGCCAGCTCGGTCCCCACGTCGACGGCGTCGTCGGCGCTCGCGCAGAGGAACGCGCAGGTGGGGCCGCTCCCGGAGACGATGCCGGCCAGCGCGCCCGCCTCCATCCCGGCCCGCAGCGTGCGCCGCAGGCCCGGCTGCAGCGACAGGGCCGCGGCCTGCAGGTCGTTCACCAGCAGCGGAGCCAGGCGGTGCGGGTCGCCGGAGGCGACGGCGGCCAGCAGCTCGTCCGGGTCGCCGGCGCGCGGCGGATCGCCGGCCTCCCGCAGCCGGTCCAGCTCGCGGTACACGGCGGGGGTACTGAGGCCCTCCCGCGCCAGCGCGAGCGTCCAGTGGAACTCGCCGCGGGCCAGCGCGGGGATCAGCCGCTCGCCCCGGCCGGTGCCGAGCGCGGTGTGGCCGTGCAGGGAGAAGGTGACGTCCGAACCGAGCGTCGCCGCCACCTCGTCCAGTTCGTCGCGGCCGATCTCGAGGCCCCACAGCGTGGCCGTGCCCAGCAGGGCGGCCGCCGCGTCCGCGGAGCCGCCGGCCATGCCGCCCGCCACGGGGATGCCCTTGGCGATCTCGATGCGCAGGTTCGGGTCCCGGCCGTACCGCTCGGCGAGCGCCACCACCGCCCGGGCGGCGAGGTTGGTGGGATCGGTCGGGACCTCGCGCGCGCCCTCGCCGGTCACGTGCAGCGTCAGCTCGTCGGCCTGAGTGAGGGTCACGTCGTCGTGCAGCGAGAGCGCCTGGAACACGGTGACCAGCTCGTGGAAGCCGTCGGGCCGCACGTCGCCCACCCCGAGGTGGAGGTTCACCTTGGCGGGCGCCCGCACGGTCAGGGGCGTCGGTACCACGGAAAGCACGCGGTCCAGACTACGGTGCCGGGTTCACGGCGCGGGCGGCGGCGAGCGCGGCGAACCGATCGACGGACAGCTTCTCCCCGCGTTCGCGGGGGTCGATCCCGGCGGCGACCAGCAATTCCTCGGCCGCGGCGGGAGAACCCGCCCAGCCGGCGAGCGCGGCGCGCAGGGTCTTGCGGCGCTGCGCGAAGGCCGCGTCGACCGCCGCCCACAGCTGCGCCCGGTCCACCGCCGGACGCCCCTGCGGGCCGTACAGGTCGATCCGCACCAGCCCCGATTCCACGTTGGGCTCGGGCCAGAACACCGCCCTCCCGACGGTGCCCGCCCTGCGGACGCGCCCGTAGTACGCCGCCTTGACCGACGGGACGCCGTACACCCGGGAGCCGGGGGCCGCGGCGAGCCGCTCGGCCACCTCGAGCTGCACCATGACCAGCACGGTGCGCAGGGTGGGGACCTCGGCCAGCAGGTGCAGCAGCACGGGCACCGAGACGTTGTACGGGAGGTTCGCGACGAGCACCGTCGGGTCGCCCGCGGCGCACACCTGCGCGCCGGACACCTTCAGCGCGTCCTCGCCGACCACCGTGAGGTTGCCGACGAGTTCCGGCGCGCGATCGGCCACCGTCTTCGGGAGTTGTTCCGCGAGAACGGGATCGATCTCGATCGCGGTGACCGACGCGGCGGCGTCGAGCAGCGCGAGGGTGAGTGAGCCGAGGCCCGGGCCCACCTCGAGTGCCACGTCGTCGGGGCGCACGCCGGCGGCGGCCACGATCTTGCGGACGGTGTTGGGGTCGTGCACGAAGTTCTGGCCCAGCGTCTTCGTGGGCCGAACGGACAACTGCTCGGCCAGCGCGCGGATCTCCGCGGGGCCGAGCAGTCGTGCCTGATTGGGGAAGTCGGCGCCGGTCACCCGGCCGAGCCTAGCCGCTACTCCGAGTTGCCCGAGAGGCCCAGGCGCGAGGAACAGGACGGCCACGCGCTCCAGCCCTGCACCGCGAGGGTCTTGCGGGCGATCTCGATCTGCTCCTCGCGGGTGGCGAGGTCGGCGCGGGGCGCGTACTTGCCGCCGCCGTGGGCCAGCCACGTGCCGTAGTCGAACTGCACGCCGCCGTAGAAGCCGTTGCCGGTGTTGATCGCCCAGTTGCCGGTGGCCTCGCACTGCGCGAGCCGGTCCCACACCGAGCCCGGCGCCACGTACGGGGCGCCCGGGGCGGTGCCCACGGCGGTGATGCCGGCGACGCCCGCGTCGATGACCTTGGAGCCGACCTTCTCGCGGGAGACGACCTTGCCGTCCACCACGTGCTCGCGGTACTGGACCTCCTGCTTGCCCGGCTTGCCCGGGTTGGTCACCTTGGTCTTGCCGTTGGTGAGCTTCGGGTCGTCGACCTTCTTCGCCGGCGGCGTGTAGGCCTCGGTGACGGTCACGGTGGAGGTCCGGTTGCGGCTGACCTTGATGGTCATGCCGGGCTTGACCGGGGTACCCGCGCTGGGGGTGACCGAGTCCTGCTGGATCAGCGGCACGCCGAGCTTCGCGAGGTACTCGCCGACGGTGCGCCCGGCGGCGTTGGCCGCGGTACGGCTGCCGGCGTCGATCACGGTCGCGGCGACGGGGGTGACCACGGAGACCGCGGCACCGTCGAGCGGGACCTGCGCGTCGAGCGGGAGGGAGACGAAGTTCTTCGCATCGCCCAGGCCGGCGTCGGCGAGGGCGGCGCCCATCGTCAGGTCGGTGGTGGTGACGGTGCGGACCTTGCCGTTGACGTTGACCGCGATGTCGCGGGCGTGCTGCACGGTGATCGACTCGCCGGGCTCGACGGACTCGCCGAGGCCCGGGGTCACGCGGTCGGCGGCGTCGGCCTCGATGCCCGCGGAGCCGAGGATCGACTTCACCGAGCGGCTCATCGTGGAGACCTCGTGGGTCTGCCCGTCGACGGTGACGGTGAAGTCCGACTGCAGTGCGGCGGCGGTGCCGCCGGCGGCCATCAGGGCCACGAGCATGGCGCCGGTGACGGCGCGGACGGGGCCGTTCTCCAGGCGGGCGGTGAGGCCCTCGATGACGCCGGGCCGGTCGTCGTCCGACTTCGGCTCGGGCGCGGCCTCCGCCTCGTCGTCCTCGTCGAGGATCGCGATGTCGGGGATCTCCTGCGCGTCGCCGGCCTCGGGGCGCTCGCCGGCCTCCGGATGCTCGGCGGCGTACTGGCGCTCGGCGGCCAGCGCCAGGTTCTCGGCCTCCTCGACGGCCTCGTCGCCGTACACCTCGGCCTCGAGCTCGATCGCCTCGCGGTCCACCGTGGTGGCGCCGGCGATGTCGCCGAACCGGGCGAACACCTGGGTCACGTCGAATTCGGCCGTGCGTTCGCCGGTGGGCCGGAAGGCGCCGCGGCGCTGCTGCGGGGTGGGCTGATCCACCGTTGTGGTGTTGTCGTCTGCGTCGAGCTCAGGCACTGGTGACTATCCCTACGAAAGGCTGTGGTGGACTGCCGGTGGCGTCTCGGCGACGTTTCGGTCGCCGTTACATCACAGTACGGTAACGGAAGACCGTGGGGCGTGCCAGTCTCTCGTCATTTCCCGCCGGAGAATGTGGCGCCGAACACACGATCCGCGGTCGCTGTGGTGGCCGCGGCGAGCTGCTCCGGCTCGACTCCGCGCAGGTCCGCGAGGTAGCGCGCGGTGTACGGGACGCAGTACGACTCGTTCGGGGCGCCGCGGAACGGGTGCGGCGTGAGGTACGGCGCGTCGGTCTCGACCAGCAGCTGCCCGTCCGGGACCAGCCGCGCCGCCTCCTGCAGCTCCGCGGCGTTGGTGAAGGTGACGGTGCCCGAGAAGCTGAGCACGTAGCCGCGGTCCACGCACTCGCGCGCCATCGCGGCGTCGCCGGAGAAGCAGTGGAAGATCACGGTCTCCGGGGCGCCGAACCGTTCGAGATCGGCCAGGATGTCGGCGTCCGCCTCGCGGTTGTGGATCATCAGCGGCTTGCCCAGCCGCTTCGCCAGGTCGATGTGCCACTCGAAGGCCGCGTGCTGCTGCGCGGGCGTGGCCACGCCCTCGCGCTTGCCGAGCCAGTACCAGTCGAGGCCCGTCTCCCCGATCGCCACGCACCGCGGGTCCGACGCGAGGCGCTCGAGTTCCGCGGGCGCACCGTCGTCCTCGAGGTGGTGCGCGTCCGTCGGGTGCAGGGCCACCGCGGCGAACACCCGCTCGTCCCAGCGGGACGCGTCGATCACGAACCGGGCCTGCTCCAGATCGCACGCGACGGTGACCACCCGGTCGACCCCGACTGCCGCCGACCGGTCGACGAGCTCGCGCACCGCATCCGGCGTACGGGCTCGGCACCCGTCGATGTGCGTGTGCGCATCGACGAGTCCGGGCAGCGGCGCGGGCGGCGGAGGCGGAGGCTTCTTCTTCCCCATGGCCCCATTGTCGCGGTAGCCGCCGCGACGGCGCCGGGCGGACCGGGTTTAATCCGGTGTTAAGCGGCGGCGAAGCGACGCCTGATCAGCTGGCCGCCGGACATCGAGGAGACACGCATGAAGAAGACCGTCCTGCCGGCGCTGGTCGCCGGCACCGCCGCTCTGCTCACCGCCTGCAGCACGACGGTGACCGGGCAGGCCACCGACAGCGCGGGCAACACCGCCGGGGCGTCCGTCGCGCCGAGCACGATCGCCGTGCCGGCGGGGCTCGACGTGGGCGCCAATCCGACGACGACCCGGGCCCTGGCGCCGCTCGACGACAAGTCCGGGTGGGTCGCCGAGGGGAACCGCATGGCGGACGCCCTGATCCAGGTGAACGAGGTGGACAAGCGGATGCGGATCGGCGGGGTCGGACTGCGCTCGTACCCCGTGATCGAGGGCGGCCAGCTCAGCGGCCGCGTGCCGGATTCCACCGCGGTCACCTTCGCGACGTACAACATGAAGGTCGGCATGACCACCACCCGCGGCGACGCCTTCGACGACCCGACCATCGCCATGCGGATCGGGTTGTACCGCTTCGGATCCCCGGACGACGCCACCAAGGCGTTCGAGTCGATCCAGCGCCGGACCGAGCGGAACGGGCAGTCCGAGGTGAAGCTCACCGGGCCGAACACCGACGGCACCACGGCCAGTGAGTTCAAGCCCGGCACCGTCGACTCCTACCGGGTCGAGGGGCCGTTCGTGATCAACATCAGCGGCACCTCCTCCTCCACCGCCGAGGCGACGAAGCTGGTGGCCAAGGGCTACGAGCTCGAGGTGCCGAAGCTCAAGTCGTTCACCCCCACCCCCGTCGGCCAGGTGGCCTCGCTGCCGAAGGACATCGAGGGCACCCTCTCCCGGACCATCCCGAGCACCGTCACCGGCTACGCGGCCTCCGTCGCGAACGGCGTCTACGGGATGAACGGCCTCCTGCACCGCATCCGCGACATCGACGACGCGGGGGTCTACTCCAAGGCGGGGATCGACGCCGTGGCCCAGGGCGAGACCGTCGTGTACCGCACCCGCGACGCGGCGGCCGCCGCGCAGCTCGTGACCGATCTCGCAGCGATCAACACGCGCCTGGGCAAGCGCGTCGGGTCGCCCGCGCAGCTGCCCGGGATGATCTGCGTCGAACGCCCCGGGAACATCAACTGCGCGGTCTCGGCCGGGCGTTGGGTCACCACCGCTGGCGGCGACACGCTGCAGCAGGCGCAGCAGCGGGCCTCCGCGCAGTACACGATCCTCGCGCAGCACCCGTAGGACGCCCCGGTTGCGGGTCCGCCGGGACCCGCACCCGGGTTCGGGCTCGCAGTGAGCTACGCGGGCTCGGGCTCGGGCTCGACATAGCGCGGGAACACGCCCTGCGGCTTGGGCAGGGCCGTGCCCGGCGCCAGCCGGGTCGCGATCGCCTCGAAGCCGCGGCGGTCCTTGGGCTGCTCCAGGAGGGTGAGCAGTTCCTCCGCGGACTCCGGCATCACCGGCTGCAGCAGCAGCGCCACCTGGCGCACCACCTCCGCGGTCACGTACAGCACGGTGCCCATCCGCTCCGGGTCGGTCGCCTTGAGCTTCCACGGCTCCTGCGCGGAGAAGTACCGGTTGGTCTCGCCGAGCACCTCCCAGATCGCCTCCAGGTACAGGTGCAGCGCCTGCGCGCCCACGTGCCGGCGGGACGTCTCCAGCAGCCCGTCGGCCTTGGCGAGCAGGGCATCGTCGGCCTCGGTGAACGCGCCCGG
Source organism: Tsukamurella paurometabola (assembly GCA_040391845.1). Lineage (GTDB taxonomy): Bacteria > Actinomycetota > Actinomycetes > Mycobacteriales > Mycobacteriaceae > Tsukamurella > Tsukamurella paurometabola_B. The sequence goes on along the minus strand of JBEBXD010000002.1, from coordinate 41,171 downwards.
CACGGGCACCGTGCCCCCGCAGTTCTTGTTGATCATCGATAGCGAGCGCTGCGCGAGGTTGCCCAGCTCGTTCGCGAGGTCGGCGTTGATCCGGCCGACGATCGCCTCGTGGCTGTAGCTGCCGTCCTGCCCGAAGCTGACCTCACGGAGCAGGAAGAAGCGCAGCGCGTCGAGCCCGTACTCGGCGATCAGCGCGTGCGGATCGACCACGTTGCCGACCGACTTGCTCATCTTCTCGCCCTTGTTGAACAGGAATCCGTGCGCGAAAACCCTTTCGGGGAGCGCGATTCCGGCGCTCATCAGGAACGCAGGCCAGTACACGGCGTGGAACCGGATGATGTCCTTGCCGATGATCTGCACGCTCGGCGGCCAGAACGTGCCGAACCGCTCGGACTCCGTATCGGGGTAGCCGGCGCCGGTGAGGTAGTTGGTGAGCGCGTCCACCCACACGTACATGACGTGCTCGGGATCGCCGGGCACGGGCACGCCCCAGTCGAAGGTGGTGCGGCTGATCGACAGGTCCTTGAGGCCGCCCTTGATGAAGCTGACGATCTCGTTGCGGCGGGTGGCCGGCTCCAGGTAACCGGGGCGCTCCTCGAACAGGGCGAGCAGCTTGTCCTGGTACGCGGAGAGGCGGAAGAAGTAGGAGGCCTCCTCGGTCCACTCGACGGGGGTGCCGGTGGCGATCGAGGCGCGGGTGCCGTCCTCGAGCAGGGTGGTCTCGTCCTCGGCGTAATACGCCTCATCACGAACCGAATACCAGCCGGCGAAGGTGTCGAGGTAGATGTCCCCGTTCGCGGCCATCCGCTCCCAGATCGCCTGGGACGCCGCGTAGTGATCGGCGTCGGTGGTGCGGATGAACCGGTCGAAGGTGGAGCCGACGGCGCGCTGCAGCCCCTCGAACGCCGCGGCGTTGCGGTCCGCCAGCGCCTTGGTCTCGATACCCTCCTTGGCGGCCGTCTGCTGCATCTTCAGGCCGTGCTCGTCCGTGCCGGTGAGGAAGAACACCTCGTACCCGTCCAGGCGCTGGAAGCGCGCGATCACGTCGGTCGCGATGTACTCGTAGGCGTGCCCGATGTGCGGGGCGCCGTTCGGGTAGGCGATCGCCGTGGTGATGTAGAAAGCCTTGTCTGCAGCCATGGTGCGCCCAGCTTATCGGTGCGCTCCCCCGCCTCGGCAATCACGTTTCGGCTGCGCCGTCAACCCCGTCGCACACCGCTTGTGGACGGGGATGTTCCGTCCACAGGCGGCGCCCTCAGCGGACCCTCGGACCCGGCGCGCGCCCGACGATGCGCGTATGGGGGAATACGGTGTGATCTCACGGGCCGAACTGCAGGCCGCCGGCCACACGCCGCGGGCGATCCGGCTCGCGGTGCAGCGCGAACGGATGACCCGTCTACGGCCCGGCTGGTTCGCCTACCCGGGGGCCGACCCGGACGTGGCGCGAGCGGTGACCGCCGGAGGCGGTGTCGGCTGCATCTCCGCACTGTCCCGGCACGGCGTCTGGGTTCCCGAATCGGCCCGCGGCCTGCATGTGCGGCTCCCCGAGAGGGCGCGCAGACGCGGGCACAAGGGCATCCGGGTGTGCGGGAACTCGATCGACGCTCCGATCCGGCTCGTGGACGACGCGGCCACCGGCGTTCTCGCGGCGGCCGATTGCGTCCACGGCGACGAGTTGACGGCGGTGTTCGATTCGGTGCTCAACCGCCGCGTCCTCCAGCCGGCCGAGCTGACCGGCCTGTTCAAGGACGCGCCGCGGCGGATTCACCGGGCGCTGCTCGCCGTGGACGGCGCGGCGGAGTCCGGGACCGAGACGCGGGTCCGCCTGCACATCAGGCGCCGGCGACTGGACCATCGCACCCAGGTCTTCATTCCCGGAGTCGGCTACGTGGACCTCCTGGTGGGCCGGAGCCTCGTGATCGAGTGCGACAGCGAGGACCACCACGCGGGCGAGGCCATCGAGACCGACCGGGAGCGCGACCTCGCCCTGCACACCCTCGGGTTCGCGGTGCTCCGCGTGTCGTACCAGCAGGTGTTCCACCGGTTCCCGAAGGTGGCCGCGGCGATCGCACGCAGGATCGCCGACGGCGACCACCTGAGGGCCACCGACTACGCGCCGTGACCGCTACGAGGGATGGCCGCACAAACGTCGTCCTGAGCGGCGCCGCCTCGGTGCTTCCCCAGGTCGTGAATTGCGAGCGCCGCCCTGGACGACGTTTGTGCGGACACCCCGGCTAACGCTCGTCAGCCGGCGAGGACGGACGCCGGTACCGCGTCCAGCGCCAGGACCGCGCCGGTCTCATCGAGACGGAAGCGGGCGATGTCGCGGCCGTATCGGACGTAGATCACGTCGTAGTCCACGCCGATGACCTCGGTGTCGGCGGTCGGCAGCGCGGTCGCGGTGCCGGCGAACTCGCCGTCGGCGAAGAACCGGACCTGGCTGCGCCCGCAGTGGGCGACGTGCACCCAGGACAGCCGCCCGCCGAGAGCCGTGCCGCTGTCGATCACCGGGTTCACTGCTCCTCCTCCGTGGTTCGGGTGGCGGGCGGATCGGGTGGGTGGGAGAGATCCGCCGGCCGAGACCCACTCTTCCGCCCGGCCCCGCCCGCGCACATCCGGTGAAACCCCCATTCCTCCCCGAGATCGGCGGGCGGCGGCGTGACAGGATGGCGCGGTGCAACCGGTCGAGATGCTGCGGGCGCTCCGCGAGCGCGGCCACCGGCCGGCCGCGCTGCTGGGCGGCTGGGGCGGCTTCCGCGCCGTGATCGCTCCCTCGCCCCGGCTGGCGCCGGGCGTCGCGCCCGACGGCTCGCCGTGGCTCGGCGTGGTCGGGTACCCGGACACGGCCGGCGAGGCCCGCCTCGTCCCGGAGATCATCGGAGGCGACCCGGGCCCGCTGCTGCTCGAAACCCACGACGGACGGTGGGCCTGCACCGACCCGGCGTTCCCGATCCCCCGCTCCGCGCCGGCGCCGCGCCCGTGGTCGGCGGCGTGGACCGCGCCGGACCGGGCCGACCACCGCGCCGCCGTTCTCGCCTGCCAGGAGGCGATCCGCGCGGGCGACGTCTACCAGGTGAACGTGTGCACCCGGTTCGGCGGAACGCTGGCCGGCGACCCGCTGGAGATGTTCGCCGACATCGCCGCCGCGACCCGGCCCGGCAAGGCGGCCTACCTCGAGGGCGACTGGGGTGCCATCGCCTCCTTCTCCCCCGAGACCTTCCTCACCGAGCGCGGTGGCGTCCTCACCGAGCGGCCGATCAAGGGCACGCTGCCGCTGACCCGGCCCGCGGAGGAGCTGCGGGCGAGCGTCAAGGACGTCGCCGAGAACGTGATGATCGTGGACCTCGTGCGCAACGACCTCAGCCGCGTCGCCGCGACCGGCACCGTGCGCACCCCCGAACTGCTGCGCGTGGAACCCGCGCCCGGCGTGTGGCACCTGGTCTCGACGGTGACCGCCCGGCAGCGGCCCGGCACCACCCGGGCCGAGCTGCTGGAGGCGACGTTCCCGCCCGCGTCGGTCACCGGCACGCCGAAGCTGTCCGCCCGCGACCGGATCACCGCGTGGGAGCGCCACACCCGCGGCACCTACTGCGGCGCGATCGGCATCGACCACCCGCGCACGGGCCTCGACCTGAGCGTCGCGATCCGCACCGTCGAGGCGCGCGGCGGTGCGCTGCGGCTGGGTGTGGGCGGCGGCATCACGATCGACTCCGAGCCGGATGCGGAGTGGCGCGAGTGCCTCGACAAGGCCGCGTCGATCGTCGGCTACCGCGCGGCGAGCGCCGCCTCGGACACGTCCGCGGTCAATCGGTAGCGGACTCCGCGCCGCGGGTCGCCACCGCCGCCTCGTACAGCTCCCGCTTGGACGCGCCGGTCTCGCCGGCGACGGCGGCGCAGGCGTCCTTGAGCCGCTCGCCCGCGTCGACACGGCGCAGCACGGCGGCGACGTGGTCCTCCGGGTTCGCGGAGGCGGGATCGGCGCCGGCGAGCACGACCGTGATCTCGCCGCGCACCCCGTCCGCGGCCCACGCGGCGAGCTCGCCGAGCGTGCCCCGGCGGACCTCCTCGTAGGTCTTCGTCAGCTCGCGACACACCGCGGCGCGACGGTCCGCGCCGAGCACGTCCGCGGCGTCCGCGAGGGTCTCCGCCAGCCGGTGCGGCGACTCGAAGAAGACCGCCGCCCGGCGCTGGTCCACCAGCTCCGTGAGCCACGCCCGGCGGGCGCCGGACTTGCGCGGCGCGAAGCCGTCGAACAGGAACCGCTCGACGGGCAGCCCGGACAGGGCCAGCGCGGTGGTGACCGCCGACGGACCGGGCAGGCAGGTGACCCGGTGCCCGGCCTCGACGACGGCCGCGACCAGGCGGTATCCGGGGTCGGAGACCGACGGCATGCCGGCGTCGGTGACCAGCAGCACCGTCTGGCCGGCGTCCAGGGCGGACAGCAGCTGCGGGATGCGGCCCTGCTCGTTGTGGTCGTAGAAGCTGAGGATCCGGCCCGGCGGCTGCACGTCCAGCGAGGCGGCCAGGGCGCGCGCGCGGCGGGTGTCCTCGGCGGCGATCACGTCCGCCGATCCGAGCGCGGAGATCAGCCGCGCGGTGGCGTCACCGGGGTTGCCCATCGGCACCCCGGCGACGATGAGCAGCCCGCGCGCGTCGTCGTCTCCCACGCGAGACACCCTACGATGGGTCGCGTGACAGCCGTGGCATCCCCCGAAGACCACACCGCGCACGCCGACGAGCGGGAGCTGGTGAGCCCCGGCCCACGGCTGCCCCCCGCCGTGTTCGGCGCCACCGATCGCGCGTTCGGCTGGACCGTGACGCTGATGCTGACGGCGGTCGCCGCGGCCACCCGATTCGTGGGACTCGGCTACCCCAGCAACGACGGGTTCATCGGCTCCACCGCCGTGCAGACGCCGGTGTTCGACGAGAAGCACTACGCGCCGCAGGCGTGGCAGGTGCTCACGGGCGGCCAGTGGATCGAGGACAACCCCGGGTTCGGGCTGATCGTGCACCCGCCGGTGGGCAAGTGGATGATCGCGATCGGCGAGTGGCTGTTCGGCTACACCCCGCTCGGGTGGCGGTTCATGTCCGCGGTGTGCGGCACGCTGCTGGTGTTCCTGGTGATCCGCGCGGCGCGGCGGCTGGCGCGGTCCACGCTGATCGGCGGCCTGGCCGGGCTGTTCCTGATCTGCGAGGGCCTGACGATGGTGTCCTCGCGGGTAGCGCTGCTCGACATCTTCCTGGTGTTCTTCGGGTTCGCCGCGTTCTCGATGATCCTGGTGGACCGGGACCGGATGCGCGAACGCCTGCACCGCGCGGCCGAGGAGGGCCGGATCGGCGATTCGCCGTACGGCCCGCGCCTGGGATTCCGATGGTGGCGGTTCTCCGCCGCCCTCATGGTGGGGCTCGCGTGCGGGGTGAAGTGGTCGGGCATCTACTTCCTGATCGGGATCCTGGTGCTGTCGCTGGCCTTCGACGTGGCGAACCGCCGCGCGTACGGCGTGCAGCGGCCGTGGCGGGGGGTGCTGCTGCGCGACCTGATCCCGGCCGGGATGTCGCTGGGCGCGCTCCCGGTGCTGGTGTACCTGGGCACCTTCTGGCCGTGGTTCACCTCGGAGACCGCGGTGTACCGGTACGCGGAGGGCAACCAGATCGGCACGGGCGGCACGTTCTCCTGGGTGCCCGCCGCGCTGCGCTCGCTGTTCTACTACGAGGACTCGGTGCTCTCCTTCCACGACGGGCTCACCAACTCCGCGGGCAACCATCACCCATGGGAGTCGAAGCCGTGGACGTGGCCGATGGGCCTGCGCCCCATGCTGTACCACTACACGGCCGACCAGTCCGCGGGCATGTGCGGCGACGGCCCGTGCGTGCGGGCGGTGATGGCGGTGGGCACCCCGGCGATCGCCTGGCTGGCGGTGCCGGTGCTGCTGTGGGCGCTGTGGCGGACGGTGGTCCGCCGCGACTGGGCGTACGCGGCGCCCGTCACCCTGTACTTCGCGACGTACCTGCCGTGGTTCCTCAACCTCGACCGGCAGATGTACTACTTCTACGCGCTCACCCTGATGCCGTTCCTGTGCATAATGATCGCGCTGGTGTGCCGCGAGGTCCTCGGGCTGGACGGCCGCGCACGCTATTTCGGCTTCGAGCGGCTGCAGCTGGGCCGCTGGCTGGTGGTGCTGTACGCGACGATCGTGGTGCTGAACTTCGCGTGGCTGTGGCCGATCCTCACCGCCGCGCCCATCCCCATGTGGTGGTGGCGCCTGGAGCTGTGGCTCCCCTCCTGGCACTAGCCCCCACTAGACCCCGGTACTCGAGGCCGACGGTGCCTCCTGCCGGGTCTCGCGCGCGAGCGTCCACACGATCGCGGCGAGCACGCACAGCCCGGCGGTGATGGCGAACGCCCAGGTGAAGCCGAACAGCTGGGCGATGGCGCCGGCCAGCAGCGGGCCGGAGATGGTGCCCGCGTCCTGCGCCATCTGGTAGGCCGAGAGCGCGCCGCCGCTGCGCCCCTTGCCGTGCAGCACGTCCGCGAGGGTGGCCTGGATCGTGGGCGCGACGAGGCCGGTGCCGATCCCGGCGACCACGGTCACCAGGAAGGCGACGAGCACCGAGTGGGTGAAGCCCAGCGCCACGGTGCCCGCGGCGATCACCAGCATCCCGGTCACGATGAACGGACGCCGCCCGTACCGGTCGGAGGCGCGGCCGGCGGGGGCCATGGCCAGCACGTCGCCCGCCGCGTAGGCCGCGAGCGCGTAGCCGGCGATCGCGGCGGGCTGGTCGAGCACGGCGGCGAAGAACAACGGCAGCAGTGACACCCGCATCGAGTACACCCAGCCGAACACCACCGCTGTGAACAGCGCCGCCCGGTACGCGGAATCGGCGAGGGCCTCGCGCACCGTCGTGCCCGGTCCGGAGGACTCCTCCTCCCGGCCGGCCAGGGTGCTGCCGCGCAGCGCGATCCCCACCACCGCGGTCGCGATCACGAGCGCGATCGCGTACACCACGAACGGCACCCGCAGCCCGAAACCCACGAGCGCGCCGCCCAGCAGGGGGCCGCAGATGCCGCCGAGCACGAAGCTCGACGAGTACACGCCGCTGACCCGCCCGCGGATGGCCGCCGGCGCGATGCGGATCATCAGGCCCATCGCCGAGACCGTGAACATCACCGACCCCACGCCGCCGAGGCCGCGGAACAGCATCAGCTGCCAGTAGCTCTGCGCGAAGGCCACCGCCAGGGTGGAGGCGGCGACGATCAGCAGGCCGGTCATGTAGATCCAGCGCTCCCCGAACGCCCGCACCAGCGGGCCGGTGGCGGGGGCGAACGCGAGCCGCATGATCGCGAACGCGCTGACCACCGCGGACGCGGCGCCGATGCCCACGTCGAAGGTGCGGGCGAACGCGGGCAGGGCGGGCGCGACCACGCCGTAGCCCAGCGCGATCACGAAGCTCGCCGCCACGAGCACCCAGACCTCCGGCGGCACCCGCTGCGGTTGCTGCGCGGTGCCCGCGCCGGGGGTTCCGGTCACCGCATCATGATGCCCCCTCGGGGCGCGGCGCCCCCGAGCACCCCCGCCCCACCATCACCGCTAAGAACGCGTCAAGACCCGCATCGGGGGCGTTAACGACGGTCCCCGGGGCGCCCGGCCGGTGGTCGAGTGGAGCCATGGACATCTCCAACGCGCTCGCGCTCGTCGCGGCGATCCTCACCCTGGCGTACCTGCTGTACGCCCTGCTGCGCCCGGAGCGCTTCTGATGGGCGGCACGGCATCCGGGCTGCTGACCATCCTCACGCTGGTCGTGGCGCTGGCCGTGGCCTACCGCCCGCTGGGCGACTACCTGGCGCACGTGGTCAGCACGCCGAAACACTGGCGGGTGGAGCGCCTCGTGTACCGCACCGTGGGCGCCGACCCCGAGGCCGAGCAGGGCTACCGCACCTACGCCGTGGCGGCGCTGGCGTTCAGCGCCGTCAGCATCGTCGCGCTCACCGTGCTGCTGCTCGTGCAGGGATGGCTGCCCGGGGTGCAGCCGAAGCAGTGGCGGTTCGACGAGGCGCTGAACACCGCGATCTCGTTCGTCACCAACACCAACTGGCAGTGGTACTCCGGGGAATCGGCGATGAACCTGATCGCGCAGGCGCTGGGCCTGGCGGTGCAGAACTTCGTCTCCGCGGCCGTGGGCATCGCGGTGGCGGTCGCGCTGATCCGCGGCTTCATCCGGTCCCGCACCGAGCAGCTGGGTAACTTCTGGGTGGACCTCACCCGGATCACACTGCGGGTGCTGCTGCCGATCGCGGTGGTGGGCGCGGTGATCCTCATGGCACAGGGCGTGGTGCAGACGCTGTGGCAGCGGCACGAGATCGTCGGGATCGACGGGCACAAACAGGTTCTCACCGGCGGCCTGGTCGCGAGCCAGGAGGTGATCAAACTCCTCGGCACCAACGGCGGCGGCTACTTCAACGCGAACTCGGCGCACGCCTTCGAGAATCCGACAGCCGCCACCAACCTGTTCCAGATCTTCCTGATCCTGCTGATCCCGGTGGCACTGCCGCGCATGCTGGGCACGCTGGTCGGCAGCCACCGGCAGGGCTACGCGATCCTCGGCGCGATGGGCGTGATCTTCGCGATCTCCACCGCGATCTCGGTCGCGGCGCAGCTGGGCAACCAGGGCGTGGCCGGCCGGGCCGCCGGCGCCGCCCTCGAGGGCCAGGAGCTGCGGTTCGGCCAGTGGGGCACCGCCCTGTTCGTGACCGCCACCACCAGCACGTCGACGGGGGCCGTGGACGCCGCGCACGACAGCCTCACCCCCGGCGCCGGCGGCGCCGCCCTGGCGAACATGCTGCTCGGCGAGATCAGCCCCGGCGGTGTGGGTTCCGGCCTCTACGGGATGCTGGTGATCGCCGTGCTCACCGTGTTCCTGTGCGGCCTCATGGTGGGCCGCACCCCCGAGTACCTGGGCAAGAAGATCGGCCGCACGGAGATCACCGCGGCCGCGCTGTACCTGCTCGTGATGCCGGCCCTCGTCCTGGTGGGCACCGCCGCCACCGTGGTCCAGTCCCAGGGCACGGCCGCGATGACGGGCGACGGTGCGCACGGCCTCAGCGAGGCCCTGTACGCGTACGCCTCGGCCGCGAACAACAACGGCAGCGCGTTCGCCGGGCTCGCCGTGGACACGCCGTGGTTCAACTACACGCTGGGGGCGGCCATGCTGCTCGGCCGGTTCGCGCCGATGGTCGCGATCCTGGCGCTCGCCGGCGCACTCGCGAAGCAGGCGCCGGTGCCCGCCACCGCGGGCACCATCCCCACCCACCGCCCACTGTTCGTGGGCCTCACCGTGGGCGTCGTGATCCTGGTGGCCGGACTCACCTTCGTCCCCGCTCTCGCGCTCGCACCGATCTCGGAGGTCACCCGATGAGTGGATTCAAGGACGAGATCCGCGGCGCGACGCCGCGGGCGCTCGCGAAGCTGAACCCGCGCACGCAGATCCGCCAGCCCGTCGTGTTCGTAGTGTGGATCGCCTCGGCGTACACCACCGCCCTGGCGCTGGTGCACCCGTCCGTGTTCGCCTGGTGCGTCGCCTTCTTCCTCTGGGCGACGGTGCTTTTCGCCAACCTCGCCGAGGCGGTGGCGGAGGGCCGCGGCCGGGCCCAAGCGGATTCGCTGCGCCGGGCCAAGACCGAGACCATCGCCCGCCGCCGCCTGCCCGACGGCGCCGGCGGGTTCCGCGAGGAGCAGGTGCCGGGGTCGCAGCTCGCGGTCGGCGACACCGTGGTCGTGGAGGCCGGCGAGGTGATCCCCGGCGACGGCGACGTGATCGAGGGGATGGCGACGGTCGACGAGTCGGCGATCACCGGCGAATCCGCGCCGGTGGTCCGCGAATCCGGCGGCGACCGGTGCGCGGTGACCGGCGGCACGCGCGTGCTCAGCGACCGCATCGTGGTCGAGATCCGGACCGAGCCGGGCCGCAGCTTCATCGACCGGATGATCGGCCTCGTCGAGGGCGCGAACCGGCAGAAGACGCCCAACGAGATCGCCCTGAACATCCTCCTCACGGTGCTCACCATCATCTTCCTGCTGGCCGTGGCCACGCTGCAGCCGATGGCGATCTACTCCGGCGGCGCGGTCGACGTGGTGGTACTGGTGGCGCTGCTGGTGTGCCTCATCCCCACCACGATCGGCGCCCTGCTCTCCGCGATCGGCATCGCGGGCATGGACCGGCTGGTGCAGCGCAACGTGATCGCCACCTCGGGCCGCGCGGTGGAGGCCGCCGGCGACGTCTCGACGCTGCTGCTGGACAAGACGGGCACCATCACCTATGGCAACCGCCGGGCCACGTCCTTCCACCCGGTCGCCGGGCTGGACGAGCACACCCTCGCCGGGCACGCGCTGCTGGCCTCGCTCGCCGACGAGACGCCGGAGGGCCGGTCGATCGTGGACCTCGCCACGGAGCTCGGGCACACCGCGGCGGGCCGCGAATCGGGCTCCGGCCCCACGGCTCTCGGTTCCTTCGTGCCGTTCACCGCGCAGACCCGGATGTCCGGGGTGGACCTGCCCGACGGGACCCGCATCCGCAAAGGCGCCGCCGCGGCGGTGCTCGCGTGGGTCGCCGCGGAGCGCCGCGGCGAGGCCGGCGACGGCGGCGCGGAGGACGTCGGCACCGTCGACGTGCGGATCGCGGTGGACCAGATCTCCGGCTCCGGCGGCACCCCGCTGGTGGTGGCGCACGCCGAGCCCGGCGCCGCGCCCACCGTGGCGGGCGTGGTGCACCTCAAGGACGTGGTGAAGACGGGGATGCGCGAGCGGTTCGCGCAGTTGCGGGAGATGGGGATCCGCACCGTGATGATCACGGGAGACAACCCGCTCACCGCGAAGGCCATCGCCGAGGAGGCGGGCGTGGACGACTACCTCGCCGAGGCCACCCCGGAGGACAAGCTGGCGCTGATCAAGCAGCAGCAGGAGGGCGGCCGGCTGGTGGCGATGACGGGCGACGGCACCAACGACGCGCCCGCGCTGGCGCAGGCCGATGTGGGCGTGGCGATGAACACCGGCACCTCGGCCGCGAAGGAGGCCGGGAACATGATCGACCTGGACTCCGACCCCACCAAGCTCATCGAGATCGTGGAGATCGGCAAGCAGTTGCTGATCACCCGCGGCGCGCTCACCACGTTCTCGATCGCCAACGACGTCGCGAAGTACTTCGCGATCATCCCCGCGATGTTCGTGCCGCTGGCGCCGCAGCTGGACGTGCTCAACGTGATGCGGCTGCACAGCCCGCAATCGGCCATCGTCTCGGCGGTGATCTTCAACGCGCTCATCATCGTGGCGCTGATCCCGCTCGCGATGCGCGGCGTGAAGTACACGGCGAAATCGGCGGATGCGCTGCTCGCCCGCAACCTCGCGATCTACGGCCTCGGCGGCATCGTGGTCCCGTTCCTCGGGATCAAGCTGATCGACCTCGTGGTCGCCCTCATCCCCGGCCTGCACTGAAAGGGCATCCCATGTGGCACAACGTCCCCCGTCAGCTCCTCGCCGGGCTGCGCATGCTCCTCGTCATGACCGCGGTGCTGGGAATCGTCTTCCCCCTGGTGATCTGGGGCATCGGCCAGGCCGGGTTCGCCTCGAAGGCGAACGGCTCGCAACTCGAACGCGACGGCGCGGTCGTCGGATCGTCGCTCCTGGCACAGAAGTTCGACGGTGCGCAGTGGTTCCATCCGCGCCCGTCCGCGGGCGACTTCGACACGCTCGCCACCGGCGGCACCAACCTGGGCCCGAACAGCGACAAGCTGGTGGCACTCATCGCGCAGCGCCGCGCGGCGGTGGCGGCCGAGGACTCCGTGCCGGGCGCGCCGGTGGCACCGTCGGACGTGCCGGCCGACGCGGTGACGGCGAGCTTCTCCGGACTCGACCCGCACATCTCCCCCGCGTACGCCCGCCTGCAGACGGCGCGGGTGGCCCGGGCCCGCGGCGTGGCGCCGGATCGGGTGCGGGCGCTGGTGGCCGCGAACACCGAGGGGCGGCAGCTCGGCTACCTGGGCGAGGTGCGGGTTAACGTGGTGACCCTGAACCTCGCGCTCGCCCGGCTCGGCGATTCCGAGCGGTAGCCGATCCCGTAAGGAGGGGACAGATGCCGAAGGGACAGCTGCGCGTCTACCTGGGCGCCGCCCCCGGGGTGGGCAAGACCTACGCCATGCTCACCGAGGGGGCGCGGCGCGCGTCCCGCGGAACCTCCGTGGTGGTGGGGTACGTGGAGACCCACGGCCGGCCCCAGACCCAGGCGCAGGTGCAGGGGCTGCGGGTGATCCCCCGCCGGCGGGTGGAGTACCGCGGCGCGGTGCTGGAGGAGATGGACGTCGACGCGGTGATCGCCGCGCACCCCGGCGTGGCCCTCGTGGACGAGCTGGCGCACACGAACGCCCCGGGATCGCGGAACGAGAAGCGCTGGCAGGACATCGCGGAGCTGCTGGACGCCGGGATCACCGTGATCACCACCGTGAACATCCAGCACCTGGAGTCGCTGGGCGACGTGGTGGAGTCGATCACCGGGGTGCGGCAGCGCGAGACCATCCCGGACACGGTGGTGCGGCGCGCGCAGCAGGTGCAGCTGGTGGACATGACGCCGGAGGCGCTGCGGCGGCGGATGGCGCACGGCAACATCTACCACCCGTCCAAGGTGGACGCCGCGCTCTCCCACTTCTTCCGCATCGGGAACCTCACGGCACTAAGGGAACTCGCGCTGCTGTGGCTGGCCGACAGGGTGGACGAGCGGCTCGAGCAGTACCGCACCGAACAGGGCATCTCCGCGGCCTGGCCCACCCGGGACCGCACCGTGGTGGCGCTCACCGGCGGCCCCGAGGGCGGCACGCTGCTGCGGCGGGGCGCGCGGATCGCCGCGAAGGGCGCGGGCGGGGAGCTGCGCGCGGTGTACGTGGCGCGCAGCGACGGGCTCTCCGGCGCCTCGCCCGCGTCGCTGGCGCGGCTGCGGCAGCTCACGGAGTCGCTCGGCGGCACCTTCCAGATCGTGACCGGCGACGACGTGGCCGCGGCGATCCTGCAGTACGCGACCTCGGTGAACGCGTCGCGGGTCGTGCTCGGCAAGTCCCGCCACCGGGCGCTGACCTCCGTGGTGCGGCGGTCGGTGTCGGACGCCGTGATCGAGGCCTCCGGCGCGATCGACGTGCAGATCGTCACGCACGAGCGCGCCGCGGGCGCGGGGCGCCGCCTGCTGCCCCGCGTCGACGGCCCGGACCCGGTGCTGCTCGGCACCCGGCGCACGTTCACCGGGTGGCTGCTCGCGATCGCGGGGCCGGTGCTGCTCACCGCGCTGCTGGCGCAGACCCGGCACTGGCATTCGCTCCCGACGGAGCTGATGCTGTTCCTGATGCTGACGGTGGCTGTGGCCCTGGTGGGCGGGATCCGGCCAGCGGTGCCCGCGGCGCTGCTGGGGTCGGTGCTGCTCAACTACTTCTTCGCGCCGCCGCTGTACACGTTCACGGTGGCGTCCGGGGAGAACGTGTTCGCCGTGGCGATGTTCGTGCTGACCGCGATCGCGGTGGCCAGCGTGGTCTCGATCGCGGCGCGGCAGACGGCGCGCGCCGCGCGGGCCCGCGCCGAGGCCGATGTGCTCAGCGGCCTCGCCGATACGCTGCTCGCCGCGGGCAGCGCCGGCGACGAGGAACTGCCCGCCCTGCTGGACGAGGCCATCGCGACGTTCGGGCTGCGCGGCGCCTCCCTGCTGCGGCGTGAGGACCCGGAATCGCCGTGGCAGCAGGTCGCGGGCCGCCGGGAATCGCCGCTGAGCCCCGACGACGGGACGGACGCGGCGCTGGTGGGCGACACGGTGGCGCTGGTCGTGAACGGCGAACGCCTCAGCGCCTCCGAGCACGGGCTGCTGGTGGCGTTCGCGGCGCACGCGGCGGCCCGGCTGGACCGGGAGGCGCTCTCCGTTCAGGCGCAGCAGGCGCGGGTACTGGCGGAGGGCAACCGGGCGCGGACCGCCCTGCTCAGCGCCGTCTCGCACGACCTGCGGACGCCGCTGGCGGGGATCAAAGCGGCGGTCTCCTCGCTGCGCACCGAGGAGGTGCAGTGGTCCGACGAGGACGAGGCGGAGCTGCTCGCGACCATCGAGGAGAGCGCCGACAGACTGGATTCGCTGGTGGGGAACCTGCTGGACATGTCGCGGCTGCAGTCGGATTCGCTGACGCTGCTCACCCGGGAGGTGGGGATCGAGGAGGTGCTGCCCGCGATCTGGACGGCGCTGCCCGATGCCGACCTGGCGTTCGACTTCGCCTGCGACGACACCGATGCCCCGCCCACCGCGCTGGCCGACGCGGGCCTGCTGGAGCGGGTGCTGGCGAACCTGGTGGAGAACGCGGTGCGGCACTCGGGCGGCGGCCCGGTCACCGTCGGCGTCTCCGGCGTGCACACCGCCACCGGCGACCGGCTGCAGGTGCACGTGCGCGACCACGGGCCGGGGGTGCCGCAGGAACAGCGGGAGGCGATGTTCCAGCCGTTCCAGCGGATGGGCGACGCCCCCGCGGGGAACGGAGTGGGGCTGGGTCTCGCGGTGGCCCGCGGGCTCACCGAGGCGATGGGCGGCACACTGACCGCGGAGGACACACCCGGCGGCGGGCTGACGATGATCGTGGACCTGCCCGCCGCGCACCCGGTGTCGCATGATGAGGTGGTCTCGTGACCTTCGTTCTGGTGGTCGACGACGACGCCTCGATCCGGCGCACCCTGCAGATCAACATCCGGGCGCGGGGGTACGAGGTGGAGACGGCGGCGGACGGACGCTCCGCGCTGCAGATCGCGCGGGAACGCACCCCGGACGTGGTGGTGCTCGACCTGGGACTGCCCGACCTCGACGGGACCGCGGTGCTGGCGAAGCTGCGTGAGTTCTGCACCTCGCCGGTGATCGTGCTCTCGGCGCGGCACGGCAGCGACGACAAGGTGGAGTCCCTCGACATCGGCGCCGACGACTACGTGACCAAGCCCTTCGCGATGGACGAGTTCCTGGCGCGGGTGCGGGCGCAGGTGCGGCGGTCCGGGCTGGTGGACGCGCCGGCGCCGGTGCGCACCGACGCCTTCGAGGTGAACTTCGAGGCGCGGACGGTGACCCGCGACGGCACGACGGTGCGCCTGACCCCGACCGAGTGGAAGATCGTGGACGTGCTGGTGCGCAACGCCGACCGGCTCGTCTCGCAGCAGACGCTGCTGCACGAGGTGTGGGGCCCGTCGTACTCGCGCGAGACCAACTACCTGCGGGTGTACCTGGCGCAGCTGCGCCGCAAGCTCGAGCCCGATCCGGGCAACCCGCGGTACTTCGTCACCGAGCCCGGCATGGGCTACCGGTTCATCCCGTAGCGCCCGCATCACCGCGGAGTCGGCGTACAATTACTTGTACAGGCATCTGCGAAGGAGGACCGATGCGGACCATGACCTACTCGGAGTCCAGGGCCAAGTACGCCGAGGTCCTCGACTCCGTCGTCGATGACCGGGACGCCGTCATCATCACTCGCGCGGGTCACGAGCCGGCGGTGATCCTCTCGTTGGCCGACTACGAATCGCTCCGAGAGACCGCGTACCTGCTGCGCTCCCCGGCGAATGCGCGTCGCCTGCTCGACTCGATGGAGGCCCTCGAACACGGCGAGGGCACCGAACACGACCTCCTCGACTGATGCGCCTCGTCTGGAGCACGCAGGCCTGGGAGGACTACCTCTGGTGGCAGGGTCAGGACCGGAGGACTCTGAAGCGGATCAATCTGCTGATCACCGACGTGCTCCGGAACGGGAACGAGGGGATCGGGAAGCCGGAACCACTGCGCCACGACTTCGCGGGCTACTGGTCGCGCCGGATCACGGAGGAGCACAGACTGGTCTACAAGTTGTCCGGCGACGACGTGCTCATCGCCGCCTGCCGCTACCACTACTGACGATCCGCCGCGTCCAGCGAAGCCGGTAGGCCCGCGAGCGCGAACAGGTGCGCGGGTTCGAGGAACGCCGAGACATGGGTCAGGGCGCCGCCGGTGAAGGTGAGCACGTCGAGCTGGAACGGGAGCCAGACGTCCCCGTCGCGCAGGTACATCGCCGCGGCGGGCAGCCCGTTGCACACCGTGGGAACCATCTGCAGGTCCCCCGCGATGCGCGCGGGGCACTGGGTGCGGGAGAGCTCGCCGATCTCCTCTGCCCCGCGGTACCAGCCGGGGACCGGCGGCATCTCCCAGGTGGCGTCGGCGGCGAGGATCCGCACCACGCCGTCGATGTCGTGCCGTTCGAAGGCGGCGCAGAACTCGTACCACACCGCTCGCTCTCGCTCTTCGAGCTCGGCGGCCCTGCGGCCGTCCCGCCCGGCACCGTCGCCCAGGGAGGCCCGCGCCCGCTGCAGGGCGCTGTTCGCGGACGCGACGGTGGTCTCGAGCGCGTCCGCCGTCTCGGCGGCGGAGAAGGCGAGCACGTCCCGCAGGATCAGCGCGGCCCGCTGCTTCGCGGGCAGCAGCTGCAGCGCCGCGACCATCGCCAGCCCGATGCCCTCCCGGGCGACGGCCGCCTCCCCCGGGTCGCCGAGAGCGGCGTCCGGGAGGGGCTGCAGCCACAGCACCTCCGTCGACGGTGCCACCGGCTCCAGGGGGTTCGACGGTTCGCCGCCGAGCCCGACGGGCAGCACCCGCCGGGCCTTCGCGGCGGAGAGGCACACGTTGGTCGCGATGGAATACATCCACGTGCGCACCGACGACCGGCCCTCGAAGCGGTGGAACGCCTTCCACGCGCGCAGGTAGGTCTCCTGCACCAGGTCCTCCGCGTCGGACGCGGAGCCCGTCATGCGGTAGCAGTGCGCCAGCAGCTCCGCGCGCAGCGGGGCGGCGACCTCCTCGAAGCCGGTGTCGGTGGCGGTCATGTCAGCCCTGCGCGGCCGCCGGATCGCCCGCTGCGGCGGCCGGATCCATCCACATGATCTCCCAGCAGTGGCCGTCGAGATCGTCGAAGGCGCGGCCGTACATGAAGCCGTGATCCTCCGATCGTCCCTCCGTGCCGCCGGCGGCGACGGCCCGGCTCACCACCTCGTCGACCTGCTCGCGACTCTCGGCGCTCAGCGCGATGAGGCACTCCTTCACCCCGGGCGCGGCGGTCGTGGCCTCGTGGAAGGTGCCGAAGAACTCGGTCTTGAGCAGCATCGCGGCGATGTTCTCGCCCAGTTCCACGGCGACCGCGTTCTCGTCGCTGAACTGCTCGTTGATGGTGTAGCCGATGGCGGTGAAGAAGTCCCGTGAGCGCTGAACATCGGCGATGGGCAGGTTGACGAAGATCATCGTGTGCATGGTGTGCTCCCTGGTCTCTGCGGTGCCCTAGCGAACACCGTCACATGGTTGGACGGATCTCGGCGCCGGAACTCATCGGTTCCGCCGAGAGTTTTTTCAGCGGCGTCGGATCTACCCCCGCAGCGCCTCGTCGAGGATCTCCAGGCCCGCGTCGATCTCGGCGTCCGTGGCGGTGAGCGGCGGCGCGATCCGGAAGATCGAGCCCATACCGGGCAGCTGCACCACGTTCATGTGCAGGCCCCGCTCGTAGCACCGTCGCGTCACCGCCAGGCCCAGTTCGTTCGCCGGTTCCTTCGACTCGCGGTCGCGGACCAGCTCGATGCCCTGCATGAGGCCGCGGCCCCGCACGTCGCCGATCGCCTCGTGCCGCTGCGCCAGCTCGTCGAGCCCGGCGCGCAGCCGCGCCCCGCGCGCCGCGACCGCGGCGGCGACACCGTCGTCCAGCACGTCGAGCACCGTCGTCGCGACGGCGGCGACCATCGGATCGCTGACGTGCGTGGTGAAGAAGAGGAAGCCCCGCTCGTGGCAGACGCGCTCGATCTCCGCCGAGGTCACGACGGCGGCGATGGGCAGGCCCGCGCCGAGCGTCTTGCTGAGGGTGAGGATGTCGGGCACGATGCCGTCGCGCTCGAAGGCGTAGGCGGCCCCGGTGCGCCACAGGCCGGTCTGCGCCTCGTCGACGATGAGCAGCATGCCCCGTTCCTCGCACTTGCGCTTGAGTGCCGCGAGGTAGCCGACGGGCACGTCGATGATCCCGCCCGAGCTGAGGATCGGTTCCACGAGGCAGGCCGCCGGCGAGCCCGTCGACTGCGCGTCGATGAGCTCGAAACCGAAGTCCAGCTCGGACTTCCAATCGTATTTGCCCGCGGCGTCGACGAACCGGGAGCGGTACGCGTTCGGCGTCGGCAGCGCGAAGTTGCCGGGCGCGGTGGGGCCGTAGCCCTTGTGACCCGACGAGTACGTGGCCGCGGCGGCGCCGGCCGTCATGCCGTGCCAGGACTTCGAGAAGCTGACCACCTCGTGCTTGCCGGTGTACAACTTGGCCATCCGCAGCGCGGCCTCGTTGGACTCGGCACCGGTGGTCAGCTGCAGGACGTGGCTCAGCGGCTCCGGCAGGGTGGCGGACAGCCGCTCGGCAAGGGTCACCACCTGCGGCGAGAGCATCCCAGAGAAGAGGTGGTCGAGCGTCGCGATCTCGCGCTGTACGGTCTCCACGATCGCCGGATGACTGTGCCCCAGAATGGCACTCATCTGGCCCGAGGTGAAGTCGAGCCAGCGGCGGTCACCGCTGTAGACGTAGGTGCCCGCGGCGCGGTCGATGGGCAGGGGCGCGAAGGTGCCGCCGTAGCGCACGACGTGCGCGGCGACCGAGTCCGAGAAGCTCACGCGCTCGAGAGTAGCCGCCCGGCCCGGTACGCCTGCGCCAGTTCGACGGTGCCGTCGGCGAATCCGGGATCCGCCTCCAGTGCATGCCCGTGCGTGCCGAGCCAGCCGAGCAGCTGCAGGCGGCGCAGCAGCACGAAGTCGGGAAGGAGCGCCACGTGCGCCTCCGGCAGTGCGCGGCGGTGCCGGTACGCCTCGACCCACGCCGCGGCCCACTCCGGCAGCCGCGGGTCCGTCTCCACGAAGGACGCCGCGGCCGCGAACTCGAAGAGGTGCCAGCCGAAGCCGGCGTCGTCGAAGTCGATGACCGTGAAGCCGGTGCCGGGCGTGATGAGGTTGGCGGCCCGCAGGTCGCCGTGGATCAGGCCGAATCGGTCTGCGCCGGTGCCGAATCCGCCGATCCGATCGGCCACCCGCTCGGCCGCCGGCGCGATCGCCCGACGGTGCGCCTCCCCCACCGCGAGCCCGTCGCGCCAGGACCCCCAGCGGGGCCGCGGCCCGATAGTCTCCTCCACTCCCCAGGCGAACCGGGTGAAACCCGCCGGGACGCGCCAGCTCTCGGCGTGGTCGTGGAAGGCGGCGGCGATCTCGCCCAGCGCCGCGAAGTGCGCGACGCCCAGCGCCTCATCCGGCACCGGACCCCCCGGAAGCTCGGCGAACAGGACCGCGCGGCGCCCCGTCGGCGGGTCGATCAGGACGTCGCTCAGCGGCTCGACGACGGGCACCGCGGTATCGCGGCGCAGGGCGGCGATCCACGCCAGCTCGGACGCGATCGCCGCGTCGCCGACATAGCCGGGCCGGTGCAGCCGCAGCACCGCGGGCCGCGGGCCGCCCACCACCCGGAAGGTGGTGTTCTCGCTGACCAGCAGCGGCGCGAGGGTCACGCCGGGCCAGACGCCGCCAGCGATGCGCTCCGCGATCCGCGCCTCGGTGTCCGTGGTTGTCACGCGACCACACTGCCACACCGCCCGCCCCGCGCCCGACGGGCGAACGGGCGCACCGCCGGCCCGCATAGAATCGGTCCGCGTGGGGGTTCCGTCGAAGGTCGCCGTGGTGCAGCTGGGCCTGTTCGTGCTCGGCATGGGCCTCGGCGTGGTGGTCACCGGCCACGGGCTCCCGTGGTGGGTCGCGCCGGTGCTGTCGGCGGCGGTGTACGCGGGATCGGTCGAATTCCTCCTCGCGGGCCTGCTCGCCGCGGCCACGCCGCTGGCCGCGATCGCCGCCACCACCTTCCTGGTGAACTCGCGACACCTGTTCTACGGCCTCACCTTTCCGCTGGACCGGATCCGCAGCCGGATCGGCCGGGCCTACGGCGTGTACGCCCTGACGGACGAGGCCTACGCGCTGGTGAGCACGGCACCGTCGGCCACGATGACGGGACGGATGATCCTGCGCACCCAGGTGGGGCTGCAGGTGGCGTGGGTCGCGGGCTCCACGGTGGGCGGGCTCGTGGGCGGCGCGTTCCTGCGGGACGTGCCGGGCGTCGACTTCGTGCTCACCGCGCTGTTCGTGGTGCTGGCGCTGGACGCCCACCCCGACCGCCCGACCCTCGCGCTCGCGCTGGGCGCGTGCGCGGTCGCGCTGATCGTGGCCCCGGGCGCGATGCTGCTGGTGGCGATGGGCGGCTTCGCGGCGCTGCTGGTGGTGCGGCACGTCACGGCCCGGCGAGGGGGTTCCGCGCATGCCTGATACCGGATACCTGCTGGCGGGCGTCGCGATCGCGGCGGCGATCACCGTGGCGTTGCGGCTGGCCCCGTTCGGGTTGGCCTCGGTGCTGCGCGGCTCGCCCCTGCTGGCCGATTTCGGGCGGTGGATGCCGGCGGGCGCGGTGGTGGTGCTCGCCGTGTACTGCATGGCGCAGGTGGACTACGCCGCGGCGCCGCACGGGATCCCGGAGATCGCGGGCGTCGGGGCCACCGTCCTCGCGCACCTGTGGCGACGCAACGCGGTGCTCAGCATCGTGGCGGGCACCGCCGTGTGCATCGCCCTGAGCTACGCGCTGGGCTGATGGCACCATGATCTGATGCGCCACGAGACCATCGACTCCGGTGACGTCCGCCTGCGGGTGCAGCACCGACGCGTCCCGGAGCCCTCCGGGCCGCCCGTGCTGCTGATCCACGGCATGGCCGCCGATCACCGGACGTGGCGGCGCACCGTGCGGGCGCTGGAGGCCGCGGGCCGCGACACCGTGACCTACGACCAGCGCGGGCACGGCCGCAGCGACCACAGCCCCGAGTACCCGCTCGACGAGTTGGCCCGCGACGCGGAGCGGGTGGCCCGGCACGCGGGCCTCGACACCTTCGACGTGGTGGGGCACTCCCTCGGCGGGCAGGCCGCGCTGCGGCTCGCGTGGCTCCTCCCCGACCGGGTGCGCCGCCTGGTCCTCGAGGAGATCCCGCCGGTGGCACTGGAACCCGAGCAGGTGGCGGAGACCACGGACGTGCCGCTCACGCCGCGCCGGGTGTGGTTGGGGCTCAAGCAGGTGGTGCAGACGCCCGGCGCGCTCTCCCGGTTCGACGGCTCGATGATGGACTCGGTCTCGCCGCAGTTCCTGCCGGACCCGCTGTGGTGGGAGCGGCTCGCCGACACCCCGCAGGAGACCCTGGTGATCTCCGGCGGGCCGCGGGACCTCCTGCGCCCGGAGTACCTGCGGCTGGTGGCCGACGCGCTGCCCCACGGCCGGTTCCTCGAGCTGCGCGGCGGGCACACGGTGCACCGCGAGGCGTCCGCGCAGTTCACCCGCGCGGTGCTCGACTTCCTCGCGTAACCGCGGTCCCCGCCGCCGAAGCACGCCGCCGATGCACGAGGCCCGCCCCACCGGCGTCGGTGAGGCGGGCCTCGGGCTGCGGAACGGGCGCTACGGGGTGAGCGGAGCCACCTGGCCGCCGGACAGGCGACGGTACGCGTAGGTCACCAGCAGGGCCGCGACCGGTCCGGCCACCAGCAGGCCGACGCCGCAGAGGCAGGCGCCGACGAAGCCGATGATCGCGGCGATCACGTACGTCAGCAGCGAGTTGCCGATGTCGCGCTGGATGATCGCGAATCCCTGCTTGATGCCCTCGACGGCCGGGACGCCGCGATCGACGAGCACCGGGATGGTGAACATCACCAGGAATCCGATCACGATCGAGAAGATGTAGCCGAGGATCGGGATGAGACTCAGCACGGCCGTGACGACGCCGATGATGATCGCGGCGAGCACGACCTGGCCGGTGTTGCGGGGCGCGAAGAACGAGCCGATCGTCACCTGCTTGCCATCGGCGATGTCCAGCAGGCCCGAGTAGAAGGCCGCCTGGACGATGTAGCCCACGATGCCGGCCACCAGGACCATGACGGCCATGCCGACCACGGCACCGATCGACCCTCCGGTCGACACGGTGGTGAAGCCGTCCGCGTCGGTGCTCGACGTTCCGAGGATGATCGAGAACACCAGGAAGTACCCGATGCCCACGATGGCGGACATGATGAGCGCGTAGATGAGCACCGAGACGATGAGCGCGAGCGCGTTCTTGGTGAACTTGTTCCACGCCCAGGTGAAGGCGTCACCGATGTTGAACGGCTGCTGCCCGCCGAACTGGGGGCCGCCGAAGCCGCCGGGGGGAGGCGGGTAGCCGCCCTGCGGCGGGGGCGGGAAGCCCTGACCACCCTGCGGCGGCGGCGGGAAGCCGCCCTGGCCGTAGCCCGGGTCCTGCGGCGGCGGGAACCCCTGGGCGCCACCCTGCTGCCCGTAGCCGGGGTCCTGCGGGGGCGGGAAACCCTGACCGCCCTGCGGCGGCGGGAACCCCTGGGCGTGCGGGGGCGGCGGGAAGCCGCCCTGCTGCGGGTTCTGGGGGTTCTGGGGGTTCTGCGGGTCCTGCGGGAAGCCGCCCTGGTCGTCCCCAGGGTAGTTCGGCGGCTGCGTCAAGGTGTCCTCCACTCACTCATAACGGTCCCGGCAAACCTACCAACAAGTACGCACACCGGACACCCCTCACGGCCGATATCCGCGCGGGCCCGCCCTCAGCTCTCCCCGCCGCCCTCGGCGGCGCGCTTCGCCTCCTGCTCCGCCTTGCGGCGGGCGAACTCCTCGTGCTCGAGCTGCAGGGCCTCGTCGGGCGTGGGTGCGCCGCCGCCGAGCCGCGCCGGAACCCACTTCTCTCCGGCGGGCGCGGGGAACCCGTCCTGCGCCTGCGCGAGCGCCGCGCCCATCGCGGTCCGCAACCGTTCGGTCAGGGCGGGGGCGTCGTCACCGTCGGCCCGGATGGCGGGACCGACCTGCACGACGACCGGGAAGCGGTGCCGGCCGATGCGCCGCTCGGTGCCCTTGGACCAGATGCGCTGCGTGCCCCACACGATGACGGGGACGATGGGTACGCCGGCCTCGATGGACATGCGGGCGGCGCCGGACTTGAACTCCTTGAGCTCGAAGCTGCGGCTGATGGTGGCCTCCGGGTACACGATCACGGCCTCGCCGGCCTCGAGCGCGGTGACGGCCTCGTGGTAGCTCTCCGCGCCGTGCTCGCGGTCGACGCCGATGGCGCGGCAGTGCTTCATCAGGAAGCCGATGAACGGATTGGCGCGCAGCTCGGCCTTCATCATGTAGCGCGGCCACCGCCCGGAGCGGCGCACCACCATGCCGGCCTCGAGGAAGTCCACGTAGCTGGTGTGATTCACCGCCAGGAGCACGCCGCCGGTGGCCGGGATGTTCTCCGTCCCGCGGTAGTCGATCTTCAGTCCCTGCAGGCCCACCAGGCTTTTCGCCAGAATCAGGACCGCGCGGTAGACGGGTTCGCGCCGCGCCATCACACCCCCTCGGCCGAGTTGTTGAACCTGGCTCAGGATACGACGGCGCGGCGCCGGACGCGGTCAGTACCCGACGGAGAACCGCTGCCGCTCGTGCGCCGGGGTCAGCACCTCGTCGACGAAGGCGGTGGCGTAGTCGGCACCGGAGATCTCGGAGGCACCGTCGGCGTCCGTGAGCAGCAGGTCGCCGCTCAGGCGGAAGGTGCCGCGCTTCTCCCCCGGGTTGAAGGAGCCGTAGCTCGCGGCGGGGCTCAGGTAGAACCAGTCCACGTCGTCGACGGTGCGCAGGTAGTCGAGGGCGCGGTCGTGCTCCTGCGCGATCGGCTTCACCTCGTCGGGGAACGAGGGGGTGTCCACCAGCTTGGGCCCGCCCTCGGCCACCAGGAGGCTGCCGGCGCCGCCGACGACGCCCAGCCGGGCTCCGGTCTCGCGGGCGGCTGCCACCAGGCCGCGCAGGGCGGTCGGGAGGTCGGTTCCCGTGCCCGACGGTGCCGCGGTCGGCAGGGCGGAGACGATCACCGCGGCGCCGGCGACGGCCCGGGAGACGAAGGCCGGGTCCGTCACGTCGCCGGCCTCGGCGGTGGCGCCCGCCGGGACCTTCGCGACGTCGCGGGCGATGCCCACGACCTCGATCCCGCGGTCGAGCGCCTCGGCGGTGATGTTCGAGCCGGAGTAGCCGGAAGCTCCGAAGACTGCGATCCTCACGCGCGCACCGCCTTCGAGCGGCGCAGGCGCGAGTCGACGGCGAGCGGGCCGTGCGAGGCGATGCCCACGGCGATCAGGCCGGCGATGAGCGCGAGCGGCCACTCCCAGCCGCCGGTGCTCGCCCAGAAGCCGGCGTCCCAGTGCACGAACACGATCGCGCCGATCATGTCGATGATGAGCAGGAGCGCGGCGAGCGGCACGGCGAGACCGATGATGAGGGCGGCGCCGCCGATCAGCTCCACCAGGCTGACCACCCACGCGGAGGCCTCCGGCATCGGCACGTCGATCTTGGTGAAGAACGCAGTGGTGGCGTCGATGCCGTTGGTGAACAGCTTCTGCCAGCCGTGGGCGAAGAAGATGGCGCCCAGGATCACCCGGGCGATCGTGGAGGCGAGGCCCTGGCCCCGCTCGAGTTGTGCGGTCATGCGGACCACTCCGTTCTATTGTTGAAGCTTCAATTATCGCCTACAATAGAAGCACGAACTATCGGTAAGCGCAAGAGTTCCGTACGTGTAAGGTTTGGTCGCTATGGCGGATTTCGACGTCTTCGCAAAGGATTGCCCGTCCCGCGCGGTGTTCGCGCACGTCACCGGACGGTGGGGCGCGCTGGTGCTCGGGCGGCTGCGGTCGGAGCCGCAGCGGTTCAGCGAGATCCGCCGCCAGGTCGAGGGCATCTCCGACCGGATGCTCACCCAGACCCTGCGCGCCCTCGTCGACGACGGGCTCGTGAGCCGGTACTCCGCCGGCACCAATCCCCCGCACACCGAGTACCGGCTCACCGAGACCGGCGCCGACGTCGCCGAGGCGGTGCTGCAGCTGGCCCGCGCCGTCGAGGCCGTGATGCCCGCGCCCGCAGTCGGGTAGCCCGGGCGGACAACGGTTCTCCGATCGGCCCCGTCAGTCGGCGGCGTCGAGGAAGTCGAGCAGCGCGGGGTCGCCGGATTCGAGGCGGTCGGCGATCTCGCCACCGTCGCAGCGCATCAACGCGACGACGGCGCGATCGCCGGAGCGGCTGAGCAGCGCCCAGGTACCGCCGGACTCCTCCCAGCGCTGCAGCTGCTCGAGCGGGGTCATGCTCGGCGCCCGGGAAGCACTGCAGCGATCTTGGTGACCATGTCCGTCAACCTACCGCGGATCCGCGGCCGCGAGCCGGTCGACGGGATGCCGCGCCCGTACTCCGTGGAAGGATGACACCGAGGAGGGGATCGCGGTGGCCGACTTCAAGGACGAGCTCTCGCCCGCGCTCGTCGAGCGCCTGGGCGGCGCATTCGCGGCCGCGTCGCCGTCGTTCGACCGCGCGGCGTTCGAGCGGGCCGCGATCGACGGCCTGGACGGGCGCGAGCTGATGGCGCGGGTGGACCGGGTCGCGCAGGCCCTCGCCGCGGCGATGCCGCCCTCCCCCGATGACGCCGGGCCGACGGTTCGTGCCGTTCTCGCCGGCGGGGGCCTGCAGGGGTGGGCGTCGATGCCGGTGAACGCCTACATCGCCCGGGAGATGCTGGACCGCCCGGACATCGGGCTGCCGCTGCTGGCGGCGTCGACGCCGCTGTTCACCGCCGAGTTCGCGATCCGCCCGTTCATCGACGCCCACTACGAGACCACGATGGAGTACCTGCGCGCCTGGAGCCGAGACCCGGACGAGCACGTGCGGCGCCTGGTCTCGGAGGGCAGCCGGCCGCGCCTGCCCTGGGGGCGGCGCCTGAACCGGTTCATCGCCGACCCCACCCCGACGATCGAGCTGCTGGACGCGCTCGTGGACGACGAGTCGCTGTACGTGCGCAAGTCGGTGGCGAACCACCTCAACGACATCGCCAAGGACCACCCCGACCTCGTCCTCGACACCGCCCGGCGATGGGCCGACGGTACCGGCCGGCGCGATTTCGTCGTCCGGCACGGGCTGCGCACGCTCGTCAAGCACGGGCACCCCGAGGCGCTGGCGATCCTGGGGTTCGACCCCGACGCCGCGATCGAGCTCACCGACTTCACCTGCACGCCTCCGGCCGTCGCGATCGGCGAGGCGGTCACCATCGGCTTCACTCTGCGCGCCGCCGCGGCGACCCGTGCGGCGATCGACTACGTGGTCCACTTCCAGGGCGCACGAGGCCCCAAGGCGGGCAAGGTGTTCAAGTTCGCCGTCAAGGACCTGCCAGCCGGGAAGCCGGTGCGCCTCGCCCGCGAGCACCGGTTCCGGCACGTCTCCGTGCGGACGATCCACCCCGGGCCGCACCGGATCGAGGTACAGGTCAACGGTCGCGTGCTGGGTGGCGCCGTCGTCGAGATCACCGGCGACGACGCCACGGCCTGATCGCGTTCGCCCACCCACCGTTCCGACGGGATCAGGAACGCAGCGCGGCGAGAAGGTCCGCTGCGAGCAGGCTCACCGATGCCGCTACGACATCCGGCTGCCCGATCCCCTGCTCGGAACGCCCCGCCATCTGCGACCCGACCGCATCCGGGCCGGCCGCGAACAGGTCCCGCAAGTGGAGCAGCGCTCGGCGAGTGACCTCCTCTGCCAAGCCACTTCCGAGTAGCTCCCTGAACGTCGAGGCCAGTTCACCCGTATCTGTGACGACGAGAAGCCGGTACATGTCGTGCGCGTCCTTCGCATTCAGTCGCGATGGGTTCGCCAGCCGTTCGCCGATCTTGTGCAGTTTGGCGACGATGAGCGCAGCTGGGCCCGCCACGTTCACTCGTGCGCTTCGCCCGTCGCCGTCCAGCGATTCCACCGTCATTCGCGCATTGTCGACGATCGCGGCCTCGAGGCCCACCGTCCTCCGTGCGACGTTTCTCGCGTGCGGAGGCATTCGCGCCGACCGCCGGCCCCCGCCTCCCGCGAGGTGCTCGGGAACCATCAGATCCACCTGAATCCCCGACGGCGACAGCCACGCCCCGGGTTGGTGCGTAGCCGGGTTGAGAACGAACCCCGCAGCCGTCATCGCGTCTTCGATATGCGGCAACTCGCCGAGAGTCCTGGGATCCAGCGCGAGATCCGAGTCACTCGTCGTCGCAGCCACGGCGAACGATGCGTCGCCGGTGTGCAGGTAGACGGCCTGCGCACCGACGAGCACCACCGAATCGCGATGCGGCTCAAGGGCCGCAAGCGCGTCGAGTAGGGCGGCGCGCGCCTCAATGATCAAGTTCTCGGCGCCAGACATCCTCGTGCCCCCTCATCCAATCCACCAGATGTTCCCCCTCGGCGGGATTTCGCCCCGGGCCGCCGAGGAGGTCCGCCGCCGCCTGACTCGGAGACACGAGAGTCATATCGTGCCACTGTGTGACCCGGTCGAACACCGCAGGCGAGAGGGGTTTGTTGACCATGACGTTCCCGCCGACGTCGACACGGCGGAGCCCTAGTTCACGTGCGATGTCGTCCGGATCGTCCGCGTACAACAGAGCCAATCGCGGCTCGGCGTAGGGCGCGTACGGCTCCGCCGCAAGGGATCCGCTCACCGCGTACCTGTGCCCGGACTCGTACCCGCGCAGACGAGCACGGAGAGCGTCCAAACCCCGAGGCTCCACGTACCCGCGCGCGCCCGCCCAGTTCCGTTCATGCGTCGCATCGCTCCATCGGTACAGCAGATTCGACCAGTCGACATCCGTCACCGGGCCCCGCCCCGATTTCGCCACCAATCCCTCGTCCATCAAGTGTTCGGCCAGGCGATAGGTGGCCCCGAGGGAGGCGTTCGCGGCGGACGACAGCTCCGGCAGCGTGTACGGCGGTGAGTAGTCGATGAGAGCACGCACGATCCGGAACGCGGGTAGTCCGGTCAGCCCGGCAGGGGGGCGCCCGGGCGTGCGCCACGGATCCGAGGTGGCGCCACTCTGCGACACCGCGAGCAGCGGCTCGGAGCTGGCGAGAAACACGTTCCCGGTGGCATCCGCGTATCCGATGGACCGGCTTCGGAGCTCGGCCTGCAGCGTGGGCGGCAGGTAGCGCGAGACGAGAATCGTCGGCATTCCGCGCCGCTGATTCTCGACCTCGTGCGCGATGACATCCGACCGGGATACGACGCTCTTGAACTCGACCGCGAACAGCACCCTCGCGGCCGGCCCCGCCAGCTCCAGCTGCGCATCCATCGTCGAATCCGCGGGTCGTGCGCGAGGCGGCTCGACGATCGAGACCGTCCAATCGAGTGGCAGCACCGACTGAATCCGGGCGCGGACGAGCGCGAGCACGTCAGCCTGCCCCCTCGGCGGGGGCACCGCAACGCGGTCCGTCGGCTTCACACTCATAGTTCTCGATATTACCCGTATTCCAACGATAGCGGAATATAGTAATTTCCGAGAAGATCACCCAGGGTGCCCAACGCGAAAGACCCCCTCCCTAAGGAGGGGGTCTTTCGGTCGAACTCTGTGGAGCTAAGGGGAATCGAACCCCTGACCTCCTCGATGCGAACGAGGCGCGCTACCAACTGCGCTATAGCCCCTTGCGGAACTCGAATACCTTAGCAAGCCCCGCGGGCAAACCGCTAACCGACCTTGCGCTCGTAGGATACGGGCAGGTCAGCGGGCCGATCAAGGAAGTCGAACTCCTCGGCGCGGTAGCGCGGGAGGTGATCGAAGGCGGGGTCCTCGTCGTCGATCTCCATGACCACGCAACCGCCCCGGCGCAGGTGCGCGGGCACCCCGTCGCGCACCTCGGCCTCCCGCTCGCGCTCGCGGCGCGCACGCTCCAGCCGCGCCGTCCGGCGGCGGCGGATCTCGGTCTCGATGCGCACCGTCCGGCGCAGGTACGTCAGGTACAGGCCCAGCGCGACCACCACCGCCCCGAGCCCGAACCAGGCGTACGGCACGTTCATCAGGCCGGCGCCCAGGGCGACCACCGCGAGCACGCCCAGCACGAGCGTCACGCGCTGGCGGAAGCGGAAGCGCGCCTCGGTGAGCCGGGCGTCGTTCTCCGGGTCGTAGCCGCCGCGGCGGCGCCGGTCAGCGGGATCGACGTCGCCGACGCGGGCGGGGCGGGCCACCGGATCGATCTCCTCGGTGAGCTGCTCGTCCGCGTCGATGAGTTCCTCGTCCGCGAGGTCCTCGTCCGCGGGCTCCTCGGGCGCCTCGTCCACGAGTTCCGCGGCCTCGGAATCCTCGACCTCGGAGTCGATCTCGGACTCCAGCTCGGCGTCGATCCCGGCGTCGACGGGCTCGGGCGCCTCCACCACGGCGGCCGGTCCCTGCTCCGGGGCGGACACGCGGCGCACGACGGGGGCGGACTCGGGCGCGAGATCGTCGAGGTCCACGACCTTCGTCCGCTCGGCCATGGCGGCCCGCTCGACGGTGGGGATCGGGGTGGTGTCGCCGTCCATCGGGCTGAGGCCGTGCAGGTCGTCGACGTCCGAATCGACGTAGGCGTGCGCCTCCGCCTCCTCGTCGATGAGCCGCTCCTCGAGCGTGTCGTCCTCCGGCGCCGCGTCACCGTCGCCGGGGCGGGCCTCGTCGTCGACGCGCGCGTCCTCGGCGACGACGGTGGCCGCCGGGCGGATGCGCCGGCGCACCGCGCGGGTGGCGGAGCCGCCGCGATGCAGCAGGCGCGTCTTGAGCGTGGCGTCGGACACCTGGTTCACCCTGGGGTGCCGCGCGGCGAGCATCGGAACGAGTACCACCAGCCACGCGACGATCAGCCCCACCCAGAGCAGTGTCTGCGGGATCATGTCGGCTCCCTCCGGCAATCAGCGAGCACGGATCACATCCGTGTAAGTCGCCTCGAAGGCTATTTCAACTGGGCAGACGAATTCTTCCGACGCGCCGAAGCCAAACCCCAAAAATCTCAAACAGTCACTTCAGTCACACGCTCAGAACCATGCCCGGCCCGAGCGGACCACCCGCGCGACCATGGAATCCGCGACCTCCTCGGCGGTGATCGCCACCAGCAGGTGGTCGCGCCAGGCACCGTCGACGTGCAGGTACCGGCGCAGCAGCCCTTCCTCGCGGAACCCCGAATTGCGCAGCACCGCGCGCGATCCGGCGTTCTCCGGGCGCACCGTCGCATCCACGCGGTGCAGCCCCAGCGTGCCGAAGCAGTGATCGACGGCCAGGGCCACCGCCACCGTCGCCACGCCCTTACCGGAGACGGACCGGTCGACCCAGTAGCCCACCCACGCGCTCTGCAGCTGGCCGCGCGTGATGTTCCCGATGGTGATCTGGCCGGCGTAGGCACCGTCGACCTCGATCACCAGCGGAACGATGGTCCCGGACCGGGCCTGCGCGCGGAGCGACGCGCACAGCGGCGTCCACTGGGAGGGGGTGTGCCGGCGCTGCCAGTCGACCTCGCCCGACGGTTCCCACGGCTCCAGTTCGGCGCGGCCCCGCAGCCGCAGCCGCGACCACTGCCGTCCGTCGCGGGCGCGGATCGGGCGCAGCCGCACCTCGCCCGCCGCAGTGGTCAACGGGCCCAGCCGCACCTGCCAGTTCGCCCCGAACACGGTCAGCCGCGCTGGGCGAGGAACGCGACGATCACGTCGTCGCCCGCGCGGACCTCGGTGACCTCCGGGTCCACCACGATGAGGCAGTTCGCCTCGGCCAGGCTCACCAGCAGGTGGGAGCCGTTGTCGGGGATCGGCGCCACCATGAACTCGCCGGTGTCCTCGTCGCGCATGAGCTGGCCGCGCACGTACTCCCTACGCCCACTGGGCGATTGGTGGGTGGCGGAGATCTTCGCCGAGACCAGCCGGCGCATCGGCTGCCGCTTGCCCAGCGCGATCCGGATCAGCGGCCGCACCATCACCTCGAACGCGACCAGCGCGCTCATCGGGTTCGACGGCAGCAGGAAGGTGGGCACCTGATCGTCGCCGAGCGTGCCGAAACCCTGCACGGACGCGGGGTGCATCGCGATCCGCTCCACCGCCAGATCGCCGAGATCCGCGACGGCCGTGGTGATGTCGTCGGAGGCGCTGCCGCCCAGCGCGGAGGTGATCACCACGACCTCCGAGCGCAGCAGCTGCGCCTCGACGGTCTCGCGCACCCCGTCGGTGCTCACGATGCCCACGCGGTGCACCTCTGCGCCGCAGTCGCGGGCCGCCGCGGCCAGCGCGTAGGAGGCCACGTCGTACACCTGCCCGGCGCCGGTGTCGCGATCGATGTCGACCAGCTCGCGGCCCACCGAGATCACGGCCACCCGCGGGCGCGGATGCACGGACACCTTCTCCCGCCCGACAGCCGCGAGCAGGCCCACCTGGGCCGGCCCCACGACGGTGCCGCGGCGCACGGCCACATCGCCGGGCTGCACGTCGTCGCCCGTGCGGCGCACGTACTGTCCGGACCGGACCGAGTGCCCGACACGGACTTTCGACAGGCCGCCGTCGGTCCACTTGTCGGGGAGGACGGCGTCGGCGAGCGTGGGCAGGGGCGCACCGGTCTCGACCTTCACGGCCTGGCCGGGCTGCAGCCGGATCGGCTGGCGGTTGCCCGCGCGCACCTCACCGACCACCGGGAGACTCACGATGATCTGCTCGCCGGTCTCCTCGTCGGTGCCGCCGGCGTCGCCCACGTCCACGGACCGCACCGCGTAGCCGTCGATCGCGGCCTGGTCGAAGGCGGGAAGGGCGTTCTCGACGACCACCTCCTCCGCGCACATCAGGCCCTGCGCCTCGGAGATCCCCACGCGCACCGGGCGCGGCGCCACCGCCGCCGCCGTGACGCGGGCCAGGTGGTCCTCCACGGTGCGCATGACGCCTCTCCTATCGCTTCAGTCGTGCCTGCAGCCACTCACGCAGGTCGGGGCCGTAGTCGTCACGGTCCAACGCCAAGTCAACCGCAGCCTTGAGGTAGCCCCCGGGATTTCCGAGGTCGTGTCGGGTTCCGCGGTGCACCACCACGTGCACCGGATGCCCCTCGCTGATGAGCAGCGCGATCGCATCGGTCAGCTGGATCTCTCCGCCGGCGCCCTTGTCGATGCGGCGCAGCGCGTCGAAGATCGCCCGGTCCAGCAGGTAGCGGCCCGCGGCCGCGTAGTTCGACGGTGCGTCCTCGGGCTTGGGCTTCTCGACCATGCCCAGCACCTTGAGCACGTCCGGGTTGGCGGCGTCGGGCACGGTCTCGACGTCGAACGCGCCGTAGCTGCTGATCTGCTCCGGGCTGACCTCGATGGCGCAGAGCACCGAGCCGCCGCGCTTCTCGCGGACCTTGGCCATGGTGGTGAGCACGCCGTTGGGGAGCACCAGATCGTCCGGGAGCAGAACGCTCACCGCGTCCTCGTCGTCGTCGAGGACGGCCTCGACGCAGGACACCGCGTGCCCCAGCCCCAGCGGCTTCTCCTGGATGACGGCCTCGGCGTGGATCAGGTTGGGGGCGCGGCGCACCTTGTCCAGCATCGCCGTCTTCCCGCGCTTCTCCAGGGTGCCCTCCAGCACCAGGTCCTCCACGAAGTGGGCGACCACGCCGTCCTTGCCGGGGCTGGTCACGATGCACAGCCGCTCGGCGCCGGCGGCCGCCGCCTCCTCCGCCACCAGCTCGATGCCGGGGGTGTCCACCACCGGCAGCATCTCCTTCGGCACAGTCTTGGTGGCGGGCAGGAACCGGGTGCCGAGGCCCGCGGCGGGCACGATCGCGGTCTTCGGGATTGACGGTGCTGTGCTCATTCCCCCACCCTATGTCAGGTCACGCCGAGGTAACGATCCGGTCGCTGGGAGTTCGGTGCGAGGATGGTGCGGTGGTGACGAAGGACGCCTGGCGGGCGCGCCTGCGCGATGCGCGGGCGGCCATGCCCGCCGCGACACGCGCGGCCGCCGCCGAAGCGCTGGTCGCGTCGGTCTCGCGGCTGGAACTGGGGCCCGTGGTGGCGGCGTACGTGCCGGTGGGGTCGGAGCCCGGCTCGCCGGCCCTGCTGGAGGCGCTGGGCCCGCGGGTGCTGCTGCCGGTGACCCCGCCGGAGCCGGGCCCGCTGGACTGGGCGTGGTCCGGCGAGCTGGTCCCCGGGCCGTTCGGGCTACTGGAACCCGCGGGGCCGCGACTGGGGGCCGACGCCGTGGCCGGCGCGTCGACCGTGCTGCTGCCCGCGCTCGCGGTGTCGCGCTCGGGGGTGCGGCTGGGTCGCGGCGCCGGGTACTACGACCGCTCCCTGCGCCCCGGGCCCCGGCTGATCGCGGTGGTGTACGACGAGGAGCTGGTCGACTCGCTCCCGTCGGAACCCACCGACGTGCCCGTTCACGCGGCGCTGACGCCGTCGGGGCTGGTGGAGTTGAAAAATCACCCGCTCTGACCGGGATCGGCGTGCGAAGTCGCGCCTCAGGCAGATTTCGGGGGTGATTTTTGAACCGGCTTGCGAATGAGGTGCATGCGCCTGCGGAACAGAACCCTCAGCTGTGACTCGACGGCCTCCCAGTGGTACAGCACATCCTCGTAGGTGAGTCGCACGGTGACCCGGCCACCGACCAGTGAGACGAGGTCTCGGGTGCGGTCCGCCTGGTACTGCGCTCCGAGGTGATGGCTCTTGCTGTCGCACTCCACGATCATCCGGTCACCTACCAGCAGGTCGACCCACCCCACGCCGTCGTAGTACACCTGGGTGCGCACCCGCAGACCGAGCGCGCGAAGCCGGACCCGCACCAACGACTCGGTCCCCGACCCGGCCTTCTCATCGAGTTCGTCCAGCAGACGGGTGATCCGGCGAGGAGCACCGAGAAACACCTCCGCCAGGTCAGCGCGCTCGAGGAGCTCGTGGTGCAGCACCGAGTCCAGGATGGCCACCAGATACTCGTCGGATACACAGCGTGCGGCACACGCCAGTGCCACCCGCAGGCCGTCCACCGCGCGGTGCGGGCCGCCCAGCGGGCCGAAGGCGCAGCACCCTCCGGCGCGGGGCACGACCTTCGTCCGTTCGTGGGGGTCCCGGATCCGCGTGACCTTCGGCGTGGCTGTGGACGCGGTCCCCCCTCGTGCCGGCCTCGCGGCGACGCGCCGCTTCTTGCGCTGGTGCTCGGAGAGACGGATGTGGATGCCGTCGCCGGGCGGGATCCACACGCCGTTGACCCTGCTCAGCGCGGAGACGCAGCCCAGGGCTCCGCCCGCCTTCACCGCCCGCGCCACCAGCGGGTCCCGGCTCGGCACCGCGTACCACCCGGGCCGCAGCGCCTCCACGGTCCCCGCCCGCAGCCATCGAGCCAGCTCAGCCGGCTCGACGCCGAGTTCGATCGCTCGCCGCCGCGTGAAGACTCCGCCGTCCGCCATCAGTTCCGAGTAGTCCATCCGCCGAGCATCCGACGGCCGGCCCGATCTCAGCCCGCACGGACGCGCCGCTGTGGAGAGAAGACGTTTCGTACGCTCATGTGTGGATGAAACTTCGCCGCCCGATTCCGCATCTCGCGCACCAACACCCCGTGATCTGGGGTTTCAGGGGGAGATTTTTACACGAGCAGCCGCGCGATGTACTTCTCGCCGTACGCCCGCAGCGCCGCGGAATCGGCGACCTCCAGGCCGGTGGGCGGGTTGGAGAGCAGGGAGCCGGTGATCCGCAGCATCAGGTCCACCACCGAGCAGAGTTCGGCGTAGTCCTGTTCCGCGCCGGTGTTGCGCAGGCGGATCACGATGCCCTGGATGAGCAGGTCCCACACGCCGCGGGGGATGCGCAGGAAGTACTCGGGCTCGGCGGCGAGCACCTTGGACACCGCCATGTTGGCCTCGGCCTGCTCGATGCTGAGCACGAACACCTCGACCAACGTCTGCTGGGGCGTGAATCCGACGATCGCCTTGTCCAGCTTGCGGCGTAGGGTGCGGATCTCGACGGCCACCACCCGCGCGATCAGCTGGTCGCGGTTGGGGAAGATCCGGTACAGGGTGCTGCGCGAGACGTGCGCCTGCTTGGCGACCTGGTCCATGCTGACGCCGGGGATGCCGTTCGCGGCGATCACCTCGCGCGCCGCGTCCACGATCCGCCGCGAAGGTGAGGGAACCGTCATGGCGGTATCGTATCCGCTCACATCCTTGGCACTCGAATCGCCGGAGTGCTAATTCGGGGAGTAGAATCGCCAGGTGCCTACCTATTCGTATCAGTGCAAGGAGTGCGGCGAGGCCTTCGACGCCGTGCAGTCCTTCTCCGACGATCCCCTCACCGTGTGCCCCAACTGCGGCGGGCCGCTGCGCAAGCTGTTCAACTCCGTGGGCGTGGTGTTCAAGGGCAGCGGCTTCTACCGCACCGATTCCCGCAGCTCCAAGGCCGATACCACCGCGAAGACCGAGACCAAAAGCAGCTCGGACACCGCGGCCAAGGTCGATAAGGCCACCTCGTCGGGGTCGTCCACGGCCTCCTGATCCGGCGGTTCATCCACAGGTTCGGGGTTATCCACAGGCGCCCTCCTGCGGGCCCGGGCGGGGCGGCGCACCGTCGTAGCCTCCGGGCATGGATTCCTTGCAACCGACCGGCCCCGAGCGGATCCGCGCGGCCCTGCGGCCGGGCTGGGCGCGCACGCTGACGGCGCGACGGGCCGCCGCCGCGGCGCTGGCCGTTCTGGCGCTGATCGTCGCCGTCACCAGCCGCCCGAGCGGACCGCAGGCGCAGGTCGTGGTGGCGGCGCGGGAGCTGGGTCCGGGCGGCAGGCTCACGGACGCGGACCTGACGGTGCGCACGGTGCCCGCCGAACTCGCGCCGCAGGACGTGCTGACGAGGCCCGACGAGGCGCTCGGCCGCTCGGTGACGGGACCGGTGGGCGCGGGCGAGATCCTGACCGGCAGCCGGGTCCTCACCGATCGCACGGCCGGCAGGTTGCGGCCCGGGGCGCGCCTGGTCCCGGTCTCGCTGCAGGATTCGGCCACGATGGACCTGCTGCGCGCGGGCGACGTGGTGGACGTGGTGGCGCAGCGCAAGGACGATTCCCCGGCGGTGCTGGCCCGGTCGGCGACGGTGGCGGTGGCCCCGGCCGCGCAGGCCGGGCGGCAGCAGGCGCGCACGGCGATGCTCGCCATGTCGGAGGCGGAGGCGCACGCGGTGGCGGCCGCGGCGCGGAGTTCGCCGCGGTCGGTGGTGTTCCGGTGAGCGGCTCAGCCCACGCGGCGGGTGAGCTCGCCGATCAGCCACTTCTGCCGGGTGCGGGCGGCCTCGGCGACGGCGGGCCCGTAGTAGTAGCGCACGTACTGCTCGCCGGCGCGGCGCTGGGCGCGGGTGGGCAGGGTGGCCAGTTCGGCGGGCGGCGCGAGCTGTGCGGCGGCGGGGGTGCCGATCGCGTACCGCAGCCAGTGGCGCTGGTCCACGAGCATCCACCACCAGGCGCCGGCGAGCAGCAGGAGGGTCACGGTGCACTTGAGCGCAATGAGCCCGAGGATCAGCAGCGTGTTGCTGCCGCTGGGCGCGTTCCACCAGAAGTGGAGCAGGTAGGCGAGGGCCAGCGGGAGCAGGCCGAGCGTCCGGCGGTTGCGCAGCAGCGCGAGGCCGAGCGCGAAGAAGCCGGTGTACACCCAGTGGGATTGGAAGCCGAACACGGTGCGCATCAGCGTCACGGTCAAGGCGCCGACCTCGTCCGACTGTGCGTCGCGGATCGCGAACGTGACCGCGTAGGAGAGGTTCTCGACCAGCTGGAAGCCGAGGCCGGCGAACGCGCCGACTGCGAAGATCTGCAGGGGGCGTCGCAACCGGTCGTGGAACACCACGAGCAGCAGGGCGACGCCGGCGCCCTTGAGGGTCTCCTCGTCGAGGGGGCCGATGAGGGCGGCGCCCCAGTGGGTGGCACCGGGATCGTCGAGCACGTCGTTCACCGCGTCGGAGGCGAAGCCGTTGATCTGCAAGGCCAGCCCGCAGGCGCCGATCGCGCCCCACACGAAGGCCGGCGCCCATGCGCTGCGAACCTGGGCGTGCGAGCGGTCGAGCGCCCAGATGATCACGGCGATCGTGGCCACCGCGACGGCGATGATCGGCAGGGAGACGGCGATGGCGCCGCCGCTCTCGGCGAACCGGGGCGCCATGTCGCGGATCAGCACGAACCCGCCGATCACCACACCCGCCACGAACACCCAGAAGGAGATCGTGCTGATCCGCCCGCGCATCAGGCCTCCCCGAGGGACCGGACGAGCGCACCCAGATCGGGCACGGCACCGTCGGACGGGCGGAGCGTGAGGAGCGTGACGAGAAGCGAGCCGTGGCCCACGACGGCGCACTCCCCGGACCTGCCGCCGCCGGTGGCGGTGCAGCTGCGGCCGGTGAAGCGGGCGCCGCGGAGGTCGCCGGTGAAGTGCGCGTCGACACCGCCGGCGTCGAGTTCGCGCAGGCGGCGCGGTGCCGCGGTGGCGAATTCCGTCATCCCGGTGGTGAGGCGCACGGAGAGGGTGCTGCCGCTCGGGTGGACGAACCGCGCCACCTCGGCCCGGCCGGAAGGCACCTGTTCCCAGCCCGACGGTGCGCGGAAATCGACTGTGGCACTGCCGGTTCCGATGCTGTACGGGCGATCGACGACGGGCGTGTGCGGCGTGGGTACGGCGCGTTCGACGCCGAACCAGCCCGCGGCGAGGCCGCCGATGACCAGGATCACGCCCATCGAAACGCCCGCGTCCACTGCGCGGATTCGAGACATACCGCTAGCATATGTCTGCAGTGCATCACATACGTAACTCTGGTTACCTCCTGAAGGACAGGTGAAATGCTCAAGGGCTTCAAAGACTTCATCCTCAAGGGCAATGTGCTCGACCTCGCGGTCGCCGTTGTCATCGGCGCCGCGTTCACCGCGATCGTCACGGCGTTCACGGAGCACATCGTGCAGCCGCTCATCGCCTCGATCGGCGGCGGCAAGGACGTGCAGGGCCTCGCCTGGCAGATCGTGGACGGCAACGACAAGACCATCGTGGACCTCGGCGCCGTGATCACGGCGGCGATCAACTTCCTGCTGGTCGCGGCGGTCGTGTACTTCATCCTGATCATGCCGTACGAGCGACTCAAGGCGCGGTTCGCGCCGGAGAAGGCGTCGGAGGACCAGGTGGACGTGCTGGTCGAGATCCGCGACCTCCTGGCCGCGCAGGCCGGCCCCACCCAGGGCGGCGCGCACGCGGCCCTGCCGCCCACGGGGCAGTTCCCCACGCAGCAGCAGCCCTGACCCGGTAGCCACGAGCAGAGCCGGCCTCCCCGCGCGGGGAGGCCGGCTCTCGTGTTCCGGGGCGGCGGTGCGCTCGCGCACGTACCGGCGCGACCGTCCGGTGTTCTCCGGTTCGGCCCGGCATACCGGCCGTGGAGGGCGCACGCTCAGCCGTCGCCCCGGGTCACGCCGGCTCGCCTCCCGTCGATGCGTCGTTAACGCGGCCACCAGCGGTCCTTGCCCGCCGAAGCGACGCGCAGTCCCCGTTATCGAATCGATCCGCTCGAGTCCGAGACCGGCCCGGCCACCACGGCCAGCGGCGGGCGCGTGCCGGTGGCGGACGCGTTGCGCATGATGGGCGCCAACCCGAAGTACGTGCTGGTGCTCGATCTGGCTTCGCGGCCGTTGTTCCTGGGCCGGGAGAAGCGCCTCGCGAGCGCGGATCAGCGGATCGCGCTGTACGGCAGCGAAACGGGTTGCACCGCACCGGGTTGCGATGCTCCGCCCACCCGCTGCCAGGTGCACCACATCACCGAGTGGGCCGATGGCGGGGCCACGGACATCACGGCGCTCACGCTGGCGTGCGATCAGCACCACGGCAAGGTGACGCCCGATACGAGCGACTTCCCGCGGGGGTGGGAGAGGATCACGATCCCTGCGGGCGCGTACAGCGGCCGCACCGGGTGGCGGCGCACCGCCGATCCCACCGGCGAGGTGCGCGTGAACCACCTGCACCACGTGG
The DNA here is from genome assembly GCA_040391845.1 of Tsukamurella paurometabola. Classification (GTDB taxonomy): domain Bacteria; phylum Actinomycetota; class Actinomycetes; order Mycobacteriales; family Mycobacteriaceae; genus Tsukamurella; species Tsukamurella paurometabola_B. The sequence goes on along the minus strand of JBEBXD010000002.1, from coordinate 2,264 downwards.
AGGAGCTGTACCAACTGGCGCTCGCGCGCTGGAACCGGCAGCGGGAGAAGCTGCAGCGGCAGTGGCGCGCGGGGGATCTGCGTCTCCAGTACCGGCGATTCGTGGGCACCGTCCACGACGACATCGCCCACATCCTGGACGGCCCGCACGGCCCGCCCATCCTCGAGCGGCTCCTCGCCGAGCACGATGCGGACAACGACTGGTGCCCCCGGTCGGACTCCCCCGCGGCCGCGGCCTGAGGGTAGCCACCGCACCTCGACGCAGGTTAGGGTCGGCTAACCATCACCGAGGAGGGTTCATGCCGGAGCGGGCCGCGTTCGACCATCTCATCCACTGGGTCGATGACCTGGGGGCAGCGATGCGCGCCTACGAGGAGCACGGGCTCCCCACCCACGAGGCGTTGACGATGCCCGGGTTCCGCAACGGCGCGTGGGGTGTGGACGACGTGCGGTACGTGGAGCTCGCGACGGTCGACGACTGGGACGCGCTGCGCACCTCGAAGTACGCCGAGAGCATCGCGCTCCTGAAGCCGGTGATCGACGCACACCCCGGGCCCCACCTGGTCACGTTCGCCGTGGATGTCGCGGACGCGCGCGCCACCGCCGGCCGGCTCCGCGCAGCCGGCCGAGACGTGGAGACGGTCGAGGTGTGGTTCGAGGACAGGAACGGCGGGTTCGTCGAGGTCTTCGTGCGGGACGCACCCGCGTGGTTCCCGTTCTTCATCACCTACCAGCCGCCACGGGAGGAGCTGGGGCGCATGCGCGCCGCGCACCGCGAGGCCGCCGGCATCACGCTCCCGGCGGAGCGGCCCGATCTGGTCGCGCTCCTGGTGGGTAGCGCGGCCCCGGAGGCGGAGGCGCGCCTGCTCGGCGAGCTGCTGGGCTGCACCGTCCGCGGCACCGTAGTCGACCTTCCAGGCGCGCAGGTGCGGTTCGAATCCGATTCCCCCGCGGGCCTGTTCGGCTTCGTGGTCCGGGGCTCCTCGATCGACGGTGCCGCGACGATCGAGGGAGTGCAGATCGTCGCCGAACCGTGACGGCCCGGCTCCGCCGACGGAAAAGCCGGCCTCCCGTGCGGGAGGCCGGCTTTCGTCATCCGGTTCGACGGTTCGGTCGACTCACCCGAGGGTGAAGCGATCGCCCCAGACGACGACGCGCCCCTTGGTGTTCCCCACCGTCGCCGCGACGATCACGTACAGCCGGGCCTGCGCGTAGCCGGCGCAACCGTCGACGCCGATGGTCTGGTCGCTGTAGGTGAAGCTGCCACTGGAACCGTCGAAATCGAAGCTGGTGGACGGGTCGGCCCAGTCGGGAGCAACTTCGTCGCCGGGCTTCGGCCAGGTTGCACGGTCGTACGTCAGCGACTGCGTACCGATGGACCCTGCTGCGAGCTTGATGCTGCCGCCCGACGTGGCCTTCACCGAAGGGGTGATGCCTGTGGGGGTGTCCGAGCCGGAATCGCTGTCGAAGTGAGCACCCGAGTCCGCGCCCGCGCCCAGGTCGAGACTCGCGTCGCCGACATCGATCTGGCAGCCAACGGCGTATCCGGCCTCGATCGACCCGCCGTCCGCGTCTGCGCCATTGATCTTCGCGCTCACGACGCCGGACACCCACGCGTTGCGTGTGGTGGGGAGCGCAACCATTCCCGGGGAGAGCTTGGCGCGCTGCCGCTTCACCGTCACGGTGATGCTTCCGGACCCGGCCTTGATCGTCTGCGTCGTATCCCTGATGGGGATCAGCGTGTCGGCGCCGGCGGGAGCTGCTGTCAGCATCGCTGCCGTCATGGTCCCGGCAGTGGCGAGGGCCGCAGCGGCGATGGAGATCCTCGATGTCATGTGTGCTGAGTCCTTTCAACTCCGCCGAACGGGTTTCGACGGCGACTGAGAAAAACTTATCAGGCGGAATTCGCCCATACCGCCCGTGGAAACATGGTATTAACATCGGCGGCAACCTGTAACAGAATAGGCACTTCAGAGGCACTGCGCAGGGCTTCGCGCCGCAAATGCGAAGATCGCCCGCCTCGGATGAGGCGGGCGATCTCTCAGCTACTACTTACCTGCTACTTCGAGCTCGAGGCCGACGAATCTCCGGACTCGCCGTCCGATGCATCGGACGCAGCCGAGCTCTCCCCGCTCGATCCCGATGTGGACGCCGAAGCGTTCGACCCAGCCGAGTCGGTGCCCTTCGAGTCAGCGCCCTTCGAGTCAGCGCCCTTCGAGTCGGCACCCTTCGAGTCCGCACCCTTCGAGTCCGCACCCTTCGAGT
>JBEBXD010000001.1:0-112513 GCA_040391845.1 Tsukamurella paurometabola | reverse complement strand
GTTCAAATCCCCTATCCTCCGCAGATCAGGGGCGGTTTCCGAGCACATCGGAAGCCGCCCCTGACTCGTTGCTTCCCCCATTGCCCCCACTACTCGAAGTAATGCCTCTCCCCATCACAGGTGGAGGAAGGATTGAGCCAGGTCAACGCGGTGCGACGGTGTGGCACCTTGGCGCGCACCAGGGCGTCGGCCCATCGGTCGAATGCCAGGTCCCTACCCGATGTCGTGACACCACTGGCTAGTGGTGCCACCCCCCTGATATTCACGCTGTCGAACTAACGGTGCGCAATGTCAGATACCTAGCTAAGTCTGAAACTGCGGATCGCATTCGCGTGCAGATCCGTCCCGCACTCCTGCCGCCTCAACGTCATCGCCAACTCAGCCAACACCGAGGGTATGCCCTCGCGACCCACGCGCGCGCCCAGGTTGCTGCTGCCCACGTAACCGCACATGCAGCACCCACACCCGGATTGCATGAGGCCCCGCGCTTGACTGACGCCTCCCCTCCTCTGCACTGGCCATCCATCGGGATTGCGTGCCATCCGTTCGGAGGACTCGGCCGGGAACCGATACCGCAACGGCCGGGCCGGCGTATTTTTCGAGGATGATCCGGCTCCATCCGGCGGTCGCACTCGCCGCGCTCGCTGCAGTCGCGACCGGCTGCGGCGGCGGCGACACGCCTGCTCCATCGCCCACCTCGATGACCGTCGAGGCTCCCACCGGGGTGACTCCTGCTTCGACGTCGACCACGAGCCCGGCAACAGCCACACCGACAGCCGCCGATCCGGCCGTCGCGGCAGACCCGACGACGTACCGTTTCCGTTCCGACGGCTACTTCTTCAGTACGCCGTCGGGCAAGTTCACCTGCGGTATCGATCTGCGGGCGCCCGCCAGCCCCACGGCGGGCTGCCAGGGCTCGACGACGCCTGTTCCTCCCCGCCCCGCCAGCTGTCCCGAGGGGCCGGGGTGGGGGCACGGACTACGCGTCGACGCCTCCGGCGAGACCTCCTTCCTGTGCGCAGGCGGCGTCGTCTACGGCAGCGGATTCCGTTCCCCTGAGCCGGTTCTCGCGTACGGCCACAGCCTCACGGCGGGCGGGTTCGTCTGTGCGGTACGGATCACCGGCGTCACGTGTACGCACCTGGCCTCCGGCCACGGATTCATGATCGCCGCCGAGACGAACCGCCGGTTCTGAACCGGTGTAGCGCCGCTGTTCTCAGTCCGTGAGCGCGGTCGCGATGCCTTCGAGCTTCGGGAGGGATGTGCAGTAGGCGCTTCCCACCACAGAGGGGCGAGCCCGTCGCCCTGGTGCAGGTCCGCTGACTCGGCGTCCAACCTCGGAGGTGTGGTGGTCGACCCCGAGACCCCGTGAGTCTTGATACGGACCGCCGTGGTGCCTATCGCCTAAGAGTCCGCTGGAACCCGCGGCCCAAGGGCACACCCGCTCGTTCGGGCAACCGCCTGTTCATCCCCACGCGAGTAGTACAGCGTCAGGCTGAACCAGCTCCCCTCGGCGGTTATCTCATCGTCGAGCGTCAGATCGAGCACCTCGATGTCGCCGAGCCGCTCGACGGTGTCGGCGAAGGTACGGAGCAGCTTGGGAAGATCACCCTGCCCCTCGCCCTTCGAGTTCCCCTGGGACGTATGGAAGCAGGTCCACTGATCGGTCATGCGCGGATCGTGCCACGAGCGAGCACACCGAGACGAGGGGGAAATCCCCTGGATCGACCCCGACATCCGCGCCGACCCCTGTGCGGGACGGGCTCTGATCTGAGCCCGACCGGCCCGCCGACTGTTCTCAGTCCGTGAGCGCGGTCCCGACGCCCTCGAGCTTCGGGAGGAGAATGCGGTAGCCGCGCTCGACGGCGTTGCGCGCGAACTTCTGCTGCCGCTCCTCCACATCGAACCCCGACATCGTGAACAGCACTCGGGTGCCGGCGCCCTCGGGGACCAGGCGCCAGTCGATGACCCACCGGGCGGGCCGGGGCGCACGCAGGTCGGTGTAGGTGTGCGAGAACCGCTCCTCGGGCTCGACCGCGAGCACCTCGCAGGAGACCTCGCCCGGCGGATCGGACGGGATCTCGAAGATGAACGTCGTACCCACCTCGGGCCGCAGCCCGACGGACCGCATGAACCAGCGCTCCACCGGATCGGGCTCGGTCAGCGCGCGCCACACCGTCGACGGGGGCCGGGGCACGTAGATGCCCATCTCCACGATCGACGGATCCGATTCGATGTCGAACACACGACCAGTACAACACGCCTCGGCGAATTCGCATGTCGGCCCGCGCGGCGCATGCAAAACTGAGAGCAACCTGAACATGAGAGGCCGCTCAGCCATGCGCGATACCGCCCGCAAGCTCGGATACGTCTTGGTCGCACTCGTCGGTGCGATCGCCCTCACCTTCACCTCGGCGATCGCCTGGGCGGCCACCACGGTGCTCGTGGTTCCGGGAACGGGGACGAAGGACCCGTCGACGGTGCCCGGCTACCAGGAGAACGTGGTCGGCTACTACGTGGCGCCGACGGGGGCGTGCGATGTGTCCGGCGGGTGCAACGCCACGCCGGTCCCGTACATCGCCGAGTTCTGGCCCATCCCGCTCTCCGGCTGGGGAGGCCTCGACGGCGCGAAGTGGGACGACTCGGTGGCGAGCGGCGTCACGAGCCTCAACACGGAGTACGCCGCGGCCGACAAGAACGATCCGATCGTGATCTTCGGCTACTCGCAGGGCGGCACCGTGGTCAGCAAGGTCAAGCAGCAGATGGCCGAGAACGGCGGCGTCCCGGAGAACGTCTCGTTCGTGCTCATCGGCAACGCCAGCCGCCCCAACGGCGGGCTGTTCACCCGCCCCTCCTTCCTGGGTCACATCCCGATCCTCGACGTCACCTTCGGCAAGGGCACGCCGACCAACACCGCGAAGCCCGGCACGATCAACACCACCGATGTCGCGTTCCAGTACGACGGGGTGGCCGACTTCCCCAAGTACCCGGTCAACCTGCTCGCGACGGCCAACGCCCTCGCCGGATTCTGGTACGTGCACGGGAAGATGCTCGCGCCCAAGGGTTCCGACGAGGCGGGCGCGACCCCCATCGGCTACACGCCGGACGAGGTGAAGGCCGCAGTCGCCACCGCCACCGAGAACTGCACGGCCGCCACCTACTGCCAGGTCAGCGGAGACACCCGCTACGTGACGCTGCCCGCGAAGATCCTGCCGATCATGCTCCCGCTCCTGGACCTGGGCTCGGCGACCGGGACCACCGCACTCCTCCGCCCGCTGATCGACCTCGCCTCGCCGATCGCCCGCGTCATCATCGAAACCGGCTACGACCGCACCGATTACGGTGCCGCGACCCCGTTCGGCCTGCTCCCGACGGTGGACCCGCTGCGGCTCGGCACCGATCTCGTGGGCGCCGCGATCCAGGGCGTCGGCCAGGCGGTGACCGGCACCGGCGACGCCTCCCGCTACCTCGCCCCGAAGCCGGCCGAGACGACGGAGACGACGCCCGCGGACGAGGACGCCGCGGACCCGACGACGACCGACGAGGCGCCCGCCGACCCGTCCACCACGCAGGACGCGCCCGCACCGTCGCAGCTCCGCCTGGTCTCGGAGAGCTCCGCGCCGCAGCCGGATTCGTCACCGTCGGACGAGCCTAGCGAGCCCAGCGAGCCGGCCGACCCCAGCACCCCGGCCGAGGAGAGCGGCTCCCCCGAGACCTCCGAGGAGACGCCCGCGCAGGCTCCCGCGGGGACGGCGACCGCAGACCCCGAGACCCCGGCGGCGAGCGCCGAGCAGGCCGCACCGGAGGCGGGCGAGCCCGCCGACGAGCCGGTGGTGACCGCCTCCGCGGCGTGAATCGTCAACCGCCCGTGAAGAACGCGGCGGTGCGTTCGCCCTGCGCGCGGGCGAAATCCTCGGGTACCCCCGCGGCGGCCGCCGCGTCCGCCCACGCCCTCGCCGTCTCGGTCACGAGGCGCTGCGCGGCGGGCGTCGCGAAGAACGCCGCGGCGTCCTCCGGGCGGTCCTGCCCGGTCGTGATCAGCGCGTTCAGGCCCAGGAACGCAAGATCCCAGCCCACGCCCGTCGCGCCCGGGCCGAACTGCTCGTAGAACTCGCGGACGTTCTCACCGGAGTGGGTGAGCGTGAGCCGGGCACCGTCACCGTCGGGCTCGACGACGACCTCGACCTGCGAGACGGCGCCCATGATCTCCCAGGAGACGAGGTAGCGCCGCGGCGCGTCGCACTCGAGGACGGTGCCGGCGGCGTTGCCCTCCACCTGGAATCGGCCGCCGAGCACGAGATCGCCGTGCACCGGGCCGAACCAGCGGGGTAGTCGATCGGGATCCGTGACGGCCCGCCACAGGTCGTCCACGTCGGTGGGGTAGGTCTGGCTCAGCGAGCCGGAGACGTACACGTCCCCCTCCCCGGTGTCGCGCACCTCGGCGCGGCGGGTCACGGCGGCGGGCTGCGCCGCCGCCAGATCATCGATGTCGTAGGTCATGTCCCGTCCTGTTCTCTCCTGCGCGTGCGCTTTCCGCGCGCGATCTCCGTGCCGAGGGCTGCGAGGCGCGGCTCCCAGAAGTGCCTGAAGGGCGTCAGCCAATCGTCCACTTCGCGCAGCGGCTCGGGCTGCACCGCGTACAGGCGGCGGGCCCCCTCGGGGCGCACCGAGACGAATCCCGCCTCCCGCAACACCTTCAGGTGCTGCGACACCGCGGGCTGGCTGATCCCGAACCGCTGCCGCACCTCGTCGCCGAGCTCGCCCGCCGAGGTCTCCCCCCGGGCGAGCAGCTCGATCAGGTGGCGGCGGACCGGGTCACCGAGAACGTCGAAGGCGTGCACGCCCCGACTATTTCATTTCTCACTTATATAAGTCAAGAACGAAATCATCCGACGGTGACGGTGATCTTCCGCTCGGCGGTCGGCTCGTTCAGGCGCGACGTATCGACCCTGAGCACCTCCAGGCTGTCCTGCAGGCCGTTCGGGAGGGTCTTGGCCTTGAGCCGGAACGGGAGCTTCGGCCCGGCGAGGTCCGCCAGACCGAAGTCGCTGTCGTTGGCAAGGAACAGCGTCTTGCCGCCGTCGGTCGAGGCGAGGCCCTCCACCTTGTCGTGGCCGAAGAACTTCCCCGCCGGGTTCAGCTTGTCCACGAGGCCACTGAGGTTGAGCGCCACCGTCTTCCGGACCGGGGTGATACCCGCGGCCTTCAGCGCGGCCTCCGCCTCGGCGGTCGTGCTCACGCCGGCGATCGTCTCGGGGTTCTGCTCGCCGAGCTCCGTGGCGCCGTCGAGGCTGATCCGGTAGACGGTCTTGTTCGCCTTGGGCGCGGTCTTCCCGTCCCGCTCGTCCACGAGGAACTCCGTGTTCGAGACGGCGGTGATCGCGGACACCGCCTTCCTCGTGTCCTTCGGGTCGTCCAGCAGGTACGCGTACTGCCGCACCGCCTTGGTCTTGAGGTCCACGACCACGATCCGGGTGACGGGAACCTCCTTCGCGTTGCCGCTCAGACCGGGAACGCTCAAGGCGGACTGCATGATTCCCACCAGCCGCGCACCGTCGGGCGTCACGGTGAGGCCCTCCATGCCCTGGTTGGGCGTGCGGTTGCGCAGCACCTCCGGAAGCCCCTTGCCGGGCGCGAGGCGTTCGAGTTCCTGGCCGTTCGCGTCGAAGTGGACGAGGAACGGTCCGTACTCGTCCGAGACCCAGAACGACCCGTCGGCCAGGGCGACGAGGCCCTCGGAGTCGATGCCGTGGTCGGTGGGCGGGATCTCGCGGCCGTCCAGGTCCAGCATCTTCTCCCCGGTGGGCGCGGCGGTGTCGCCCAGGCCGTTCAGCGGCCGGCCGTCGCGGCCCTTGAGGGTGATCACGCTCTGCAGTTCCGCGACACCGTTCTCGAGTTTGAACCGGCCGATCTGCGGGGTGAAACCGGGTATGACGGCGACCTTCTCGTTCCCGGCCGGACCGTCCACGTTGGGCCCGCGGTCCGTGAGCCCGTAGAACTCGCCGGGCGCACCGGGGACCGGGGTCCACGACGAGCCGTAGCCGCTGCCGTCCACCGAGACTCCCCCGATGGTGGCGAGCGGCGGAATGTCCGACGAGAACAGGGAGACCGCGGGCGAGACCACCGCCGTGAGGTCCACCGTCCCGGTGAAGCCGGCCTTCGGCGTGAACACGAGGCCGCCGCCCTTCACCGCCTCGACGGTGCCGTTCGCGTTCGGCTTCACGTCGACCACCGCGCCTCCCTGCGCGAGACGCGCGAGCTGCCCGGCGTTGATCGTGAGCGGCGAGTTGGTCCCGGTCTTCAGATCGAGCGTGGCCGCGTCCTCACCGCCGCCCGAAGAACAGGCGACGAGGGACCCGCCGGCGAGGGCGGCGGCGAGGGCGGCGGCGAGGTGACGACGTGAACGCATGCCCTGTGCTTACCAGACCCGGGTGAACCCGGCGTGGACCGCGACCGGCTACTCGATGCGGTTGCCCTCGGCGTCCCAATGTTCGGCGACCTTCTTGCTGGGCTGCACGCGCGGGGGCTCGCCGGGCATCTTCGGGTAGTCGGGCGGGTAGTTCAGCTCGACGGGATGCTCCTCCCACTTCTCGAGGAGGGGCGTGAGGTCGTGCGCGACCTCGTCCATATCGGCCCACGGGTTCCCGTCGGCGAGACGCTCCGGCACGGTGAACAGGTTGAGCTCGTGCGGATCGTCGAGCTCCGCCAGGTGCTCCCAGCTGAGCGGGGTGGAGACGGTGGCGCCCTGGACGGCCCGCAGCGACCACGCCGACGCGATGGTGCGGTCGCGGCTGTTCTGGTTGTAGTCCACGAAGATCCTCGCGCCGCGCTCCTCCTTCCACCACGCGGTGGTCACGCCGTCGTCGCGCTTCTCGAGTTCCCGGCCGAAGGCGATCGCCGCGTGCCGCACGTCCACGAAGTCCCACCGCGGCGCGATGCGGACGAACACGTGCACGCCGCGGTTCCCGGAGGTCTTGCAGTAGGCGCGCAGGCCGAGGTCCGCGGCGAGCTCGCGGGCGATGCCCGCCACGCGGACCGCGTCCCGGAAGTCGGTGCCCGGCTGCGGATCGAGGTCGATCCGCAGCTCATCCGGGTGGTCGACGTCCGCGCTGCGCACGGGCCACGGATGGAAGGTGATGGTGCCCATCTGCGCGCACCACACGGCGATCGCGATCTCCGTGGGGCACAGCTCGTCCGCGGGACGACCGGACGGGAAGGCGATACGCACCGTCTGCGCGTACTCGGGTGCGCCGCGCATCATCCGCTTCTGGTAGAAGCCGTCCGCATCCTTGTCCTGCGGGCCCTGCGCCAGCCTGCCGCCGGGATGCACTCCGCCCGGCCAGCGTTCGAGCGCAGTGGGGCGGTCACCGATCGCCGCGAGCAGCGGCTCGCCGACGGCGGCGAAGTACTGCGCCACCTGAAGTTTAGACACCTCGGGCGTGAGAGATGTTGCGGGGTAGATGATCCGGTCCGGGCTCGAGACCCGGACTGGGCGGTCACCGTCAGGCCCAGGGACGATCACCTCGGCTGCCGGAGTCTTGGCCACTACTCCCCCTCCTGCAGCACGTCGTCGAGGTCGTACGTGACGGGGACCTCGAGCTGGGAGTACCCGCAACTCGACGGTTCGCGGTCAGGGCGCCAGCGCCGGAACTTCGCGGTGTGCCGCAGGCGCATCCCCTCCATCTGGTCGTAATCGAACTCGACGACCAGCTCCGGGCGGACGGGCACCCACTCGCCCGTCTTCTCCGCCGAGGACCAGCGGTTCGGCTCGCCCTGCGCGGACTCCGCGGTGCGCATCGGCTCCAGCAGCCGCAGGTACTCCTCGCGTTTGGCGGCGGTGAACGCGCCGATCCCGCCGATCGACAGCAGCTCGCCGTCCTTGTACAGGCCCAGCAGGACGGACCCGACGGCGTTCGGCTGCGACTTGTGCATGCGGTAGCCGATCACCACGGCCTCGGCGGTGCGGGCGTGCTTGACCTTGATCATCTCCCGCTTGCCCGGCAGGTAGTGCCCGTCGATCCGCTTGGAGATCACCCCGTCGAGGCCCGCGCCCTCGAACCGGGAGAACCAGTCCGCGGCGACAGCGGCGTCGGTGGTGACGCGGCTGATGCGGCAGGTGCCGGTGCCGGCGTAGGCCGAGACCAGCACCTCACGCCGGGCCGAGAACGGCTTGTCCAGCAGGCTCACGTCCGCCATCGCGAGGGCGTCGAAGCCGATGAAGATCGCCGGCGTCTCCGCGGCGAGCTTGTCGATGCGCGACTGCGCGGGGTGGATCCGCTGCGAGAGCGACTCCCAATCGAGCCGCTTGCGCCCCTCGCGGTGCACCGCCACGGCGATCTCCCCGTCGAGCACGCACCGCGCGGGCAGTTCCTCCCGTGCGGCCGCCACCACCTCCGGGAAGTAGCGCCCCAGGTCCTTGCCGCTGCGGGAGCCGATGAACACCTCGTCGCCGTCGCGGAAGATGAGGGCGCGGAAGCCGTCCCACTTCGGCTCGTGGGAGTAGGCGACGCCCCCGTCCGAGCCGGGCACGGCCTTGGCGGCCTTCGCGAGCATCGGATCCAGCGGCGGGTTCACGGGCAGGTCCACGCGTCCGATCGTAGGCGCCGGGGCCGACACCCGGGTCGGTCCCGCGGACGCGCACCGTCAGCCCATGCTCTTCTGCCCGTCGATCGCCTCGCGGATGATGTCGGCGTGGCCGCTGTGGTGCGCGGTCTCGCCGCCGATGTGCAGGAACACCCGGCGCACCGTCCAGAACACGCCCGGCGGCTGCCACGGCGCCTCGGGCAGCTCGTACGCCACGTCCAGGTCCAGGGTGCGCACCAGCTCGTCCGTGGCGGCGGTGACCTTCTCGTACTCCGCGAGGGCGCCCTCCAGGGTCTCCCCCTCCAGCAGCCGGAAGGTGTTCGCGAACGCGGCGATCTGCTCGGGCGTGGGGTTGTCGAAGTCGATCTCGGAGGTGGAGTGCGGCTTGCCGACGGCGAAGTCCTGCCACCCCCTCTCCACCTCGGTCACGTGCTTGATGAGGCCGCCGACCGTGAGCTCGCTGACGGTGCTGCGGGTGTTCGCCTGCTCGTCGGTCAGGCCCTGCGCGGTGAAGCGGAGGAAGTGCCGCCTCTCGGCCAGGAAGCTGAGGATGTCGGCGCGGTCTGCGGAAATGCTCTGTGTCTCGGTCATGAACACCACGGTAGAAACCATTAGTGCCAGTTTTTGTCCTGAATGTGGCGCAGACTGGGTTCATGGCGAACACGAGCTCGAGGACCCTCCGGCTGCTCTCGCTGCTGCAGACCCACCGGTACTGGCCCGGCCCCGAACTGGCGGACCGGCTCGAGGTCTCGGTGCGCACCCTGCGGCGCGACGTCGAGCGGCTGCGCGACCTCGGCTACCCCGTCTCCGCGACACGCGGCGTGGACGGCGGCTACCAGCTCGCCCCCGGCGCCGCCCTGCCGCCGCTGGTCGTCGACGACGAGGAGGCCGTGGCGATCGCCGTCGGGCTGCAGGCCGCTGCGCAGGGCGGGATCGCCGGCATCGCCGAGACCTCGGTCCGGGCGCTCGGCAAGGTGGCCGCGGTGATGCCGCCGCGGCTGCGCAAGCGGGTGGAGGCGCTGGGCGCGGCGACGCAGCCCGCCGTCCTCACCGGCGGTCCCACCGTGGATCCCCGGATCCTCACCGGGCTCGCCGAGGCGTGCCGGGCCGAGGAGCGGATCGAGTTCGGCTACACCGCCGCCGACGGTGCCTCCACGGAGCGGCTCGCCGAACCGCTGCGGCTCGTACCGCTCGGGCGCCGCTGGTACCTGGTGGCCTACGACCTGCACCGCCACGACTGGCGCAGCTTCCGGCTGGACCGGATCAGCGCACCGTCGAGCACGGGGGTCCGGTTCCGGCCTCGGGAGCTGCCGACCGCCGACGCGGCGGCGTACGTGCGCGCCGCCTTCGGCGGCCAGCGGGCGCCCCTGCACCGCATCGAGTTCCGCGTCGCCGCGCCCGTCGAGCACGTGCGGGCCGCCATCGGCAGGTACGCCCGGATCGAGGCCGACGGTGCCAGCACCCTCGTCCGGATGGAAGTCGACTCCCTCGACTGGCCCGCGATGGCGATCGCGGTCCTCGACGCCGAGGTCACCGTGGTGGAACCCGCGGAGCTGGTGACCCACGCGGCGCGCTGGGCCCGCAACCTCACGGCCGTCCGCTCGTAGGCTGGGGAGGTGACAGCTGGACGATACGCGCCGAGCCCCTCCGGCGACCTGCACGTGGGCAACCTGCGCACCGCGCTGCTCGCGTGGCTGTTCGCCCGCTCGACGGGGCGCGAATTCCACCTGCGGGTCGAGGATCTCGATACGGGACGCACCGCCGGCGGTGCCGAGGCCCGGCAGCTGGAGGACCTGGCCGCGCTCGGGCTGGACTGGGACGGCGCCGTGGCCCGCCAGTCGGAGCGCACGGACCGCTACGCGGCGGCGCTGGAGCGCCTCGACGTGTACGAGTGCTACTGCACGCGGCGGGAGATCCTCGCCGCACCGTCGGCGCCGCACACGCCGGAGGGCGCCTACCCGGGGACGTGCCGCGACCTCACGGAGGCCGAGCGCGCCGAGCGGCGGAAGCTGCGTCCGGCGTCGTTGCGCCTGCGGTCCCGCGTGCAGTCGTTCACGGCGCACGACGTGCTGCACGGCGAATACACCGGCACCGTCGACGATTTCGTACTGAGACGCGGCGACGGGACGTACGCCTACAACCTGGCCGTGGTGGTCGACGACGCGGCCCAGGGCATCGACCAGGTGGTCCGCGGTGACGACCTGCTCTCCTCCGCGCCGCGGCAGGCCTACCTCACCACACTGCTCGGCGCGGCCCCGCCGCAGTACGCGCACGTGCCACTCGTCCTGGGGCCCACCGGCGTCCGGCTCGCCAAGCGCGACGGTGCCGTCACCCTCGCTCAGCGCGGCGGACCGTCGGTAGTGCTGCCGGAGATGGCCGCGAGCCTGGGGCTTCGCGGCCGCACCCCGCGCGAGATGCTCGACGGCTTCGAGCCGGCGCGGCTCCCCCGGGAGCCGTGGACGCTCCCGCTGTGACCGGCCGCAGCCCTAGTCGGACTTGGCGAGGTACTGCTGGGTTCCCCGGTAGTAGCGGCCCAGGAACTCCTCCTTGAAATCCCAGTACGTGCCGTCCAGCATCGACTGCCGGATCTTCGCGACCAGCGAGACGACGAACTGCTCGTTGTGGATGGTCGCCAGCGTCGCCGCGAGGCCCTCCTTCGCCTTGAACAGGTGATGGATGTACGCGCGGGTGTACTGGGAGGTGTAGTTCTGCGTCTCCGGGTCCAGCGGACGGAAATCCGTCTTGAACCGTGAGTTCGTCACGTTGTAGCGGCCGTCCAGCGAGTAGATGGCGCCGTTGCGGGCGACCCGCGACGGGGAGACGCAGTCGAAGGTGTCGATGCCCTGCTCCACGGCGGCGAAGATGTCGTCCGGCTCGGAGATGCCCAGCAGGTGCTTCGGCTTGCCCTCCTCCAGCTCCTGGTTCACCCAGCGCACGATGGTGGAGAGGTTCGCCTTCTCCAGCGCCCCGCCGATGCCGTAGCCGCCGAAGCCCAGCCCGCCGGCGAGCCGGTCCTCCTCGCTCAGCGCCCGCAGGTCGCGGGCGGCCTTGCGGCGCAGGTCCTCGTACTGCGCGCCCTGCACGACGCCCCACAGGGAGATCGCGTCGTGCCGCTGCGCGGTGAGCCAGTTGTGCTCGGAGAGGCAGCGCCGCGCCCACAGCCGGGTGCGTTCGAGCGAGGTCACCTGGTACTCGCGGCTGTTGTGCAGGGTGGTCAGCTCGTCGAACGCGAAGATGACGTCGGCGCCCAGCCGGTGCTGGATCTGCATCGAGACCTCCGGCGTGAACCGGTGCTCGGACCCGTCGAGGTGGCTGAGGAAGGTCACGCCGTCGTCGTCGACGCGCGAGAGCCGGTCCTTGCCCTCGGCGATCGCGTCGTCGCCCAGCGGCCCGTCTCCGGATTCACCGGTCATGTCGATGACCTTCTTGAACCCCGACCCGAGCGACATCACCTGGAAGCCACCGGAATCGGTGAACGTGGGGCCGTCCCAGTTCATGAACGCGGCCAGGCCGCCGGCCTGCTCCACGACCTCCGGGCCCGGCTGCAGGTACAGGTGGTAGGCGTTGGCCAGCACCGCCTGCGCGCCCAGCTCGGACACGGCCTCCGGCAGCACCGTCTTCACCGTGGCCTTGGTGCCCACGGGAATGAAAGCGGGCGTGAGCATCTCGCCGTGCGGGGTGAGCAACCGGCCCGCGCGGCCGAGCGGACCGTCGGGCCCTTCCAGGCGCCCCTCGATCTCGAAGCGCGTGGGATCGCTGATGTGCTCGCTCTGCAGGCGGGTGCGGCTGGCCATCGAGCGGTAGTCCGATCGCAGGGCGCTCAATTCCGCTGCGATCGCCCGGTTCTGCTCGCGCAGCTGCGCGATCTCGTCCCGGGTGCGGTCCTCCGGCGGGCCCGCGACGATGGGCCCGGTGGTCGTCTGATCCGGCGCCGGGACGGCGGGCACGGCCGCCGCGGGCTTGGCCACCGGATACTCGCCCGTGTCCTGGGCCCGGGCCGCCGGCTGCAGCGGGACGGGCGCCGTCGGGGCGGTCGTCGGGCGGACGAAGCCGTTGGTGTGGCCGTTGGTCCCGGCCTCGGTCGACTGGACCCGTGCGGCCCCGCGGGCGTGCACGTCGGTCGGGCCGGCGGCGACCAACTGCTCTGTGGGAACGGGGATCTCCGCCGTCGCCGGGGCGGGGAACGCGACGGTGTCGGCGGCGTCGCCCCGGCCCAGCTGCGCGACGAGCGCCTCGCCCTCGATGTCGACGTTCGGCAGGATCCTGTCCAGCCACTTCGGCAGCCACCACGCCCACTTGCCGAGCAGCATCATCACCGAGGGGATGACCACGAGCCGCACCACGAACGCGTCGAGCAGCACGGCGGCGGCGAGGCCGAAGCCGATCTCCTTGATGAACACCTGATCGTTGAGGATGAACGAGGCGAACACCGAGATCATGATGATCGCGGCCGCGGTCACCACGCGGGCGCCGTACTGCACGCCGGTGATCACCGACTGCGTCGCGTCGCCGGTGTGCACGAACTCCTCGCGCATGCGGGAGACCAGGAACACCTGGTAGTCCATCGCCAGGCCGAAGACGATACCGATCATGAAGATCGGCAGGAAGGACACCAGCGGCTGCGTGTTGTCGATCATGCCCAGCGCACCGTCGGTGAAGATCGCCGAGGTCACGCCGAACGTCGCGACCACCGAGAGCAGGAAGCCGAGCGCGGCGGTGAGCGGCACCAGGATCGAGCGGAACGCGATCAGCAGCAGCAGGAACGCGAGCCCGACCACGATCGCCAGGTACTTGGGCAGCGCGTTGTTGTTGAGCTCGTCCGAGACGTCCATCTCGATGGCGGTGTTGCCCGCGACGCCGAGATCCACGCCGAGGCGGGCCTTGGTGCCGTTCTCCCCGTTGGCCATCGCACGGAGCTTCTCGACCAGGGTCTTGGTGTCGTCGTCGTTGGGGCCGGACTTCGGGGTCACCACGATCGTCGCGGCCTTGTTGTCCGGCGCCAGCTGGGCGATCTGCGCGTTCGCGACGAGCGGCGACAGCTCCGGGCTGGTGTTGAGCTTGTCGACGATCTGCTTATAGGCACCCAGGCGCTGGTTCGGCTGTGCATCGTTCCCGTCGACCGCCACGAGCAGGGTGCCGTTGGCGCCCTTGCCCCACGCATCGGAGATCAGGTCGTAGGCCTGCCGCTCCGAGGTGCTCTTCTCGCTCATCCCCGAACCGGGCAGGGCCGTCTTCATATCCTTGATCGGGATGGCGAGGATGCCGAGCACCGCGACGGCCGCGATCAGGGTGACGAGGGGGACCTTCTTCACCACGTTCGCCCAGCGCAGGCCGTTCGCGGTGCGGCCCTCACCCTCGTCCGTGTCCTGCGGGTGCAGGCCCTTGACCCGGCCGGCGAACACCTTCGCGCCGAACAGGCCCAGCAGCGCGGGCAGCAGCGTGATCGCCACGATCACCGCGACGAGCACGCCGAACGCCGCCGCGACACCCATCTGGCCGAGGAAGTCCATGCCGATGAACGCGAGCGCGGCGAGCGCGATGATCACGGTGAGACCCGCGAAGATCACCGCGGTACCGGCGGTGCCCACGGCGATGCCGGCCGCCTCGGCCCGTTGTTCCCGCGTGGTCGCGCCGAGGCGCCGCAGTTCGTGCCGGTACCGGGAGACGATGAACAGTGCGTAGTCGATGGTGACGGCGAGGCCGATCATGGAGGTCAGCACCGTCGGGAACGTGCCCAGCTCGATGAAGTGCGAGGCGAGCATGACGCCGCCGATCGCGACGGGCACCGCGATGATCGCGTTCATCAGCGGCAGGCCCCACGCGACGAGCGAGGCGAAGGTGATGATCAGGACGATCGCCGCGACGATCATGCCGATCATCTCGCTGGTCCCGCCCATGTCCTCGGCGCCGCGCGCGGCGGAACCGTCGGCCTCGATCTGCAGGCCGCCGTTCGACGACGCCTCGCCGGCCTCGCGGGCCTTCTTGATGTCCTCGGACAGGGTGCTCGGAAGGTCGGTCACCTTGCCGGCGAAGTCCACGGTGATCTTCGCGGTCTTCCCATCGGGGCTGACGGACGAGGTGGCGGCGGCGTCCGCCTCCTTCTGCTCCGCAGACGACTTGGTCGAGAGGATGGTCTTCTGCTGCTCGGCGGCCGCCGCGAGCTTCGAGCGCTGCTCCGCGGTGAGCGTCGCCGGGTCCACCTTGGTGGTCGGGTTGTGCAGGAGCTCGGGGTCCTGGACGAGCGGCACCTGCTTCCCGTCGACGTCCTTCGTCAGCCCCTTGATGTCGGCGATCGTCCGGTCGATGCCCGCCGCGTTGGCCGGATCGGTGAGCACGCCCTCCTTGGCGTGGAAGACGATGGTGGCCGACGCGCTCGTGAACGGGTCGTCACCGCCGCTGTGGAAGTTCTTGGAGACGATGTCGGTGGCCTTCGCCGACGGCAGGCCCGGCAGCGAGAAGTTGTCGACCGTGGCGCCCTTGAGGGCCACGCCGCCGCCGAGCATCCCCACGAAGACCAGCAGCCACGCGGCGATGACTTTGAAGCGATTGAGGTAGGCGAACCTCCCCAGCCGGTACAGGAACAGTGCCATGCGAGTCACTCCGAGTCGTCGAGGCGCGACGGGCTGCGCGATGCGGGTCGTGTTCGAGTGTACCGATCGTTGCCGCCCGCAATAATGTCGCTGACCGGCACTTTTGTGAGGCTCATCACCGGAAGACGGGTAGCGTGCAGGACATGACCGCATTTCAGCACCTCGCCACGCCTGTCACAGCCGTCGCAACTGCAACAGTGTGCGGCCTGCTCCTCGCGGGCTGCGGCAATTCGTCCGAGCCCGCCTCCGCACCCGCGCCGTCCGGCGCACCGTCGGCCGCGGCCACCTCCTCCGCCGCCGAGACCCGCGCCGAGATGTGCGGGCAGACCCGCGGCCCCGACGGTGCGCTGTACGTGCACGCCCTCGGCACCGCGAAGGTCGACTGCGCCGAGGCGATGCGCGTCGCGACCGCGTTCGGACCGAAGATCGCGCTCGCGCGGCCCGTCACCGTCGAGGGGTGGAACTGCACCTTCCCGACCACGCCCGGAATGCTCGCGCGCTGCGACAGCGGCGACAAGGCGATCGGCTTCTTCAGCTCCCACTGACGTTCCTCACCCGTACGGGCCACCCGGAACCACCCGCACGGGTGATCCGCCGCCGCGGGCCGGCCCCCTAGCGTTCGGCCCATGAAGAAGCTGCTGGTGAGCGCCCTCGTCGTGCTCGTCTTCCTCGCCTACTCGCTGCCGCCGTACCTGACCGGCGGCAGCCGCATCCCGCTCGACGGGACGCCGGCCTGGTACTACGGGCTGCTGGTCGGGCACATCGTGCTCGGCGCGGTCGCCATGGTGGCCGGCCTGGTGCAGGTGGGCCGCCGCTGGTTCGCCCGGTACCACCCGGTGGCCGGCCGGATCTACACGGCGTGCGCGCTGCCCGTCGGGCTGGCGGCCATCGCGATCGGCACGGTGAGCCCGTTCGGCCCGCTCAACGCCGTCTCCAACGTGACACTGGGCTCGCTGATGCTGCTGTTCACGGCCCTCGGCGTGCGGGCGATAGCCGTGGACCGCGACGTGGCCGCGCACCGGCGCTGGATGCTGCGCAGCGCCGCCCTCATGTACTCGGTGATCATCAACCGGATCCTGGCCCCGGTGGTGTTCCTCGCCACCGGCGCCGCGGGCGTCCCGGACGCCGCGGCCGACACCTGGGGACCGGGGATCGTCGCGTGGTCCAGCTGGCTCATCGCGCTCGGGCTCTGCGAGTGGTGGCTGCGGCGAACGCCGCGCGGGGCGGGGACTGCGGGAACGACTGAGCCGGGACGCCGTTACTCGGCATCCCGGCTCAGAACCGCTGGCGGTGGCGGAGGGATTTGAACCCTCGGTACGGGGTTACCGCACACAGCATTTCGAGTGCTGCACCTTCGGCCGCTCGGACACGCCACCGTCGCGAAACTTTACCGGAAGTGGTCGCTGCGGCTAAATCGGCAGGTCACGGACGGTGCGAGCTGAAGAAGTCGGTCAGCAGCGCGGCGCACTCCGCCTCCCGGACGCCGCCGCGTACCGTGACCCGGTGCGTCACGCGGGGGTCGCGCACCACGTCCCACACCGATCCCACGGCGCCGGTCTTCGGCTCGAAGGCGCCGAACAGCAGGTGCCCGATCCGCGCGGAGACCAGGGCGCCGGCGCACATCGCGCACGGCTCGAGCGTGACCGCCAGGGTGCAGCCCTCCAGCCGCCAGCCGTCGCCGAACCGGGCCGCCGCGGCCCGCAGGGCGAGCACCTCGGCGTGGGCCGTCGGGTCACCCGCCTGTTCCCGACGGTTCCCCGCCTGCGCGAGCACGGCACCGTCGGGCGCGAGGACCGCGGCCCCCACGGGAACGTCGTCCGGGCCGGCGAGGCCCGCCGCCTCGAGCGCGAACCCCATCGCCGCGTGCTCGGCGTCCCGCAGCGCCACTAGGAGAGGGTGTCGAGGATCGCGCCCAGCTCGGCGTCGAACCGCAGCCGCTCCGCGATCACCTGCAGCTGCTCGTCGGGGTACAGGTCCGGGTCGGCGAGGAGCACGCTCAGCTCCTGCTCCCCCAGGCCCAGATCGCCGAGGATCCCCAGATCGCCCTCGGGCCAGGGATCGGTCTCCTCGATCTCCTCCGGGTCGATGTCCGGCACCTCCACGTTGAGCCGGTCCAGCGTCTGCTCGGCCAGCTCGTCGAAGACCGCCGCGGTGGCGTCCGAGAGCAGCAGCCGCGTACCGGACGGCCCGGGCCGGACGATCACGAAGTACTCGTCGTCCACGTTGAGCAGCCCGAACACGGCCCCCGTCGCGCGGAGCGCCTTGAGTTCCTGTTCGGCCTTGGCGACGCTGCCCAGCGCGCCGGGGTCCAGCAGGTGCACGGTCCAGGAGGTCTCCTCCCGGGTCACGGCCACCGCGTACCCGTCGATCTCGTCGTAGCGCTCCGGTGCGGTCTCTGCGGCCATGGGTGAAACCGTATCCGTTATCCCCCGCACGCGAGAAGTCTCGACCGGCATCCGCGGCGGATGTGGAACGCTATCGGGGTGTCTGCACAGCGTGCCCCCCAGTCCGGTGTCCCCGTGTGCGTGCTCGGCCTCGGCCTGATCGGCGGCTCGATCCTGCGGGCCCTGGCCCGCTCCGGCCGGCCCGCGTACGGCTGGAACCGCAGCCTGGCCGCCACCGACGACGCGGCGGCCGCCGGCTTCGACGCCTCCCCGGACCTGGTCGCGACGCTGCGGCGGGCGAACGAGGGCGGGCACGTCATCGTGGTCGCGGTCCCGGTCCCCGCGCTCGACGGTGTGCTCGCCGCCGTCGCCGAGCACGCCCCGCACGCCTGGCTCACCGACGCGGTGAGCGTGAAGGGGGAGGTGGCCCGGCGGGTCGCGGAGGCGGGCCTCACGGGGCGGTACGCGGGCGGCCACCCGATGGCGGGGACCGCGTACTCCGGCTGGGAGGCCACCGACGCCGCGCTGTTCGACGGTGCCACCTGGGTGGTGACCGCGGACGACGAGACCCCCGCGCAGGCGTGGCGGCTGGCGGCCTCCGTCGGGCTGGACTGCGGCGCGGTGATCGTGCCCGCCGGCTCCGCCGAGCACGACGCGGCGGTCGCCCGGATCTCGCACGCGGTGCACGTGGTGGCCGAGGCGGTCGCGATCAGCGCGGAGGGCGATCCGGCCGCGAGCAGGCTCGCGCTCTCGCTGGCGGCGAGCAGCTTCCGCGACGTGACCAGGGTCGCCGGCACGGCACCGTCGCTGGTGAACGCGATGTGCGATGCGAACGCCCCGGCCCTGCTCGCGGCGCTCGACGACACGATCGCCGAGCTGACCGCGGCCCGCGCCGGGCTGGCCGAGCACGGCACCGTCGCACCGATCACCGAGCGCGGGTACGCGGCGCGCACACGGTACGAGAACGCCCGCCGCACCCCGTTCGTCCCCGTGCTCGGCGGGGAGGGGTGGCAGCGGGCGCTGCGGGCGGCCGGTCACGCCGGGGGCGTGATCACCGCGCTCGAGTGAGGCGGCGCGCTACTCGACGCGGCGCGAGAGGCCGGGGTAGTCCACCACGAAGCCGTCGGCGTCGACGGAGATCTTGGAGCTGCTGATCGGCGAGATCACGGTGATGCCGTCGGCGGCACCGTCGTAGTTGATGACGGTCTCCTTGACCGCGAGGCTCGGCAGGTCGACGTACACGACCGGCACGTCCACCTCCTCCGGGTGGCTCTGCAGATCGAACCGGCGGATGGTGAGGGCGTTGAAGAACGCCGACTTGAGCACGTCCACGCTGAGCGCACCGGAGAAGAAGCCCCGCTCGGAGCCCTGCGCGCCCTGCACCAGCCAGTGGTTCTCGCCGTCGCGGGCGATGGTGACCTGCGACTCGCCGGCCGCGGTGAGCGCGTGCACCGAGAGCCGCTTGGTGACGCCCTCGTCGTCGGTGACCAGGTCGTACGAGGCGTTGAACGCGGGGCCGTCGGCCGAGCGGGCGGCGATGATGCGGCCGTACGCCTTGATCCGGTCACCGGCGAGCTGCACCCGGACCGACTCCAGGAGGTTCCCGTCCTCGGACCGCCAGGTGAGGATCCTGGGCCAGCTCGCCCCGGTGATCACGGTGGCCACGGCGTCTGCGGATGAAGGGGTACTCACGGCGTCTACGGTAACCCTTCGCCGTCGGCGCGAACGAACCCCCGTGCGGCCGTGTGCCCGCCCTCACATCCGCGCCTACAGCGCGGCGACGGCCTCCAGCTCGACGACCTGCTCGTCGTAGCGCAGGCGGCTGACTCCCACCAGCGACAGCGGCGGGAGCTCGTCGAAGGCCTCGGCCAGCGCGTCCGCCGCGACCTGCAGGTCCACCTGCAGGTGCTCGGCGACGAACACCGTGAGCCGCGCGACGTCGGACAGCTCCGCGCCGCGCTCGGCGAGGATCACCCGCAGGTTCGCGACGGCGGCCCGTACCTGGCCCTGCACGTCGCCGGGGGCGACGGTGGTGCCGCCCTCGTCGAGCGGCGCGACGCCCGCGACGTGCGCGACGGGGCCCGCGGGCACCGTCGCGCTGTACGCGTGCCGGACGGCGGTGGTCAGCTTCTCCGAGCCGTGCAGCTGCACCTTCCCCATGATCAGGCCGCGTTCTTCTGGACGGCCGCGCCCACGCGGGGCAGCGCCGCGACGACGTTCTCCTTGGCCTTGCCGCGCAGGCTCGAGTAGGCCTTGCGCAGGGCCGGCTGGCTGGTGGACTCCGCGCGCGCGTCGGTGACGGCCAGCAGGGCGTCGCCCACGGCGTCGCCGCGGGCGGCGAGGAACTGGCCGAAGTCGCCCGGGCCCTGTGCCTGGAACTCGGTCCAGAACGGGTCGAGGGCGGAGGCGAACTCGGGGAGCAGCTTGGTCAGGGCCGACTCGATGACGGTGGGCGAGACCTTCTTGACCGCGGCGTACGCGGTCTTGATGACGGTGCCCGACAGGCCGCTCTTGTCGCCGACCTCGGCTTCGACGACCGACGCGAAGTCGGCGACGACGGCCGGCTGGCGCGCGGGGTCGAGGAGCGTGGTGGTGAGCGGCATGGGGAAACCTCCGAATGGGTCGTTGTCGATGGCGAGATCGAGCTTAACGGGCCTCCGGGGCCTCGTGCGGGGTGCTGAATCGGCGGTGATCGCGACCCGCCGGGAATGCAACCGTTCTGCATCGGATCTGCAACAACCGGCACCCGAGGTTTGTGAGGTGGGTCACCGTGCTCTAAGTTGACGATTGAAGGGAAGGGGTTGCAATGGCGACCAGCCGATCCGGTAGAGCGAATGCACGCCTCGGTGTGCGGCTGCCGCTCTGGGACCGCAGTCCCGTGCTGCCCGCGCCCCCGGGCGGCGAGCACCACCCGCGCGTCGACCACACCCTCCCCCTCGGAGACCCCACCGGCGGCGCCGACGCCCGCGCCTGGCGCGAGGCCGTGGACGGCCGCCTCACCTACCCCCGGGTCCACATCGACCGCAACGTGGACATCCGCATGTCCGACGGGGTGGTGCTGCGGGCCACCGTGGTGCGCCCCGCCGAGATCGACGGGAAGCCCACCGCGAGGCCCTACCCCGCGATCCTCAACCTGAACCCGTACAACCGCATGATCGTGGACGCGATCGACGAGACCACGCACGCCGCGTTCGTGGGCCCCGCGCTGACGAACGCGTCGAAGGCGCTCACCGGCGGCACCGTCGACTTCTCCGGCGGCCTGCTGCAGGGGTTCGGCATCAACCGGCGGCTGGTGCGCAGCGGCTACGCGCAGGTGATCGTCGACGTGCGCGGCACCGGCACCTCGCACGGCGTGTGGCAGATCCTCGGCGCCCGCGAGCAGCAGGACTCGATCGAGGTCATGCGGTGGGCCCGCTCGCAGGACTGGTGCGACGGCAAGCTCGGCATGGGCGGCTGGTCGTACTCGGCGATCAACTCGCTGCAGGCCGCCGGCCACGCGCCGGAGGGCCTCGGCGCGGTGTTCGCGATCGAGGGCAGCGAGGACATCGTCCGCGACATCTACATCACGGGCGGCCTGCCCTCGGTGTTCATCCCGATCTGGCTGGGCGCGGTGAACGCCCTCAAGTGGCTCTACAATCCGCGCACTCTGATCCGGGACACGGTGAACGGCAACGTCTTCCGGTGGCTACACAGCCGCGTCGCCTCGCCCGCCACGGAGCTCTCCTCGGTGGCGACCGGCGTGCTCACCGGCCGCGACCCGCGGGTCAACGACAACCCGTACTTCACGGAGCGGAACGCCAACATCGAGGCGATCACGGCCCCGACGTTCCTGTTCGGCGGCTGGCACGACCTGTTCGGGCGCAGCACCCCGCGCACCTTCGGGCGACTGAACCTGCCGCCCGGCCGCAAGCAGATGGTGATCACGGGCGGCTACCACTTCGACATGGGCGCCGGGTTCGGCGCCGCCCAGGCGCCGCCGCGCATCGACGTCCTCGAGCGCGCCTGGTACGACCGCTGGCTCAAGGGCATCGACAACGGCGTGGACCGGTACGGTCCCGTCGTCCTCGAGCAGCAGGGCGGCGGCTGGACCGCCGGGGAGAGCTTCCCCCGCCCCGGGGCGCGCACCCGGCGCCTGTACGCGACCCCGGCACCGTCGGGCACCGCCCCGCACGCCCGGTTCGACGGTGGCCTGGCCACCTCCCCGGCGCGCCGCCGCGAGTCCCCCTCCACGCGGATCGACCTCCGCGGCCTGGTCTCCCCCGACCTGACCCAGGTACTCGCCGGCCTCACCAAGGCGGTGCCGGCGGTGGAGACGGCGGAGCGGCAGGAGCGCGGCGCGATCTCGTTCACGTCCCCGCCCGCCGCCGTCCCGGTGCAGCTGAGCGGCTCGATCAACGTGCACCTGGTGACGCAGTGCGAGGGCGACGAGGCGATCTGGACGGTGACCGTCAACGACGTGGCGCCGGACGGCACCTCCTCGGTGCTCTCGGGCGGGGCGCTGCTCGCCTCGAACCGCGCGGTCGACGACGCCCGCAGCACGTTCGACATCGACGGTGAGCTGCTGGGCGCCTTCCACCCGCTCACCTGGTCGGCGAAGCAGCCGGTGGTGCCGGGCGAGCGGATCGAGCTCGACATCGACGTGGTGCCGACCGATGCGCTGCTCGACGAGGGCCACCGCCTGCGCGTGGACGTGTACGCGGGCAGCGTGCCGCGCTACCTGGCGACGGTCCCCGACCTGGTGAAGACCCGCTTCGGCCGGCAGACGGTGCTGCTGAGCCCCGAGACCCCCTCGTACGTGAGCCTGCAGATCGTGGGCGATCCGGGCTGGTGACGCCGCGTTCCGAGCTATCGTCGGGGCACGATGGTGAGCGGTTCGAAAGCCGTCGCGTCCGCCGGTGCGGCCGCGCGGCTCCACAGCAAGTTCGTCGACGGTGCCGTCGACGAAGCGGCGCTGCGCGCCTCCAAGCTCCGTCACCTCATCGCTGAGAGCTGGCAGCGCAGCCGCGCCCTGGGCGTCAACCCGGACGGGGAGGCACCGTCGGGCGACGGTGCGCTCGACGCGCTGCGCGCCCGCAGCCCCCTCGCCTCGGTGATGCCGGTGGTCCGGCGGCTGCTGGTGGACGACTCCGCCGGCGCGATGGTGGCGGTGGGTGACCGGGACGGGAACCTGTTGTGGGTCGAGGGCGACGGTGGCGCCGTGCGTCGCGCCGCGGACATGAACTTCAGCCCGGGCGCGAACTGGAGCGAGACCGCGGCCGGGACCAACGCGCCGGGCACGGCCCTCGCGCTCGACTCCGAGGTGCAGATCGCCGGCTCCGAGCACTTCGCCCGCCGGGCCCACCGGTGGAACTGCACCGCCGTTCCGGTGCACGATCCGGTGACCCGCGTGCCGCTCGGGGTGCTGGACGTGACCGGCGGCCCCGAGGTGGCGACCCCGCAGGCGCTGGCGCTGGTGCGGGCGGCGGCGCTGGCGGTGGAGGGTCAGCTCGCGATCCTGCAGCTCGCGCCGCCCCCGTCGTCGACCGCGCCCCGCCTGCGGCTGCTGGGCGCGCGCCCGGTGCTGGAACGGGACGGCCGCGAGGTCCCGCTCACCGGGCGCCACGCCGATATCCTCGCGCTGCTGGCCCGCCACGTCGAGGGCCTGACCGCCGATCACCTGGCGCTGCTGCTCGACGAGCGCGACCTGGACGGGGTCACGGTGCGCGCGGAGGTGTCGCGGCTGCGCAAGACGGTGGGCGCTGACCTGGTGGGCTCGCGCCCGTACCGGCTGCTGGGGCCGCTGGCCTCCGATGCGGACGAGGTGGCGGCGGCCATCCGCGCGGGCCGGGTGGCCGATGCGCTCGCGGTGTACCGCGGGCCGCTGCTGCCCTCGTCGATGGCGCCTGGCGTCGCGCGGCTGCGCACCGAGCTGGCGGAGAGCCTCCGCTCGTCCGTGCTGGCGAGCCGGGACCTGGGGCTCCTGCGACGGTGGCTGGACCTGCCGGACGCCCGGGACGACGAGCACGGCTGGCGCGTGCTGCGCGCGCACGGCGATGCGCGGGCGCGGGCCGAGGCGGACGGGCGTCTCGCCGCGATCGCCGTCGACCTGGCCTGACCAGCCCGGATCGGGGCGGGGCGCCGGTCTCGACCAGGGTGAGGCACGACTGCAACGTTGTTGCAACGGTCACTGCGTACGGTCGGTTGTGACTGACATCACGCCACTCACCTGGAGGTCCGCCATGACCGTTTACGCACGCCCCGGCGCAGCCGGTTCCCTCATGAGCTACCAGCCCCGCTACGACAACCTGATCGGCGGTGAGTGGGTCGCGCCCGTCAAGGGCCAGTACTTCGAGAACCCCTCGCCGGTGACCGGGCAGACGTTCTGCGAGGTCGCCCGCTCGACCGCGGAGGACATCGAGCTGGCGCTCGACGCCGCGCACGCCGCCGCGCCCGGCTGGGGCAAGACGGCGCCCGCAGCGCGCGCCGCGATCCTGATGAAGATGGCCGACCGGATGGAGGCCAACCTGGAGGCCATCGCGGTCGCCGAGTCGTGGGAGAACGGCAAGCCGGTCCGCGAGACCCTCAACGCCGACATCCCGCTGGCGATCGACCACTTCCGGTACTTCGCCTCGTGCCTGCGCTCGCAGGAGGGCGGCATCTCGGAGATCGACGAGAACACGGTGGCCTACCACTTCCACGAGCCGCTCGGCGTTGTGGGACAGATCATTCCGTGGAACTTCCCGATCCTCATGGCCGTGTGGAAGCTTGCGCCGGCGCTCGCCGCGGGCAACGCGATCGTGCTCAAGCCGGCCGAGCAGACGCCCGTCTCGGTGCTGTACCTGTTCTCGCTGATCGGCGACCTGCTGCCCCCGGGCGTGGTGAACATCGTCAACGGCTTCGGCCTGGAGGCGGGCAAGCCGCTCGCCTCGTCGAAGCGGATCCGCAAGATCGCCTTCACCGGTGAGACCACCACGGGCAAGCTGATCGCCGGCTACGCCGCCGACAACCTGATCCCCGTGACCCTGGAGCTGGGCGGCAAGAGCCCGAACGTCTTCTTCAAGGACGTGATGGCCGCCAACGACGACTACCAGGACAAGGCCCTCGAGGGCTTCACGATGTTCGCGCTGAACCAGGGCGAGGTGTGCACCTGCCCGTCGCGCGCGCTGCTGGAGAAGCCGATCTTCGACGAGTTCCTCGAGCTCGGCTCGATCCGCACGAAGTCGATCATCCAGGGCGATCCGCTGGACACCGAGACGATGATCGGCGCGCAGGCGTCGAAGGAGCAGCTGGAGAAGATCCTCTCCTACATCGACATCGGCAAGAACGAGGGCGCGACCCTGGTGACCGGTGGCGAGGCGGCCGACCTGGGCGGCGACCTCTCCGGCGGCTACTACATGCAGCCCACGATCTTCTCCGGCGACAACTCGATGCGGATCTTCCAGGAGGAGATCTTCGGCCCGGTGCTCGCGGTCACGTCGTTCGACGGCTACGACAACGCGATGGAGATCGCCAACGACACCCGCTACGGCCTCGGCGCCGGCGTGTGGTCGCGCAACGGCGATGTCGCCTACCGCGCGGGCCGCGACATCCAGGCCGGCCGCGTGTGGACCAACACCTACCACCAGTACCCGGCGCACGCGGCGTTCGGCGGCTACAAGGACTCCGGAATCGGCCGCGAGAATCACAAGATGATGCTCGATCACTACCAGCAGACCAAGAACCTGCTGGTGTCCTACGCGCCGACCGCGCAGGGGTTCTTCTGATCCCCGCATCACGGCACCGGTGAGGGTGTCCGCGGCGCCGTCCCCCACCCGGGGGCGGCGCCGCTCGCACGTCCGGGTGTTCCCGCCCGCCCGGTGCGCCTCACACCGTCCGGTACGTGGCTCCGACCGCCTCGTAGGTGCGCGGCGCCCGCAGGTCGGCGGTCAGGAGCGTCATTCCGTGGTGCGCTGCGGTTGCGGCGACCAGCGCGTCGTACGTCGCGCCGCC
The DNA here is from genome assembly GCA_040391845.1 of Tsukamurella paurometabola. GTDB lineage: Bacteria > Actinomycetota > Actinomycetes > Mycobacteriales > Mycobacteriaceae > Tsukamurella > Tsukamurella paurometabola_B. The sequence goes on along the minus strand of JBEBXD010000001.1, from coordinate 86,988 downwards.
ACCGATCCCTCGCTCCCCCAGCGCCGCGATCACCCGATGGTGTTCACCGGCGGGAAGGTCGATCAGCGGTGCGTCCACGCCCGCGATGAGTGCGGCCGCCCCCTCCGGTGAGATGCGGTTCTCCGGGAGCCTCGTGAGCACACTGAACGTCTCCATCAGGACGTGCGCAGGCACCGCGAACTCCTGCTGCGCCAAGGCGAAGGCGCATCTGGTGTGCGCGGGATGCCAGGACAGCAACGCCGGAAGCAGGACGCTGGAATCGCACGCTAGCGAGGCCATCGTCGAACTTCTTCGAGCGTTCGGCGGACCACGTCGTCGGTCAGCGGCGCAATCGGCTCCCGCGGGACCGCCTTCGGAAACGGGTGGCCCGGCACTATGTCGATCTCCACAGGTGCCACCTCGATCTCGATGCGCCCGTCTGCGAATGTCACGTCGACCGCCCTCCCGGCATCCAGTCCCATCGCGTCGCGGATCGCCTTGGGCACCACGATCCGGCCCGCCCCGTCGATGGTCGTTCTCATACCATTTTTCTACCATTCCATCTGCCATCCGTCGATGCGTTCGCACAGTCACCCACGTAACCTGGGCGAATGCTCGATCCACAGCTCGTCCCGGACCGCCTGCTGCGCGTGTATCCCGACTTCGAAGAATCCCCCCTGCTCGGCGTCGACCCGATGCGCCCGTTGACCGGCGCCGACCTGGGGCTGTCGGCCGGGCTGACCACGCGGATCGAGGCCTGGCACTCCCTGTTCGAGACCGAGCACACGGGCGGACGCCAGGAGTGGAGCTCCGCCGAGGCGCGAGACCGGTACGCGGCGGAGGCGCACGCCATCATCGAGGCCCTGGTCGCCGAGCTCCCGGGTTTCGTGATCCGGTACAACCTGTGGCCGGTCGCCGATCCCGGCGGCTACGCCGGGCGCTGGGCGGAGGGGTGGTCACCGTCGGGCGAGAAACCGCTCCCGGCGGGCACGCCGGTGCGGCAGTTCGACGTCGCACCCGAACGCTGGATCCGGCTGATGAACGACTACAGCGGTCCGCCGCTGTGGGCGACGTACGGGGGAGTCGCTTCCGAATCCCTCGGTCTGCCCGAGGATCTGTGTGGCGAGCTCAGCGCCTGGCAGGACGAGTTCGACAGCGGGTTTCACTGGGAGACCGGTTGGCGGACAGATGATCTCGCCGCGGCTCATGTGACGGAGGGGCGCAGGCTCCTGCCACTGATCGCCGCGGAACTGCCCGGGCACGTCGTGGAGCTCAAGGCCGGCGGGACGCGCGCGTACGCGGGTGCGTGGGTGGACGGTTGGCTTCCCGTCCTGCCGGATGTGGCCTACGGTGCGGCCGCGGAATGAGTCAATCCCGTCGCGACGCGCAGGCGGCCGGACAGGTCCCGCAATCCGGCGTCCGTGAGGTCCACGTGGACCGCCGAGAGCGCCCGCGCGACATCGGACTCCGATGCGATCTCGGTCTTGGCGGCGACCCCGTCGGTGCCGCGGCGGCGCAGCGTCGTCCCGGCGATGATGACCCGCGATCCGTCAGCGGGCACGAGCGCGGCAGCGAAGGTCGCCGTGAACACCGAGTCCGGTGAGGTAGCGATGAACCAGTTCGCCAGCTCCCGGTCGGTCTCCGGCACCGGCGCGGGCGAAAGCCCGTAGAGCGTCCCCCACACGTCGCCGTCGGTGTGTGCAATCGGGCCTGCAGCACCCGATCGAGATCCCACACCGTCTCCGGATCGATGCCCGCCTCCCCCGGGTCGACGATGCGGTACTCGCCGTGCGGGGTCATCTGCGGCCCTGTCCGGTCCAGGGCGAGCGGGGCCGTCGGCGTCAGCCCGCCGAAGCCGGTGTCCACCAGGTACTCGGTGCCCTCCAGCGTGGCGAACCCGAGGCCGGGGAGCGCGGCGACGAGTAAGCCCGCGTGTTCCAGGCAGTAGCCGCCGCGGCGGGGGCCGGGTCGAGCATCTTCGCGGCCAGCCGGTCCGGCCGGAGCGAGACCGGCGATTCCGCGGCACCCGGGACCCCGAAGCCTGCGACGTCAACCGTGCTCGAGGTCAGGGCTCGCGGCCCCTCGGGGCGCTCAGTCCACCGGGATCGTGGTGGTGCCCAGCAGATCGCCGAGCTGCCACGGGTCCAGATCGAGGGCGGCGTTCATGTCGCACCGCACGCGGCCGTAGCCCTCGGGTCGACCGCCGCCGTAGCCGTTGCCGTCGGTGTACTGATGGATCGCGAAGCGCCGCTCAAGGTCCGGTGCGCGGGAGAAGTCGGGCTTCGCCCCGTAGGAGGGCACCACGAACGGCATGTCCGGCAAGGTGGGCCAGATCCCGATGTCGTTGGGGTTGAGGTAGCCGATGCAGCGGGTGGGCTGCGGGTCGGCGCCGCCGCCGCGCCAGTCGGAGGCGCCCCAGGTGAACCCGTTGAAGGCGTCGGAATGATCGCCCGCGATCTGCCCGCCCCAGGATTCGGCGTCGACCATCGTGACCACGTCGGGCCGGTCCTCGCCCTGCATCTCGAGGTGCACGGCCAGGCTCTCCTCCCAGTTCGGGCGGACCACCGCGTACACGATCGCCCCGACCAGCCGCCCGTCGTCGAGGATGCGCCGCACGGTGTCCCAGTTCTCGGCGAACCGGCGGTCCCGGTAGGTGCCGTCGTTGGAGCGGATGGCGACCCACCGGTACGGGTACTTCTCGGGCAGCGGCGGCTGCCACTCGGAGACGTCCGCGTACAGGGTGTCGCGGCGTAGCCGGGCGGCGCGCGCCCGCCGCAGTCTCTTCCTCACCCCTGCCACGCTACCCCCGACACCCCCTGTCATGAGGTGCGCTTTACCCGGTCTTAGGTTGCGCGAACGGCTTTCGCGCGGGCAGTCTGGTCCGATGCCCGCTCTCGACCGGCGCGCCCGGTACTACCTGGCCGCCGCTGCCGCTCTCGTCGGCGCCGTCGTCGCGCTCGGGCTGATCGTCGGATGGCGTCCCGTCACCCGGGCCGACGGCGAGGTACTCGGGGAGATGGTCGCGCACCGCGATCCGGCCGCCACGTCGGTCATGAAGCTCATCACCGACGTCTTCTCCCCGACCGGCACGATCGTCCTGGCCGTGGCGGTCGCGGCCCTTCTGGCGTGGTGGCGACGGTCCGCCTCCGCCGCCGTCTTCGTCCTCGGGGCCACGGCGGCGGCCTCGGCGGGCGCGCTCGTGGTGAAGTACGCCTTCGCCCGGCAGCGGCCGCCGGAGATCGACCACCTGGTGGCGGAATCCGACTACGGCTTCCCGTCGGGCCACGTCACGGGCACGACGGCACTGCTCCTGGCGACGACGGTGGCCGTCACGGCCGGGTGGTCCGGCCGCCGGCGGCTGCTCGCCCTCTTCGTGCCGGCGATCGTGATCGGCGCGGTCGCCGCGAGCCGCCTGTACCTCGGGGTGCACTGGTTCTCCGATACCGCGGCCGGCTTCGCGCTCGGACTGGCCGGTGTCGCCGTGGGTCTCGCTCTCCTCCCGCCGGCGTCGTGGCCGCGCTGGGACCGCAGGGCGGCCGAGACCGTCGGGCGTTATCGCGGTGCGCGGGCGCCGGTCAGGGCTGCGGGGCGGGGCACGCGGCACCGTCGGCGCCCGTGATCCGCACCCGGGAGACGAACCGCTTGCCCGTGGAACCCTCGAGTGAGAAGCCGGCGGCCCGGCCGGGCTCGAGATCCAGGAGCAGGACGCTGTTCTCCCACACACGGGCCTCGCCGTCGGACACCCAGATCGGCACGTCGCGCCCGTCGCCCAGCTCGACGGTGCCGAGCCGGGTGTTCGCATCGCCCACCCGGAACTCGTCGACGGTGAACACCATCGGCGCGGAGCCGTCGCAGCATCCGCCGCTCTGATGGATCAGTAGCGGGCCGTTGCCGTCCCACAGTTCGCCCAGCATCTGCCGGGCCGCCTCCGTCGATTCCACTCGCTCGTCCATGGCCCGCTCCTTCTTCGTCTTCGACGGTAGCGCAGGTGGGCGGCTCGGTCGGGCGATGTTCCACTACTTGGTCGGAGTCACCCGGACGCGCAGCGATCCCTGTGAGTCGAAGGAATTCAGTGCGCTGTCGAGGAGCATCGCCATGTCGATGGGGGGCGCCTGGTCGGTGACCTGTCGCACGACCGGGACGAGGGGCCCTGCGATCGGCCCGAGCGACACGATCAACCGCGTGGCATCGGGACTGATCTTCCGGAGGAACGGGGTGATGACGTCACGGTTGACCGAGGGAACATCGGCATCACGCACCACCCCGTCGATCGCGCGAAGGTAGATCCCGGACTGCTCGAGGACCGCTGTGAAGGCGTCGAGCGAGTCGTCCAGCGCGGGAGGCAGCCACCCGAGATTCGCCTGGTACCGCTGCGAGGCCGTGAGCATCGCTGTGATCTGCGGCATCCGGCTCAGGACCACTTGCCGGAACAGCTCGCCCGAGACCCGCACGCGCTCGAGCGCCGTCGCGGACGCGCTGGTGGCCGTGCGCAGGCTCTCGAGGAGACCCACCACGTCGTTGCTCTCGATGGCGTTGGTCAGGGCACCGATCCGCTTGAACACGTCCACCGTCTCCAGCGGACCCGTCACCTTCTCCGCCGCGATCGTCGCATTGTTCTGCAGGTACGGCCCGCGGAGGACGTCCGGGGCGAAATCGACGTACGGCTCGCCGACTGTGGAGAGCTGCTCGACCTTCACCCGGGTGTCCACCGGGATCCGGTGATCGCCCGTGACGACCAGAGTGAGGCGCGCGCGATCCCCGTCCCGCTCGACCCGGGTGACGGATCCGACGCGGATGCCATGGAGGTTCACCGGCGAACCCACGTCCAGTTGGCCGCGCGTGGGCAGCGTCATCGTCAGCGTCGTCTTCTCCGCGAGCGGATCGGCGCCGAGCACCCCGAACGCGATGTACCCGGCGCTCAAGACCGTGACGACACCCAACGCCACGGCGCTGACCGACCCGATCTTCACTGGACCGCTCCGATCATTCGCAGGTTCCGCACCATCTGGCGCGCGGTTTCGGCGTCACTCGTGCCCGTCGTGGATACGGAGCGCACGTCGATGCGCGCGCCGCTGCGCAGGAAGGGCAGGATCTTGTCCCGGAGGATCTTCTCCAGCAACACGACGTTGCCGGCACCGTCCCGGTCCGAACCCCCCGGGGCCAGGATCGGATTCACCACGCCGTCGATCAGCCCGCTGACCGAATCGAGGTGCGGCGCACTGTTCCTGAAGTTCGCGAGCACCTGCCCGAGCTCCGTGTAGATCCGCGAGGTGTAGGCCATCACGGCCTGGGTCGATCCCAGGAACGTCCGGTCGCCCTCCCCGAACAGTGCGCCGACGGTGCCCCGGTGCGCCACCGTGGTCGACGCGATCGACGAGAGGTTCCGGATCATCGAATCCACGGAGTCGTTCTGCGCTGCCAGGTCGTTGACCGTCCTGCTCACCGCTCCGACCGCTGACCTCAGGCGTGCGGGGTCCTCGGGCAACTGCCCGACGATCTTCGAGAAGCCGGCCTGAAGGTCCATCAGCGAACCGCCGCCGAGGAACTTCGCCAGGTCGACCAGGATGTCCTCCACGACCGCCGCGGGCTTGGTGCGTTCGAGGGGAACGACATCGCCGGCGCGATAGTCCCCCGCCGAGTCGGACGGCGCGTCGATCGAGACGTAGACGTCACCGAGCAACGTGTCCTGCGTGAGCGCGAAGGTGGCCGAGCGCGGGATGTGGACCCCGTCCAGGATGATCATCGTCGCCAGTGCGTTCGTCTTCGTCAGCTCGACCTTCTCGAGACGCCCTGCGGGAGCACCGTTGAGGACGACCCGTGCGCCGCCGGGAAGGTTCAGGACGTTCGCGAACTCGACCTTGAGCGGGTAGCCGGCGCCGGTGCCGGGGCGCCCGGGCACCGGTATCGAGGACGGATCGAACCCCGATCCGCACCCCGCGACCAGAGAGAGTGAGACGACGGCGATCGCGGCACGGATTCCGTTCCCGGCGTGGCGGTTGTGGTTCATCGTCCAGCTCCTGAGAGTGCGAGGGTGGCCGCCATCGGATCGACGCGGGCGCGGCCGTCGACCACCGTGCACGCGCCGGGAGTGCGCTCGGTAACGATGCGGCACAGTCGATCCGGGTGGGCCACCCGTACGTCGACCTCCTCGGCCGGATATCCAACGGTGACCGCGGTCCCCCCGCTCGTGCCCGGCGTCATCGTGAACACGCGTTGCAGCGCGGGGAGGAGCTTGAGACCGGAGGCGATGGCCGGCACCTGGCTCGCGGCGATCTCCGCCGTCGGTGCGCCCAGTCGAAGGGCGGGCACGGCGAACACCCCGTACTTGCTGATGACCGATCGCAGCGTGAGGAGGACGTCCGTGAGGCCGGGGGCGAAGACGTTGCCCGCCTGCAGTAGCTTGACGAGCCCGTTCTGCAGGTCGGTTCCCATCGGGGCGAGCAGCCTCTCGATCTCGTCCCAGTTCGTCGCGAGGCCGTTCGCGGCCGGCGCGAACGCGTCGAGAATCGCGGCCACGTCGCCCATGCCCGGGCCCGGGTTGCGCATCAGCTCGGCGAGTCGCTCCGTGAGCTGCGTCGTCTCCGGTCCCGTGCCCCGCAGCGCCTTACGGAGTTGAGGCAGCGCCTCCATGGCCTTGCGGAACTGCTCCTGCCCGCCGGCGGAGGAGATCTGGTCGATCACCCCGGAGAGCGCGTCGAGGGACTCGGTGACGGAGACCGGGGTCTTCGAGTCGGTGATGCAGGAGCGGAAGTCGAAGGTGTCACCGCCCGCGCGCGGCGTGCCCACGAGCTCCAGCCTGCGTTGTGCGACGAGGGAGTCCGCGACGGTGACGGCGCCGACATCGCGGGGGAAGGACCTGTCCGCCTCGATCGTGAAGCGCACGCGCACCTTGTTGGCCCGCCCGGGTTCGCCGCCGTCGATGGGTTCGATCGCATCGACCTCTCCGATCCGCACTCCGAACTGGCTGACGGCGTTGCCGACGAACATCCCGTCGCCGTCGGGGAGTTCGGCGCACCCCGAGCGCGTGGGCGTGCCCGCGGTGCGCACGGCGTTGATCGCCACGACGGACCCCAGCACGACGAGCACCACCGCAGCCGTGAGGGCACCGCGGCTCGCCAGGAATCTCCGTATCAACATGTCACCACCGCGCTCGGGAAACAGAGATCGGACGCCAGGAGCCCCTGACCATCGGCCCCGAACCGGAGGGCCCCGCTCGGGGCGAGCGCCGACTTGATCCGCTCGATGACGGCCGCAGCCTGCTCGGTCATGGGCTCGAAGTCGCGGACAGCCTGCCGGGCCCGGGCGACGAGTCCGTCGATCCGATCGGTCAGCGGGTCGACCTGGTTCAAGTACAGGCGAAGTGCCGGGCGTATCCGTTTCATCAGTTCCGCGATCTGCTGCAGGTAAAGCAGGTGTCCGCGCAGGTTCTGATTCATCGCGGAGAAGTAGACGCCGAACTTGCGCAGCGCGGTGAGCAGTACCTCGCCGTTGGCGGCTGCAGCGGTCGAGTACTCGTTCATCACCGTGACGAAGTCACCGATCTGATTCTGTTGCCGCAGTGCGTTGTCGACCATCCGATTGAGGGTTCCCACCGTGGTGCGGATGGAGTCGGGCTGGGCCTTGAGCGCGTCGTCCAATTGCGCCAGCGAGGCCCGCGCGGGCTGCACGTTCAGGTGCTCGACCTTGGGGGTCGCGTCCTGGAAGGACTCCATGAGGCTGTAGGGGATGGTGATCCTGTCAGCGCTGATCGGCGCCGACAGCACCTTGCGGCCACTCGGAACGAGCGCGAGGTAGTAGCCGCCCACGGTGGTCAACATCCGCATGTCGATCGTGGAGGTGTCCCCGACGAACACGTCCTTCTTCACCCGGAACTTGACAGTCACGTGATCGAAGTCGATGTGAACGTCCGAGACCTGGCCGACCGTGATCCCCGCGACGCGGACGTCGATACCGCTCCGAACGGCCTGTGCCTCCTGGAAGTGCGCCGTGTACTCCTTGGTTCCGGGTTGGGCGACGTAGACGTAGCCGAGCACCAGCAGTGCCACGACCGCGACGGCGGCGCCGCCGATCCCCCACCGGATCTGCGCGCGACGGTCTGCCGACTCGGTGGGGACCGGACGCGCTGTGATGCCGCGCAGTCCGGTCCTTCTGTTCAGCGTGCGTTGCACACGATCACCTCCTGGCCCGCGACGAAGAGGGACGTCAGCGCGGGGAGGGAGGCGCGTCCGTGACTGCACCGGTCCGGCGATGCCGCGGGCTTCGACAGCTCCGCGGAGATCGCCGGGATCATCGACGCGACGTCCAGGAGCTTGCCCGCCGTGGTGAGCGCCCCGTCCGCCAGCGACAGCAGCTCCGGGTCGCCTCCCGGAGTCAGGCCGACCGAGCCGAGGAGGCGGTTGATGTGCACGAGGACCTTCGACGAATCGTCGGACCAGGTGCGTACGTCGGAGGAGATTCCGGCGAGAATGCCCGCGGTCCGGTCGGTCTCACGAATCAGCGCGACCAGCCCGTCGGAGTTCCCGCCGAGCGTGCCGGCGAGAGTCCCGAGGTTCTTGATGAGACCGGTGAGCAGAGTCTGCTTGGCGTTCACCGTCGTGGTCAGCTGGTCGACTGATTCGAGCAGAGTCCCTATCCCGGTACCGTCGCCCTGGATCACCGTGAGGGCACTGTCCAGCAACAGGTTCACCTCGTCGGGCTGGAGCGTCTTGAGCACGGGCCGGAGTCCGTGGAAGATCGTGGTGATGTCGAAGGAGCTGGTCGTCCGGTCGATTCCGATCGTCGTGCCGGCGCGGAGAGGCGTGGCACGCGTCCTCACGCCCGCCTTCGTGGACGCCTCACGCTCGGTCACATCGAGGAACCGGGTGCCGGTCAGGTTCTGGTAGCGAATCGCGACGGCCGACGCGTCGGTCGGCGGGTCGCTGCGACGGGTCGAGAACCGCACCTGTGCCACGGCGCCTGATCCGCCATCCGCATCGTCCTGGTTCTGGCGGAGCTCGATCGATTCGACCTTGCCCACCGGCACGCCGCGCGCTCGCACATCGTCACCGACTCGCAGGCCTGAGACGTTCGTGAAGATCGCCGTGTAGGAGGAGGATTCGCCTCCAATGGGTCGCGTCAGCAGCTGTAGTACCCCCCACAACAGCATCAGCATGACCGCGGCGAAGGCCGCTGTCTTGAGGAGGGTTCTCGTCGTCGACGATTGCTGTCGCTCGGCGGACATCACCGGCCCCCTGTCGTCGGCGTGGCTGCGGGAGTGGGCGTGTGTGCGGGAGTGAGCGCGGGCGCGCCGGAAGTGGGTGCAACGACCGAGACCCCGAGTACGGGAGCACCGTTCACGCTCGGCATGGCCCCGTACACCGCGTGGAGCAGTCGTTCCAGGTCGAGACCGATCTGCGCGCCCCGGCCTCCTAGGGAGGCCGTGATGGGATCCGCCAGGGCGGACAGGAGCGGTGCGGCTCGGTCGAGACTGCGGGCCGCGTCGGGCGTGATCATGGCGCGGAGCGTCCCGATCGTGCCATCGGCGGCGGCATTCGCGTCCACGCCGTCGTCGAGCAGCGCGGCCCAGTTCTTGTCGTGCCCGGGGGCGAAGGAGTTCACCGTGTCGAGCGCATCGAGCAGGCTCGGGAGCCGTCCGTTCGCCGCCTGCAGCACGTCGGCCCAGATCGGCAGAGTCCGTCCGGGCCGGACCCGCTCCGTGTCCGATACCGCAGCGGCGAGCGTTCCGAGCGTGGTCAGCCAGGGTTGCACGGCACCGATGGTGCGATCGGCGTTCGCGAGCAACTGACCGGCATTGGGGCGGATCGCATCGTGATTGATCGTCCCGACCAGATCCAGGATGGTCGAGATCGTGTTGTCCACCGGGGACGCCAAGGGCGTCAACATCGTTCCGTTCCGAAGCGCACTTCCGCCGGACCGCTGCCGCAGAACCACCTCGGCGACGCCGAAGAGGTTGCCCGACCCGAATTCGACTCCCATGCTGTCGGTGAGACCGTGCGTGTCGGTGAGCTCCAGGACGACACCGGCGTGGCCGCCGCCGAGGCTCGTGACCTCGCGGACCTCGCCCACTCGAAACCCGGATACTTGGACGGGAGTACCACCCTTGATCCCAGGCGCCGCGCGCACGACCCGGAGTGTGACCTCCGTGGCCCCACCGGCCGACCATTCGAACGCCACGGCCCCCGCTCCGACCACGAGCACGGCGACGATGAAGCCGATCAGCCCCCGCTTCCGCAGCTTTGAGGTCGGGATGTGCAGCCCAGGAACAGGTTTGATGTCCACGAACGCTACCTCTCAGGACAGACAACGCGAGCACCCGCACACCGCGGGAGACTGTATAACGAACGGTATACTATGTCCCTACTGACTGAGAGTCAATAGCTCGGAATCTCTCACTGTCGGGTGCGGCATCCGCCATCGCGGTGCGCGATCATCCTTGCGCTCCCGGCCGTCGATCGGAGTACTCGACGTAAGCGCGACCGCTGCGCAGGCGCCCTTCCACCTCGCCGCACCAGTGGTATCCGGCGATGTATCCCATTCCCGCATAGAGCCATTCGGTGTCGACGGTACCGTCGAGGTAGGATACGGTGCCGTCGTCGTGGGTGAATCGCCAGGTGAAAGTTGCGGGGAGGACCATCTCCGCGCGACCGGCGAAGCCGGTCGGCTCGGGCGCGAAGGCGGTCACGACGAACTCCGCTTCGGCACCGATCCGATGCACGCCTGCTCCCGCGACACGCAGATCCGCCGCCATGCCGGCCGTGAGATCGCCGAAGGCACCGATCGCGCACGCGACGATCTGTTCACCGCGGCCCAGGTCGACGACGTGGTAAGTGAAGAAGTCGGCGGGGACCTTGAACGGCGTCGGCAGCATTCGAGGGAGGTCCATGTACGGCAGGTACCCGATGCCGTACTCGAAGGTGCCGGTGCCGCTGACCTCAAGCGGAACGGAACCACCTTCCGCGATGGTGCCCTCGTACAAGCACAAGAGGCTGAAGTGACGATAGATCCCGCTGTCCGCGACCCAGCTGATGTCGCCAGTGCATTGCAGCTCGAGCGAGACGTCGAGTCCGTCGAGACTGCTGCGCAACCGCACCGTGGGGAAGTCGAGGGCCAGTAGATGGTCGGGCCCGAAGCGCAGCACGCCACCGTCGGAGGCCAGGTCGGTCTCGTCGGCGGAGAAGACGTGGAACGAGCGCGCGGGGTCGGATCGGGCTGTTCCCCATCCCAGTTGTGCGACACCGCGTGCCGGGCCGTCGACTGCCCCGTTGTCGTCCCAGGCCCGGAACCCTGTGGCACCGATCACGACCATGTGCGCGAGGAATCGGTGCGGTTCTGGTAGATCCGGGATCATGATGCCGTAATGCGAAGCACCCTTTGTGAAAAGGCCGGTGGAGGACGGCGGGAACCTCGTATCCTCCGGCAGGCCGACCCGAACGACACGGTCGTGGTTCGAGGCGCGCATCGCGTGCGTCAGGAAGGAGACGGCAAGGCGCTTGAGGCCGCCGGACCGGTCCGAGCTGATGTAATGGACGGGACGAACGGGTGCGGTCGCGGGCACGTCGGTCGGGTGCGTCATGGTCGCCTCGTCAGGAGGGGTAGCGGCCGTCGAAGTGGCGCTGGGTATCGGCCTGCATCGACGCGAGGAGAAGACGGTTGAGCGGGACGCCCGCGGCTACGATCGGGCCGAAGCCGCGACGGGCGTCGAAGGCGAAGCGCCAGGTGAACCTACTGCCGTCGCCCGACGGCGTCACCCGGTAGTCCTCGGCGAAGGAACGGAACAGCGGTACGTTCGCGGCGGTGACGTAGAAGCTGTGTCGATATGTTGCGTTGTCCCACAAGAAGAACCGCTCCCGCAGCGTCAGTACGCCACGGAGGATCGCGACTTCACGGCGAGTACCGACGCCGAGGGGCTCGGGGCTGAGGTAGTGGCCGCGTAGTGCACGAACCCACGGCAGCGGCTGGGGCGCTGCGATGTCCGCCCAGACGGTGGCGGGGTCCGCGCCGGGGATGTCGACGTTGAAGCCGAAGCGGTGGCGGGCGGTGTCGAAGTAGGTGAGGTCAACCGGTTCGAGATCGGTCCAGGTTGCCATGAGGAGAGGCTCCTTCGGAGTTGATTCGGCGGCTATCGATGACGGCGGAGGCGCGTCGGGACATGCGCCGGCACACGACCATGCGGCGCGGGCGGCACGCGGGAGGCGAGGAACTCACGCCCGAACGTCTGGAGCTCGCGGGCGCTGAACCTGATCACGGACGTCCCCCTTTTCGACGCAGGTCGACCCACTCGATGTAGCCGGATCCTTCGACCGCCGTACCGCGGTAGTCACCCGCGTAGTGGTATGCACTCACGTAGCCGCGACCGTGGCCGAACCGCCATTGCGCGTCGATCTCTCCTTCGAGTGCAAGGACCCGGTCACCTCCGTCATCGGTGACCGACCAGCGCATTCGCCGCGGCACCCGCATTCGCCGTCCCCAGGGGTCGATCTGCTCCGGTCCCCACTCAGCAACGTCGAACACCACATCCTCGTAGACCTGCTGGGCACCGTCGATGGTGCGCACATGCGCCATCAGGCACGCCGACCTACCTCGGGCCTGCACCTCTGTCAACAGCACCTGGGTGCGCTCGTCGAGCTGCAGCACTTGGTACGTGAAGAAGTCTGCCGGCACCTTCAGTCGTGGAGGGATCGGCGACGAGAACAGGTTCTGCGGCGTCATCGCCCGGCAGTACTCGAATGTTCCCAGTCCCCGCACCGAGGTTCTGCCGGTGCCGTCACTGATCGTGCCCGCGTACGGCGCGAGGAGGCTCAGATGGTCGTAGACCGGCGACTTGGTGAAGTAGCCGACGTTGTCGGTGACGTCCAGAGTCAAATCGACGGAGAAGGTCGGGTATCGCCCTCGCACCACGACCCGTGGCAGCTCCACGTCGATCTCGAGGTCGCCTCCCCATCGCAATGCAGAACCGTCCGCCGCGAGATCGCACTCGGCGAGCGTGTCGTACCTGCGGTAGTGGTAGTGATCGTCGTATGCCGTCGACGCCAGCACCGTCGTCGTGCGCCGTACGTCCTCCTCGACCGCAAGGCCGTCGTTATCGAAGAGCTCCGTCCCGGTCGCACCGATCAGGGTCATCGTGTTCACGTACCGATACGGCTCGGGGAGACGCGGCACGAAGACGCCGAAGTGCGTGAAACCCCACCGCTTCGAATCGGCGTGGGGTACCGGTTGGGGTCGTCCGCCGTACGGCCGTCGTGATGCGCGCCTGCGCGAATCGACCAGCGGCTGCGCGCCGTCCAACAGAACCGCGGCCAGCACGGTCGAGATCCGATTCGTCATCGCTGTCTCCACGCGCCCACGGAGTACGCCGTGCGACAGGATTGTTCCTTCATGAGAGAAGGATCCAATAATTGGACCGATTGTGCAAGGGATCAGCCACCGGACGGGTAGACGTCTAGGCCGCGATGCTCACTCGGCGGTACGCTGACATCGTGTCCGAGTCCACACCTCTCCCAGGTCAGGCCGTCCGAGGATCGAATTCTGGTAGACCGATCATGGCTGCGTTCGATCTCCTCGGTCGCCGCTGGATGCTCAGAATTCTGTGGGAACTTCGTTTCGGAGCTGTACGGTTCACCGACCTGAGACGCCGGATACCGGAGGCCTCGCCGACCACTCTGTCTCAGCGACTCGACGAACTCATCGCGGCGAGGATCGTCACGAGAGTTCGCGGCGGGTACAGGCTCACCGCGCACGGCGGAACCCTGCTGGTCAGCTTGGGCCCCCTGGAGCTGTGGGCCAAGAGTTGGCAGCTTGCGCACAACCACGACTGAAGGTTCGCCGCAGAGCGGTACCGCCTGTACCGGTCGGGTGGGGTGAGTCCGACTTACCCTGCGATGGTCCACGTCAAGCCCGGACCGCTCTCGCGATGAAGCGGTGCCGTTCTGGTGCCCTGATACGGGTCAGGGCCGGAATCCTGTATCGGAAACCGGCCCTGACCTGTACTTTCTGTGCGCCCGAAGGGATTCGAACCCCTGACCTTCTGATCCGTAGTCAGATGCTCTATCCACTGAGCTACGGGCGCATACCCATCTTCAATTCTCGCCGGCCCGAAGGCCGACGTGGCGGAGGCGAGAGGATTTGAACCTCCGGTCCGGTGTTGGCCGGACAACTCATTAGCAGTGAGTCCCATTCGGCCGCTCTGGCACGCCTCCAAATCGGACGCGAAGCGCGAGCGATCCTTCTCGGTCACGCGCAACCGCCGAGCAGCTACTTTACACAACCTCTCCGGAACCCACAAAACCGCAGCTCACCCGCAGATTCGGCCCGGCGGATCAGAGCGGCTCCGGGGTCAGCAGATCCTCCCAGGTGACGTCCACCCGGACCTCGTCCGGGCCGAACATCGCGCGGAGCAGCTCCGCGGCGCGGGCGCGCAGCCCGTCGCCACCGTCGAGCAGCGTGCCCGGCCGGCCGTCGGCACCGACCGCGACCAGGTGCACGTGCACGGCGGCGAGCCGGTCCCCGTCGACGTCCAGTTCGACGTCCGCGACGGCGGCGGACTCGGACGCGGCCGCGTCCGACACGTCGACGGTCAGCACCGTAGAGAGGGCGAGCTCGCGCACCGTGATCCCCGGTCGGGCGGTCCGCACGGCACGGGACCGTCGCGGCAGGTCCAGCACCTGTTGCGCCACCACGTTCCGCAGCCGGTCGATCGCGTCCGCGCCCCAGCGCGGGTCGACCTCGGGAGCCTCCGCGCCGGGTGCGGCCAGGCCTGCGAGCCGACGCGTCGCGTCGGCTATCCAATCGGTGGCCTGCGCCGGCTCGGCGGCGAGGCCGTCCACTCGCCTGAAACTCATCGCGCCCCCAGTGTGACCACGCCGCGGCGGAATGCACAACGCTCGCCGGGCCCGGGCCGTGTCGGATCGCTCATGGCCGGTATCCCTCCAACGCGCCCGCGAGGCGCTGCCGGGTGCGGTGCAGGTGGCCGCGGACCGACCCCTCGGAGGTCCGCAGGACCCGGGCGATCTCGGCCACGGAGAGCCCGTCCACCTCCCGCAGCCACCACGCGGCGCGCGCCGGGTACGGGAGGCGGGCGAGCTCACGGCCGAGCGCATCGAGGAAGTCCCTGTCCGTGGCCTTCTCGACGGGGCCCGGCTCCCGCGCGACCGCGTCGTCCACGGCCTCCGAGTCCACCACGACCGAGCGGCGGCGCAGCACGTCAGCGGTCTTGCGGGCGGCGATGGAGAACATCCACGTGCGCACGCTGGAGCGGAACGCGAAGGTCGGCAGAGCCTTCCATGCGGCGATCAGCGACTCCTGCACGATGTCGTCGCACTCGGCACGTTCGGGCATGGTCCGCGCGACGAAGCGGTGCAGCGCCGGGGCATGGCGCTGCACGAGTACGTCGAACGCGGCCGCATCGCCGCGCTGCGCCCGCCGCGCGAGCGTCTCGTCAGAGAGCGAGCGCAGCAGCTCGGAGTCGAACAACCACCCTCCCGATGTGAAATGAGTCACAATGGCGTGCCGATCGCCGGAGCGACGCGACTCACCCAGTGTGCCGGAACGGTCCCGGTACATCCGACACGAGGAGACGCACGATGACGACCCCGAGCACCACCAAGTCCGCCGCCGCGACCGCGGAGCAGGCCACGGCGAAGAAGCCGGGCTCCGCCGTCTCCACCGAGGTCGGGCGCGGCACCACCAGCATCGCGGACATCGTCGTCTCCAAGATCGCCGGGATCGCCGCCCGCGAGGTGGACGGCGTGTACGACCTGGGCGGCCAGGCCGCGCGCGTCGTGGGCCGGATCCGCGAGACCCTCCCCGGCGCACCCGATCTCACCCAGGGCGTCACCGTCGAGGTCGGCGAGAAGCAGGCCGCGGTCGACGTCGCGATCGTCGCCGAGTACGGCGTCGCGATCCACGACCTCGCGGCGGGCATCCGTAGCAACGTGATCGACGCCGTCGAGTCGATGACGGGGCTCGAGGTGACCGAGGTCAACGTGACTGTGCACGACGTCCACTTCGCCTCCGACGACGACGCCGAGCAGGCGCCGGCGGAGTCGCGGGTCCAGTGAGCGGCGAACGCGCCGCGCGGGTCGACGGGGTGGTCGCCGCGGTGACCGCGGTCGACGGGGTCGCGGGCATCCACGCCGGTGGCCCGGGCTCGCCGGCCACCCACCTCCCCGGCCGGACGGTGCGCGGTGTCCGCCCCGACGACGAGGGCGGGCAGGTCTGCGTGGTCCTCGAATTCCGTCGCGACCACGGCCTCGTCGACCTCGCCGACCAGGTGCGCCGGGTCGCCTCGGAGGCGGCCGGAGTCCCGGTGGAGATCATCGTGTCCGATATCGCGGTGCCCGAGGAAGAGGACGCCGCAGCACCGAAGGAGTTCACCGCATGACGCCAGGAAACTTCACCGTGTGGGGGGTCGTGATCGGCCTGCTCGTGGCGATCGCCATCGTGGCGGGCGGCCTCGTGGGCTTCCTGCTCGCGATCGTTCTCGGCGCCGCGGGCGCCGCCGTGGGCGCGCACTTCGACGGCATCATCGACCTCACCGCCCTGCGGCGGCGGGACCGGAGCTGACCATGACCACCGAATCGGTGACCGCCCGCGCGGATACCGCCGATCGCGGCCGCACCGTGATCGATGATCGCGTGCGCCGCAAGCTGATCGAGCACGCCGTGCTCTCGGTTCCCGGCACCGAACGGGTGCGGGGGCTACCTACCCGGCAGTTGCCCGCGGTGCGGTTCGCCGACCGGGCGCGCGGAGAGGTCGACGTGCAGATCGCCGCGCGCTGGCCGATCGACGCGGCCCGCCTCGTGCCGTCGGTACGGTCGGCCGTGGACGACGAGCTGACGCACAGCCTGGGCGCCGCTCCGGACGAGGTGCACGTGCACATCACCCGCGTCAGCGACGAGCGCGCGGCGACGGACGAGGCGCTCGCGCTGCGCCGTCCCGCACCCGTCGCGGTCGCGGCGCCGCCGAACGACCGTGCGCTGCGCCGGCGCGCACCGCACCGCACAGCGGGGGCGAGCATCGTGACCGTGCCACTGCTCCTGGCCGTGCTCGCGCTCGGGGTGATCGCGGTCCGCGACGCCGTCGTCTCGCTCGGCTGGGTGGCCGGGAGCCGGTGGATCGACGCCGTGCCCCGCATCGCCGACGACGTGCGGTGGGCGTGGTGGGCCTGGCCCGCGACGATCGGCGCGCTCGTGGTGGGCCTCGCCCTGCTCGTGATCGCGCTGAAACCCCGGCGCCGCAGTCACATCCCCGTCTCCGACGCCCTCTGGTTCCACCGCCGGATCGACGCCGAACGCCGCGCGGCCCCCGAACGCCGCGCCCCCACCGTTCACGCCACCGACGCCGACCGCCCTGCCGACACCGACCACCCCGATGACGAGCCCACGACCGAGGAGGAGACCCGATGAAGCCCTCGACGCGCGTCATCGACCGGGTGATCGCCGGCCTCGTGGGCCTGGTGCTGCTCGGCGCGGGCCTGTGGGCCCTCGGCTACCGGCTGGGCCAGCGGACCGCGACGGACGCCGGCCACCGCGTCTCCACCGCGAAGATCGTGGACCTGCCGGATCAGCGGTGGTGGCCCGCGGTCACCGGCGCGGCCGGCGTCCTGCTCGTGCTGGGCTCGCTGTGGCTCCTGCTGCGCCACGTGCGCATCACGGGCTCCACCACCGTGCTCACCGACGGCGGCGGCACCGTCGACCTGGGAAGGATCGCCGACGCGGTGGCGGCGGACCTGGGCCGCAGCCCCCTGATCCGCCGCGCCCGCGCCGCCACCGCGATCGCGAACGGCCGCCCCGTCATCCGGGTGTCCGCGAGCGCCGCCCCCGGCGCGGGCACCGAGGACCTCGCGGCGCTGGCCGCGGCGGCCCGCGACGAGGTCGCCGCGGCGACCAACCCCGACGTCGATCTCCAGGTACTGGTGAACGATCGACGCGGCGAGAAAGGACTTGGGGACTCCCCCCGAGAAGAGAAGCGAACGAACGTCGAAGGGACGTGACATGGGCATCGCCGATGACGCCAAGAACAAGGCCGAGGACCTGAAGGGCCGCGCGAAGGAGGCCGCGGGCGCGGCCACCGGCAACGACGACCTCAAGGCCGAGGGCCAGGCCGATCAGGGTATCGCCGCGGCGAAGGACAAGATCGCGGGCGCGGCCGACAAGATCAAGGACGGCGTGGACGCCGTCAAGGACAAGCTCTCCGGCAATTGAGCCGTAGCGGCGGGGCCGGGGCGGGCAGGACTACCCTGACCGGGTGGCCACTGCACAACCGTCCCGTCCCCTGCCGCTGAGCATCCGGTCCGACCTCGACGCCCTCCCCGCCTACGTGCCGGGCAGGTCCGTGCCGGGGGCGATCAAGCTCGCCTCCAACGAGACTGTCGACGGTCCGCTGCCGTCGGTCGCCGCGACCCTCACCGAGGCCCTGCGGGGCGCGAACCGCTACCCGGACAACGGCGCCGTGGCGCTGCGGGCCGCGCTGGCCGAGCTGACCGGGGCCTCCGAGGACCGGCTGCACGCCGGGTGCGGCTCGGTGGCGCTGTGCCAGGACCTGGTGCGCGTCACCTGCCGCCCGGGCGACGAGGTGGTGTTCGCGTGGCGCAGCTTCGAGGCGTACCCGATCGTGACCCTCGCGGCGGGCGCGACGCCCGTGCAGGTTCCGCTGACGGCCGACCACGGGCACGATCTCGACGCGATGGCCGCGGCGATCACCGACCGCACGCGGCTGATCTTCGTCTGCAACCCGAACAACCCCACCGGCACCACCGTCTCGGAGCAGCAGCTCGAGGACTTCCTTGCCGCGGTGCCGCCGCACGTGATCGTGGCGCTCGACGAGGCCTACTACGAGTACCACCGGCCCAACGAGCAGACCGGCGAGCGGATCGACGGCGTCGCCGTGACGGCGCGGCACCGCAACGTGATCGCCCTGCGCACGTTCTCGAAGGCGTACGGCCTGGCGGGGCTGCGGGTGGGCTACGCGATCGGCGATCCGGAGCTGATCGCGGCGCTGCAGAAGGTGCACCTGCCGTTCTCGGTGAGCGTGCCCGCGCAGGCCGCCGCCATCGCCTCGGTCGGCGCGAAGGACGAGCTGCTGGCCCGCACCGACGCCGTGGTCACCGAGCGCACCCGGGTCCGGGAGGCCCTGCGCGAGTACGGCTTCGAAGTGGCGCACACGCAGGCCAACTTCGTGTGGCTGCCGCTCGGCGCGGATGCGCTGCGGTTCACCGCCGACGCCGCGGAGGCCGGCCTCCTGGTCCGCGGGTTCGACGGCGCCGGGGTCCGGGTCACCGTCACGGTGCCCCAGGAGAACGACACGTTCCTGGCGTTCGCGAGGAGCTGGTCGAACTGAGCCTCGGGAAGTACGAATTCGCCTTCACCGCACACGTTCCCGTGCGGTGGTCGGACATGGACGCGCTGGGCCACGTCAATCACGCGCGGATGGTGACGCTGCTGGAGGAGGCCCGGATCCAGTGGCTGCTCTCCGCCGGGGAGAAGTACGCGCCGCTGATCAAGAGCGCGTTCATCGCGGACGTGGCGATCAAGTACAAGGCGCAGCTGTACCACGAGGATTCGCCCGTGCAGGTGGGCATGTTCATCGCGGGGTACCGCAGCGTCGACTTCACGATCGGGTACGAGGTGCGGGCGCGCGGCGCCGCGCCGCAGACACGGCCCGCGATCCTGGCGACCACGCAGATGGCGGTGGTGGACATCGACAAGCGCAGCCTGCGGCGCCTCACCGACGAGGAGAAGTCCTACCTGGCTTCCTGGTCGCGCGGCTGAGGCGGCGCGGGCTTCCAGGCCCGCGGCGCACCGTCGGGCAGGGCGGCCGGGCGGGCGGGCGTCGTTGCGGCACGGGAGGTTCCGGGCAGGGCGGGCCGCGTACCGTCGGGCAGCTGCGGCGGGAGGTCGCCCCGGGCGCCCATGATCTGCCCGGCCACACGGCGGGCGCTCTGCGTGGAGATCTCGCGCTCCCCGGAGCGCTGCACCAGCTCGTGGATCTGCTGGTCGATCGACTCGATCGACATGCGCCGGGGCCGCTTCGAATCCGCGACGTCCACGAGATCGCCGACGCGGGTGAGCGCGGTGACCCGCTCGACCAGCTCGGCCCACACCGTGTCGAGTTCGCCGGAGCGGGTGCCGTCGGCCAGCCCGGGCGCGTACCGCAGTTGGCCCCACACGGATTTCAGCTGCGCGACGTCGGCGGAGATCTGCACCAGGTCGGTCGGCAGGTCCAGCTGGCCGAGCTGCTCGTCGAATTCGCCGGCGCTCACCGAGCGGGAGTAGCTCACCTTGTCGTACACCAGCCCGGCCACGAACAGCAGCACGTCGTAGCGGTCCTCGAAGACGAGCAGTCCCTCATCGGGGGCGCCGTGCCCGTCGACCCAGCCGGCGAGCTGCGGCGCGAGGCGCAGCGCCGGCCCGGCGACCCGGGCGACGGTCCGCGCGGCCACGGCGGCCGCGGACGGGGTGAGGGGCTGCGGGGTCAGGCACAGCGCGTCGAACAGGGCGTCGCGCTCGTCGAGGTCGAGGTGCACGGCGTCCTTGCGGGCGCGCCGCACCGCGCGCACGCCCGCCGCGAAGGAGAGCCGGTTGAGGGTGAAGGCGTGCCGGAAGCCGGCCAGCTTGCGCCGGGCGTCGGCGGCGCGCACCGCGTCGGCCGCCGCCTTGGCCTGCTGCAGCGGGTTCGGCGGCAGCCCGTCGGCGGACGGGGCGGGCGCCTCGTGCTCCGCGATGCGGCTCAGCTTGCGCAGCTTCGCGTAGCCGCCGATGTCCGGGAAGGCGCGTTCGGTGTCGAACCGGTTGAGCACGGCCGCGCGGGCGGCGGGCGAGAGGTGGCCGGCGGCGATCAGCAGCGCCGCCTCGTCGGAGAGCTCGCGCCGGGGCATCGGGATGGCGCGCGCCTCGCACCAGCGGCGCACCGGTGCCTCGATGTGCACCTCAGGATCCTGTGCGGACATGCGTCACCTCCTTCTGCTGCGCCCTGCGCCCTTCATCATCCCCGAAGGGCAGGGCGGCGCGCAGCGCCCACGCCAACGGGATGCTCACCGCCGTGGTCGCGGCGAAGGCGACGGCGGTGCTGCCGGTGAACAACCGCCACCCGAACACGTCGAGGAGCAGCACGTCCATGACGATCAGGTGCACGAGGAAGTACTCGTAGGAGATCTCGCCGAGCCACACCAGGGGCCGGCTGCCGAGCAGCCGGTGGTACGGCGTGCGGGACTGCGGCCCCAGCCCCAGCGGCGCGATGAGGGCGGTGGCCGCCACCAGGTACAGCGCCGATTTCGCGATCGCCTGCGCGGGGTCAGCCGGGGTCATGGTGGGGGCGCCGCCGACCGCGGGCACCACGGCGATCGCGAACGCGGCGAGCGCGAGCAGGAGGCTGCCGGCCGTGGCGCCGGCGGACCACCGGGCACCGCCGGTCCACCGGGGGCGGTCCTCGGCGATCACGGTGAGCGCCATCCCGGCGAGGAACCACCACAGGGAGGCGGGCGGCCACATCCGGGCGGTCACGTCGATCTCCGGGGCGATCACGATCCACACCGGGGTGATCACCGCGAGCGCGGCGATTCCCGCGAGCAGCCGCCCGGGGAGCCACCGGTACCGGCAGAGCGCCGCGGTGAGCGCCCAGCCGATCAGGGGGAGAACCAGGTAGAAGGCAGCCTCCACGGCCAGGCTCCACGCCTGCGTGAGGCCGACGCGCAGATGCCCGAGCCCGTAGATCTGGGTGAGCGTGAGGTTGCGCAGCAGCCCGCCGGGGCCGCCGCCGGACGGGTTCGGTTCGTGCCGCACGACGCCGAGCGCGTAGACGAGGGCCACGACGACCCAGTAGGCGGGAACGAGCCGGCGGAACCGGTGCCAGGCGTACCGCCGCAGGTCCGGCTGGTGGTGCGTCCCGTCGCGCAGGAGCCGCACCCACGGCCGGAACAGCAGGAACCCGGAGAGGACGAAGAAGATCGGCACCCCGATCTCGAGCCGGGCCCAGACGTGCCCGGCGAGGTCGTCCGTGTAGTGGCCGGTGGAGAAGGCGGCGTGCGTGAGGCACACCGCGGCCGCCGCGACGGCGCGCAGCCCGGTGAGCGGCGCTACCCGACCCTGCATTCGCTCATTCTGCCCGCCGCCGGCTCCCGGAAGGCGCGGCGGTAGGCGAGCGGGGTCATGCCGGTGTCCCGGCGCAGGTGGGCGCGCAGCCCGGCCCCGGTGCCGAGGCCGGAGTCGCGGGCGACGGCGTCGACGGACAGGTCGGTGGTCTCGAGCAGCTCGCGGGCCCGGTCGATCCGGCGGCGCAGGATCCAGGCGCCCGGCGTCTGCCCGGTCTCCTCGCGGAACCGCCGGTTGAAGGTGCGCACGGACATGCCCGCGCGCCGGGCGAGCGCCTCCACCGAGAGGTTCTCCTGCAGGTTCCGGATGGCCCAGTCCCGGGGTTCGACGGTGCTGCCCGCGCCGCTCGCGGGCACGGGCGCGTCCACGAACTGGGCCTGCGTGCCCTCCCGCACGGGCGGGATGACGCAGTGCCGGGCGACCCGGTTCGCGACGGCCGCGCCGTGGTCGAGGCGGATCAGGTGCAGGCACAGGTCGAGTCCGGCGGCCAGGCCCGCGGAGGTGAACACGTCCCCGTCGTCGGTGAACAGGACGTGATCGACGAGGCCGACCTCCGGGTAGAGCCTGCGCAGCTGGGCGCCGGACTTCCAGTGGGTGGTCACGGTGCGGCCGTCGAGCATCCCGGCGGCGGCGAGCACGAACGCGCCGGTGCAGATGGAGACGATGCGGGTGCCCGGGCGGAGGGCGGCGAGCGCGTCCCGCACCTCGGCGGGCAGCGTGCCGTCGTTGCGGGGGCCGGGGATCCGGGTGCCGGGGACGATCACGGTGTCGGCCTCCGCGAGCGCCTCGGGCCCCGCCTCCGGGGTGATGGAGTAGCCGGCGGTGGCGCGGACCGGGCGGCGGTCGAGGCCGCAGGTGATCACGCGGTAGAGAGGGCGTTCGGCCTCGTCCACGGCCTCGGAGAAGCACATCGGCGCGATGGCGGCGTCGAACCCGACGATCGGTTCCAGCAGCAGGACGGCGACGGTATGCATGGCACGATTATTTCATATCTTGTCATCCGTGCCACTGGTTGCGGAGAGAGAAAGCGGGGAATCTGATCGGGTGAGCACTCCACTGCAGCGCCTGCGCGCACCCCACTACGCCTGGATCGTGGCCGGCGTCGCCTTCGTGACCATGCTCGGCGCCGCCGGGTTCCGCTCCGTGCCCGGCGTGATGATGGACCCGTTGCACATGGAGTTCGGCTGGTCGCACGCCACCATCGGCGCGGCGATGTCGGTGAACATGGCGCTGTTCGGTCTCACCGCCCCCTTCTCCGCCGCCCTGATGGACAGGCTCGGGGTGCGGCCGGTGGTGGTCGCCGCGCTCGCCCTGATCGCCGCCGGGACGGGGCTCGCGGTGTTGATGTCCGATGCCTGGCAGCTGATGCTGCTGTGGGGCGTGCTGGTGGGGCTCGGCACGGGGTCGCTCTCGACGGCGTTCGTCGCCACGATCGCGATGCGCTGGTTCGTCGCCCGGCGGGGCCTGGTGACCGGCGTCCTCACCGCGGCCAGCGCCACCGGCCAGCTGATCTTCCTGCCGGTCGTCGCCGCGCTCGCGCAGGCGCACGGCTGGCGGGTGGCCACCCTGGTGGTGACGGCGGTCGCGATCGCGGTGATCCCCGTGGCCGGGCTGCTGCTGCGGTCCTGGCCCGCGGACAAGGGGGTGCCGCCGTTCGGCGCCCACGCGGTGGTCCCGCCGCCCGCGACCGACGGGGGCGCCGCGCGCGCGGCCCTCGGCGGGCTCTCGCTGGCCGCCCGGCAAGCCCGCGTTCTGGCTCCTGGCAGCGAGTTTCGCGATCTGCGGCGCCACCACCAACGGCCTGCTGCAGACGCACTTCATCCCCGCGGCGGGCGATCACGGGATGCCCGCGACGGCGGCGGCGTCCCTGCTCGCGCTGATCGGCGTGTTCGACGTGATCGGCACCATCGCCTCGGGCTGGCTCACGGACCGCGTGGATTCGCGCATCCTGCTGGTGGTCTACTACCTGGGCCGCGCCCTCGCGCTGGCGCTCCTGCCGGCGCTGCTCTCGCCCGGCATCGCGCCCGGCCTGCTGGTGTTCATCCTGTTCTACGGCCTCGACTGGGTCGCCACCGTTCCGCCCACGATGGCGCTGGCGCGCGAGCACTTCGGCGAGGCGACGCCCGTGGTCTTCGGCTGGGTGTTCGCCGCGCACCAGCTGGGCGCCGCGGTGGCGGCGTTCGGCGCCGGGTACATCCGCGACGCCTCGGGCGGCTACGACCCGGCGTTCTACGCCGCGGGCGTGCTGTGCGTGCTGGCCGCGGCGATGTGCTGGGCCGTCCCGCGCGCCCGTGTCCGGGCGACCGAGCCGGAGCCGGTGGCCGCCTGAGCCGTCAGACCGCGGCCTCGGTGAACAGCCGCAGTCCCTCCGCGCGCACGTGGGCCGGTGCGCCCACGGGGAGATCCGCGCGCACGCGGGGCAGCCGGACCCCGGCGACCACGCCCGCCGCGGCGGGGCCGCCCGCCTCGAGCCGGTCGTCGGGCCACGTCGTGGCCTCCCGCACCGCCCGGTAGTCGACGGTGCCGGGGTCGATGTCGAGCTCACCGGTCCGCTGGCGCGCGTAGGTCCCGGTCTCCTCGAGCAGGACCTCGACGACGCCGTGCACCGCGGGCGCCGGTCCGGCGTCGTGCCAGCCGAGGCTCACGATGAGGTCCGTCCGGTAGGGATCGGTCACGGAGAATCCGAGTTGCGCGTACAGCTCCCCCACCCGGACCAGCCCGGAGTCCGGGTCCCAGTCGAGCACCTCGGGCGCCGGGTATCCGGGCCGGCGGCTGGGGTGCAGAGTGAGCGATCCGCGCACCGTCGACCCCACCCTGGGCACCGTGCCGCAGCACTGGTACTCCCAGTTGGAGATGTGCACGTACAGCAACGACACGTCAAGCGACAACGGATGATCCACGACTCTGCACCGGGGTGTTCGGCGACCCGCGTCTACGTCTGCACGGGGCCCGGCGTACCTCCGCGGTCATCGTAGCCAGCAGCGCACCCTGATGCTGCGATTGCAATCACAGTCGTGGCGAATCGCCCGCGCTCTCGGGGTCGATCAGCAGCCGCACCATCAGCTCGTCGGGCGGAATCAGCGGATCCGGGCGCACGTACACCACGCCGAAGATCTCCCCGGCCGGTCCGGCGCCGCCCCGACTCAGTGCGCTCGCCTGCAGCACCTCGCCGCGGACCGTCCGGGTCAGGCCCGCGAGGAGGCCGCCCTTGTCCAGGCGTTCGTCGCCCAGGTCCACCTCGATCGAACTCCCGACGGGCGGGACCGTCGGCCCGAACACCTCCAACGGGCCGGTGAGGTGCACCGTGCGGCGCGCGCGTTCCTCGTCCGCGAGCCGCTCGTCGATCTCCGCCTCGGTGGGTTCGCGGAGCTCCGTCACCCTGAGCTCGACCGCCACGCCGATGGTCGCCTCCCCGCCGCTCTCGAGCCGTTCCTCTGGCCAGCGCGTTGCCGCCTCGACCGAGTGGAACCGCCGGGTTCGTGGGTCGATGCGCAGGGTCCGGTCGGCGCCGATCGACAGGAATCGGCCGGTCTCCTCGTGGACCCGCTCGACGACGCCGGTGATGCGCGGGCGGGCGTCCCGGTCGTGCCACCCGAGACCGAGCACGAGGTCGCCGACCGGTTCGCTCAGCCCGGCGCCGAGTTGCGCGACCACCGGCCCCATACGGACGAGGCCGCTGCGGGCATCGAATCCCGTGACGGGCGGGGCGAGGAAGGCGGGCGCTTCGCTCTCGAAGACGGTGAGCGTGCCGCTGAGCTCCGCCCCGACGCGGGGGACCGTGCCGCAGCACTGGTACTCCCAGTTCGCGACGTGGACGACGACGTTCAGCAGAAACCGCATTCGCCGTTGGCGGGGAGCTCGGTGAAGCAGGAGGGGCACAGCCGGGCCGGGCGCGGTTCGGGCTTCGCGGGTGCCGCCGCCTTCGCGGGCCGGGCCGACGGTGCCTTCGTCGCCCGCGCCGCCGCGGGGGTGCGGGCCTTGACCACGCGCCCGGTGGACACGGCCTTGGCGGGCCGGGCCTTCGCGGCGCGGGCCTGCGCGGCGCGGCGCGCGGCCTCGAGCTTCGGCGGCAGTTGCGGGGTGGCGCCGGCGGGCACCGTCGCCCCGAAGTGGAGGTAGCAGGCGAGCCGGGCGGCGGCGGCGTGCTCGTCGAGGTTCGCCGGCACCGGCAGGCCTGCGGCGGCCACGGCGTACGCGTACCCCTCCCCGACGGTCTCGTCGCGCGCGAGCATCAGCGAGACCAGCGGCGGCTCGCCGGCGGCCAGGCCACGATCGGTGATGCGGCGCTGCAGGGCCGCGATCCACAGCCGGACGGGGGCGCGGGTCGCGATGCCCGTCTCCGCCTGCGCGCGGGCGGCGAGTTCGGCGAACGCGATCGAGGAACCGTACCGGCCGGCGAGCTCGGCGAGGGCGGGGTGCGCGGCGTCCGCCCACTGATCCAGCGCCTCGGAGAAGGGGACCGACAGTCCGTTTCCGGCGCGCCAGGCCTCGAGGTCGATCGGATCTTCGGGGGGCGCAGCGCCGGGTTCGGTCACCACAGCATTTTACGGCGATCCATGGGGTGCAACGCAAACCGTTGCCCGGGACGTGAACCCGGACACATGCCGCGGGGCCGTCCCGCTGCGCCGGGACAAGAGGCACCGGTGATTGTTGGAGGGTTCGCACAAGCTCCGGGCACGACCGCACCGATAGGTTGGGGCGCATGCCCGACAACGCCGCACCCTCCGCCCCGCTGACCGCCGACGAGATCAGCGCGCGTGCCGCGTCCGCCGTCGGCTACGGCTACGTGCACGGCGACACCTATCTGGTGGGGCGCGAGAAGGTGCGGGAGTACGCCCGGGCCTCCCAGTTCACGGACCCGGTCCACTACGACGTGGAGGCCGCCCGCGCCGCCGGCCACAGCGATCTGGTGGCCCCGCCGATGCTGGTGTCCGTCGCGGGCGTCGTCGCGAACCGCCCGCTGTTCGACGATTCCGTGCTCGGCTACGGCGCCAGCCAGCTGATGCAGGCCGACGAGTCGATGACCTACCACCGGCCCGTACTCGCCGGCCACGAGCTGACCTGCCACGTGCACGTGGACAAGCACCGCCGGGTCGGCGGGTTCGACATGGTGACGATCCGCAACGAGATGTACTCGCAGGACGACGAGCACCTGGTGACGTTCTCCACCACCCTGATCGGCGGCTCGCCCGACGGCGACGACGCCCCCGATTTCGGTGACGCCGCGGAGAAGGTCGTGATGCACGGCGTGATCAACGCCTGAACTGCACCACCACGTCGTACCCGATCTTCACGATGAACGCGGTGACCACCACGAGGAACACCACCTTCACGAAGCCGCTGCCCTTCGCGACCGCGGTCCGCGCGCCGAGGTAGCCGCCCGCCACGTTGGCGACCGCCATCGCCGCGCCCAGCTTCCAGTAGCCGGCGCCCTGCGGCAGGAAGACCACGAGCGAGGCGAGGTTGGTCGCGAAGTTCGCGACCTTCGCCTTCGCCGAGGCCTCGAGGAAGGCGTAGCCCATGAGGCCCACCATCGCGAACACGAGGAACGAGCCGGTGCCGGGGCCCAGCGCACCGTCGTACACCCCGATCGCGAACCCGGCCACCCCGGCGGTCACGAGGTGCCGGCGCCCGCCGTACCGCAGGGCCGTCTCGCCGCCGAGGTCCGGCTGTCGCAGCGTGTACGCGAGGACCGCGATGAGCGCCGCGAGGATGATCGGGTTGAAGGCGGAGCGCGGGATGTGCGAGGCGATCACCGAGCCCGCGATCGCGCCGGCGAACGCCGGGGCGGCGAGCGCGAGGGCGGTCCGCGGATCGGGCCACACCCGGCGCCAATAGGTGATGCTGCTGGTGGTGGTGCCCGCGATCGAGGCCATCTTGTTGGTGGCCAGCAGGTGGATCGGCGCGGCGGCGGGGAACGCGATCAGCAGCGCGGGCAGCTGGATCAGCCCGCCACCGCCCACCACGGAGTCCACCCACCCCGCGGCGAGCGCGGCGAGCAGGAGCAGCAGCAGCGTGGTGGTCGTGATGTCCGGCACGCAGACGATCGTGCTGTAATGGCCTTGTGCATATCAACCCTTACGGCGAGGCACCGGTGCTGCTCGCGGTGGACCTGGCGAACGACCCGCCCGCCGACCTCGGTGACCTGCTCCGACGGTGCGATGCGCACGACGTGTCGGTGGAGGCCGTGGAGCCCGCCGACTTCGCGGGCTGCCGCGCGCTGATCGGGGCGTGGCTCACGGTGGTGGACGCCGGGGACGTCGCGGAGCGGGTGGCGCGGCTCAACGCGCTGCTCGCGGAGCACGCCTCGCACCCCCGGGTCACCGACCACGCGGGGACCGGGTGGCACATCCATTACCGCGAGTCCGGCGCGGCGCTCACCGGCCAGCTCGCGGTGCTCATCCTCACCGGGACGGCGCTGCACCTCACGACGCGGGGCATGAGCCGGCTCGGGCGGTGCGCCTCCTCCGACTGCGATCGGGTGTTCGCGGACGTCTCCCGGAGCGGTCGCCAGCGGTACTGCTCGCCGCGCTGCGGCAGCCGCGAGGCGGTGCGCCGCCACCGCGCGGCCTGACCCGCCCGTCCCGCTACTGCGTGGTGACGCGGGAGTCGTTACGGATCGGGCGGCGGGCCAGCCAGGCCGCGACGATCGAACCGGACACGTTGTGCCACAGGGAGAACACGGCGGAGGGCAGCGCCGCGAGCGGCGAGAAGTGCGCCGTGGCGAGGGTGGCGGCGAGGCCGGAGTTCTGCATGCCCACCTCGAAGGCGAGCGCGCGCCGGGCGCGGTCGTCGAGGCCGCCCACCTTGCCCGCGAGGTAGCCCAGGCCCAGACCGAAGCCGTTGTGCAGCACCACCGCCAGGAACACGATGCCGCCGGCGGCGGCCAGCTTGCTCGCGCTGCCCGCGACCACGATCGCCACGATGAGCGCGATCACCACGGCGGACGCCCACGGCAGGATCGGGAGCGCCCGGGTGACGAGTTTCTTCGCGAACCTCCGTGCCAGGAACCCGAGGATCACCGGCAGCAGAACGGTTTTCACGATGTCGAGGACCATGCCGCCGGCATCGATGGGAAGGTAGGAGCCGGCGAGCAGGAGCACCAGCAGCGGGGTCACGATCGGGGCGATCAGGGTGGAGACGCTCGCCACCGCCACCGAGAGCGCCACATCGCCCTTCGCCAGGAAGGCCATCACGTTCGACGCCGTGCCCGACGGTGCGCACCCCACCAGGATCACGCCGACGGCCAGCTCGGGCTGCAGGTGCAGCGCGTGGGCGATCAGCCAGCCCGCGCCGGGCATGATCACGTAGTGGGCGATGATGCCCAGCGCCACCGCCCACGGCCGCTTCGCCACCGAGGCCAGGTCCGGCGGGGTCAGCGTGAGCCCCATGCAGAACATGATGATGCCCAGCAGGTACGGCACCGACGGCGCGAGCGGCGTGAACGTGCCGGGCGTCAGGTAGCCCACCACCCCGGCCACCAGGACCAGGATCGGGAACACCGTGACGGCCGTGCGCGCCAGCTTCTCCTCCGCGGCGGGCTCGGGGCCCGGCGAGCTCTGGACCGGGTGCGATGCAGACATACTTCGATGATCTCACCTCGTGTCCGCCGGTCGTGCGCCCGGCTCCCGAGCCGGGCGACGGGCACCGTGGGCTCCCGTAGTATCCGGGCATGACAGGACCTGGACCGGGCATCGGCGGCCGCGGCGGGATGCGCGGCGTGGACGAGGACGCGGTCCGCGAGCAGAACGCCGCGGCGCCGCGGATCTCGAACCTGGGCCGGCGCGTGTTCGCGCTGTTCGCCCCGTACCGCTGGCAGATCGTGATCACCTGCGCGATCGTGGTCCTCGCCGCGGCGCTCGGGGTGATCCCGCCGCTACTGGTGGAGCGGATCTTCGACGACGCACTGTTCCCGAAGTCGGGCGGCCCGTCCATCTCACTTCTGGTGCGGCTGGTGCTGGCGATGGTGGGCCTGTACCTGCTGTCCGCGGGGATGAACGTGGTACAGACGTACCTCACGTCGACGATCGGCAACCGGATCACCGGCGATCTGCGGGTCCGGCTGTTCGAGCACCTGCAGTCCATGGAGCTGGGCTTCTTCACCCGCACCAAGACCGGGGTGATCCAGTCGCGGCTGCAGAACGACGTGGGCGGCGTGTCCGGGGTGCTCACCTCCACGGTGACCTCGATCCTGGGCAACGCGGTCACGGTGGTCGCCTCGCTGGTGGCCATGGTGCTGATCGACTGGCGGCTCACCCTCGCGTCCGTCGCGATCATGCCGATCCTCGTGCTGGTGCAGCGGCGGGTGGGCCGGGTCCGGGCGAAGATCGCGGGCAGGACCCAGGAATCGCTGTCCGAGCTGACCGCGATCACCCAGGAGACACTGAGCATCTCCGGAATCCTGCTCTCGAAATCGTTCAACCGGCAGCGCACCGAATCGGTGCGCTACCAGGCCGAGAACGCGAATCAGATTCGGCTGCAGGTGAAGCAGGCGATGAGCGGCCAGACCTTCTTCGCCGTGGTCCAGGTCCTGATGAGCTCGGTGCCGGCCGTGATCTACCTGATCGCGGGCCTGCTGCTGACCGGCGACGCCGGAGCCGGGATCACCGCGGGTGCGATCGTCGCGTTCACCACCGTGCAGGCCCGGCTGCTGCAGCCGCTGGTCTCGCTGATGCGGGTGGCGCTGGACGTGCAGACCTCCCGTGCCCTGTTCGCGCGGATCTTCGAGTACCTCGATCTGGTCCCGCAGATCCAGGACGCCCCGGACGCGATCGCCGCCGCCGACGCCCCGGGCCCTCGTGGCAGCATCGAGTTCGACGAGGTGGTGTTCCGCTTCCCGGACGCCGATCCGGACACCCGTCCCACCCTCGACCACGTCAGCTTCCGGGTGGACGCCGGCCGGCACGTGGCGATCGTGGGACCGTCGGGGTCGGGCAAATCGACCATCCTGTACCTGATCCCGCGCCTGTACGAGACGACGGAGGGCACGGTGCTGTTCGCCGGCGCGGACGTGCGCACCCTGACGGAGTCCTCGATCATCGACGAGGTGGGCATCGTCTCCCAGGAGACGTACCTGTTCCACGCGACGATCGCCGAGAACCTGCGGTACGCCAAGCCCGACGCGAGCGACGAGGAGCTGGTGCGGGCCTGCACCGCCGCCAACATCCACCACATCATCATGGGATTCGAGGACGGCTACGACACGATGGTGGGTGAACGCGGCTACCGGCTCTCCGGCGGGGAGAAGCAGCGCATCGCCATCGCGCGGGTGCTGCTCAAGGACCCGCCGGTGCTGCTGCTCGACGAGGCGACCTCCGCGCTGGACACCGTCTCCGAGCGGGTGGTGCAGGAGGCGATCGACGCGGTGGCCCACGGCCGCACCACCATCACCGTGGCACACCGGCTTTCGACGATCGTCGACTCCGACGAGATCCACGTCATCGACGCGGGCCGCATCGTGGAGTCGGGGACGCACGCCGAACTCATGGCGGCGGACGGCCTGTACGCGGAGCTGGCCGAGCAGCAGGTGGCGGCCGCCCGGATCGAGGGCACCGTCTCCGACGACAAGCCGCCCCTGCCCACCCGGCGCGCCGACCGGTGCCCGGAACTCGACGACCTGCCGGAGGAGATCGCCGAGCTGATCGCTCCCGCGCTCAAGGCACGGGCCGCCGTGGCGCCCGCCGGGTCCGGCGTGGAGTGGCCGCCCGTGGTGCAGTAGCCACGAGTGGCGCTCTCCCCATCGTGGTCGCGTCGATCTGCTCGTACCGTGGTGGCGTAGACCCACTCCCACCGTCAAGGAGCATCCGATGCCCACGCCGAACGAAGCCGCCCCCCTCGCACCCTCGGCACGCCTGATCGCCTCCTCGGTCGCCGGCTTCGGACTGGGCGCGGTGCGGCCGAAACGCGCCGATCTCCGTTTCCTCCGGTCCCTCACCGACACTGGGCTGCCCGACGGGGATCGAACGGTCTCGGTGCGCGCGTTGCCACAGGTGCCGCGCACGGTCCCCGCGGCCGCGATCATCGAAGGGGCAGGGTTGTTCGGTCGCGTCGAGAACGCGATGACCACGTACGTGATCGAGCACCCGTCGGCGACGTTCCTCGTCGATCCGGCCTACTGCCGCGACGCGCGGCATCGGGCGATCAACGAACTCCCGGGACTGCTCCGCCCCGTCGTGACTCCGCCCCCCGCAACGATTCCGACGATCGATGCGATGCGCATCCTCGGAGTGGATCCCGATTTCGCCCTGCCCACACACGCGCATTGGGATCACGTGTGCGGGTTGCTCGATCTCCCCGGGCTGCCCGTGCGGTTGCACGGTGTCGAGCGGGACTGGATCCTCGGCTCGCAGCGGCCACCCGTCGGCGGCGTGCGGCCGGCGCTGACGGGCGGGAGGGAGGTCACCGTCTTCGACCTCGACGGTCCGCCGGTCTCGACATTCGCCGCCTCGCACGACCTGTTCGGCGACGCCTCCGTACTGCTGGTCGATCTTCCCGGGCACACCCCGGGCAGCATCGGAGTCCTCGCACGCACGAAGGACGGCTGGGTCCTGCTCGCGGGTGATGCCGCCTGGCACTACGAGCAGGTGGAGCGGATTCGGCAGAAGCCCGCGTTCCCGGGCGCGCTGGTCGACGCCGACCGGGACGCCGCGTTCAAGACCCTGCACCGCCTGCACCTCGCGCGGCACCGGATCCGGGTGATACCCACGCACGATCACGGTGCGGCCCGACATCTGGGCTGCTGAACATTCGTTCGTCACGGCGCGGTGGGAACGGGTCTCCTCGGACGGCGTCGGCCGGCCGCGGCCATCGGTGGTTCCGGGTGACGTGCGGACGGCTCGCCCGGGCCGTCAGTCACGGTGCTGCAACCGCCGAGAGAGCCAGTTGCCGAAGAACTGCGCGATCTGCACCACCACGATGAGCACCACGATCACGACGAGCGTGAGCTGCCAATTGTTCTGCTGGTAACCGTACTGGCGCGCGAAGTCGCCCAGGCCTCCACCGCCGACGTAACCGGCCATGGCGGACATGTCGACCACAGCGACGAACATGAACGTGTACCCCAACGTCAGTGGCGCCAGACCCTCCGGGATCACAACGGTGGCGAGCGTGCGGACCTTGCTCGCTCCCATCGACCGTGCGGCCTCCACCACGCCGGGGTCGACGGTCACCAAGTTCTGCTCCACAACGCGGCCGATCACGAAGGTCGCCATCACCGTCATCGCGAAGGCCGCTGCCTCCACACCGATACGAGTCCCGATCACCTCCTTGGTGATCGGGGCGATCGCGGTGATGAAGATGATGAACGGGATCGGCCGGATGATGTTGACCAGCACGTTGAGCACGGAGAAGACCGCGCGGTTCGCGAGCAGGTTGCCCGGCCGGGTGGCGTAGAGCAGGGTGCCGTAGACGAGTCCCAGCAACCCGCCGACGATCATCGTGATGCCCACGAGGCGGACCGTCTCGCCGATCGCGTCGACGAAGACGTCCTGGGTGCCGGGCGGGAAGACGTCGTCCAGGAAGGTCGGGTGGGTCATCGGGCGATCTCCTCGCCGGTCTGCGGGTCCTTGACGTGCGCAAGGGATCCGAGCTGGGCGACCGCGGCCGCGACTGCGGCCTCATCGCCTGTCACTGAGTAGGTCAGCGAGCCGAACGGCCGGCCGCCGACCTCGGCGACACCGCCGTACAGGACGCGGGCGCCGGTGCCGTGCGCGGCGAAGACCTCCGCCGCGTCGAGGGCGTCGGGCTCGTCGCGCACGTCGACGGTGACGACGGTGCCGGGCCGGGCCGAGTGCAGGCGCTGCAGGGTCTCCGGGGCGACGTCGTCGCCGACGGCCGCGTGGATGAGCGACCTGGTCGCGGTCGAGGTGGGCGCGGCGAAGACGTCGTACACCGGCCCGTAATCGACGAGCTTGCCGTGGTCGAGGACCGCGACCGTGTCGCAGATCCGCCGGATGACGTCCATCTCGTGGGTGATGACGACGATCGTCGTCCCGAACTCGCGGTTGACCCGTAGCAGCAGGTCGAGGACCTCGCTGGTGGTGCCCGGGTCGAGGGCGCTCGTGGCCTCGTCGGCGAGCAGGATCTTCGGGTTCCGGGCCAGCGCGCGGGCGATGCCGACGCGTTGACTCTGCCCGCCGGACAGCGTGTTCGGGTACTGCTTCGCCTTGTCGCCGATGCCGACGAAGTCGAGCAGTTCCGCGACGCGCGCGCGGCGTTCGTCCTTCGACATGTCGCCGAGGGTGAGCGGGTACCCGACGTTCCCGGCCACGGTCCGCGAGTTCATGAGGTTGAACCGCTGGAAGATCATCCCCACCTGGGCGCGCAGCTTCTGGAGGTCCCGTTCGCCCAGGGTGCCGACGACGGTGTCGAGCACGCGCACCTCGCCGGAGGTGGTCGACTCGAGACCGTTGATGGTGCGGATCAGCGTGGACTTGCCGGCGCCGGACTGGCCGATCACGCCGGTGATGGAGCCCTCGCGGATCGCGAAGCTCACCTCGTCGAGAGCCTTGGTCGTGCCGAAATCCCGGGTGGCATCGATGAACTCGATCGCCACCCGGGCGTCGGTGGTTTCAGTCACTTGCCGTGGGCCTTGACCTGCTCCTGCAGCTTGACAGTGATCTGCTGCAGATCGGCCGCCGGCTTCTGGACCAGGATGAAGGTATCGCCCTTGTCCTTGCGGAGCGCCTCGACGACCTTCTGATCCTGGTAGAGCTTCGCCAGCTGCAGGTACTTCGGGTTCTCCTTGTCGGCCTCGCGGACGACGAACGCGTTGATGTACGGCTCGGAAGCGGGGTTGGCCGGATCGTCCTTGGCGATGATCAGGTCCTTGCCGAGCTTGGCGTTCTCAGCGGGATCGTTGTTGACCACGGCGCCGTCGACGCTGTCGAGGCTCAGGGCGGTCTGGTTGGCGTCCACCGTCTTGACCGTCACCTTCGAGGCGGCGGTGTCGATGTCGGCCGGCGTGACGAACGGGTTCTGCTCGACCTTGAACTTCACCAGGCCGGCCGAGTACAGAACCAGCAGTGCGCGGGAGAGGTTGGTCGGATCGTCCGGAACGACGATGGTGCCGCCCTGCGGGATGTCGGCGACGGACTTGTGCTTCTTCGAGTACAGCGGCAGGGGGTAGATCGCGGTCGCACCGATCGGCACCAGCTTGGTGTTGTTCTTGGTGTTGTAATCGGCCAGGAACAGCAGGTGCTGGTACTCGTTGATGTTCAGGTCGCCATCGTTGAGCGCGGCGTTGGGCTGCTTGTAATCGCTGAAGTTCTTGAGCTCGACGTCGATGCCCTGATCCTTCGCCAGGTTCTTGTAGGTCTGCCAGAAGGCCTGCGCGCCGTCGGTCACACCGATCGTCACGGCGTCACCGTCGGAGCCGGAGCCGCAGGCTGCGACACCCGAGGCGAGGGTGACGGGCACGATCAGGGCGAGCGCGAATCGCTTCATCTTCATGGCTTTGTTTCTCCAACTCGACGGGACCGGGGATCTCCCGGCTGCGTGAACGATACATACTGTTCAATACGTCGCCGGCCAGCGGGAGTTCGCCGCGCTACTCCTGGCCGGCATTCGGATTCGTATGCGGAATTCGTGTACCGATGCACCCTGAACGCGACCACGCCCTCGCACCACTCGGCAACGCACTTCTGATCGAACAGGCTTCGCCGGCGACGAACCCGCTGAATCGTTGCCAGAGGAGGCCTTTACGCCCGGGCTCCGCTGCTCACCGGCGACGAGATGAGCGAAACAGGAACGAATTCCAGGGGCGCGAACTTGACGGAGGCCCAGCGCACCGCGCGGCGAAATACGACGCCGCACTCGATTCGGTTCATGACGATTTGAATGCACTCGGCGCTACCGCGGCCGGTTGAGATGGACCTCGGCAGTACGCAGGATGCGCGCAGCCGGAAGCCGCGGGAAGATCTGGGCAAGGCAGGGCTGTGGACCTGCTCGGCCCTGCATCCCCGTACCGCGGTCGGTCCGGCTGCTCTGTCGTCGGGACTACCCTCCCGCTCCAGCACCCCGTTGCTTGATCAACTCCAGGACGCGATCGACAACGGGATCACTTCGTACCTTTCTGGCGACGATCAATGTCTCGATCCGATAGGAGTCGCCTTCGAGTCCCACGTACGCAACCCCGGGGGTTACGGTCTCCTGAACCTCGCTGGGCACCAGGCACACACATCCGCCTCCTGCCACGAGGGCAATCAATCCGGGCAGTGAGGTCGCCTGTCCACCACTGCGCGGTTCGAATCCTGCTCGGCGGCAGTAGGAGAACACCGTCTCCGCGAGGCCGGGCATGCCGGTACCGGACGGTAGGGCGAATGACTCATCGCGCAGGGAGGAGAGCGCGACGGAGTCCACTGAGGCAAGACTGTGGTCAGAGGGGACCGCGCACACGAACGGCTCCTCGCCCAGGGGGGATACGTCGAGTTCGTGGGGATCGAGCAGCGGCGCGCGGGTGAACGCGATGTCGAGGCGGCGTTGCCGCACCATGTCTGCCATCTCCGACGACGTGTTCTGATGTAGGTGAATGCGCAACCTGGGCAATTCCGTGCGGAGCACGCGGAGCACATCCGGTAGCGATCGATACGAAACGCCACTGACGAAGCCGAGGCGGAGGACTCCTTCGGCGCCCGCGGCGATCCGCCGAGCGCGTTCCTGCGCGGCACGTTGGGCATCGAGCAGGTGCCGCGCATCGACAGCGAAGGCTTCCCCGGCCGGCGTGAGAGACACTCGCCGCGTACTGCGTTCGATCAGCGGGACTCCGACGGCTCTCTCCAGGCGGTGGATCGCTTGACTGAGGGGAGGTTGGCTCATGGAGAGTCTCTCGGCCGCCCTCCGGAAATGCCGCTCCTCAGCGAGAACGAGGAACTGCTCCAGCAGTCGCGGCGAGACATCCATATGTCTGAGCATATCAAAACTGGGCTAATTGATATTTGAAGGATGCCCGCTCTCGGCGTTACATCAGTGATGTGAGACACATATTCAGAGACTCCTCGACGTCCATCCCTGACAGCGGCCGCCCGTGCGGTGACCTCGACGACAACAGCGTGGACGGCCCCCTGGCCGGCGTGCGCGTGGTCGAACTCGCCACCGTGATCATGGGCCCCTACGCCGGTCAACAGCTGGGCGACCTCGGAGCGGATGTCATCAAGATCGAGTCCCCCGCCGGAGACCCGACTCGCGGCTTCGATCCACAGCGCCACCCCGGCATGGGAGGACCGACACTCAATCTGAATCGCAACAAGCGCAGCATCACCCTCGACCTCAAGACGCCAGAGGATCACGACACCCTGCTCCGCCTTCTCGCGTCGGCGGACGTCTTCTTCACCAATGTCAGGCCGAGTGCACTCGAACGTCTGGGCCTCGATCCACGGGAGATCACGCAGGCTCACCCGCGTCTCGTGTACGTGCAGGCTCAAGGCTTTCGGACGGATTCCGAGATGCGCGACAACGCAGCGTACGACGACATCATCCAGGCAGCGAGCGGCCTGGTGTCCCTGAACGAACAGGTCTCGGGGCAGCCCTATTACACCCCGACGGTCCTCGCCGACAAGGTGCGCGGCCTGATGATCGTGCAGTCAGCACTCGCAGCACTTCATCACCGGGATCGCACAGGCGTCGGGCAGCACGTCGAGGTGCCCATGACCGACACGATGATCGCCTTCAATCTCGTCGAGCATCTGTCCGGCGCTTCCCTTGCCGCGATGCCGGACAGTCAGGGTCGTTCGATGCCCGCGAACGACGGAATCCGCGGTCGGAGCGCCGATGGTCACCCCCGTGAATCCGGCGAGTACGGATACCCACGCGTGCTCAGCCGCGAGCGACGCGCGTGCCGCACTGCGGACGGCTGGATGTGCATCCTGCCCTACAACGATCGCAACTGGGTCGACTTCTTCGAGTTCGCAGGCGACCTCGATGCCGCATCGGACCCGAGGTTCGCGACCATGACGGCACGCACTGAGCACGCGGATGAGTTGTACGCGCGGATGCACACCCTCACCGACCAATTCACGAATGAACAGTGGCAGACGATGTGTGACGATCGGTCGATCCCGGCGCATCCGATTCTCGGGCTGGCCGAGTCCGCGGAAGGACCGTACGCACAGGCCGGTGGATTGGTGTCGATCGCGGAACATCCCTCCGAGGGCTCCTATCGTGCGGTGGCACACCCTGTCCGATTCTCCCTCACCCCGACGCGCATCCGTCGGCATTGTCCGATCAACGGACAGGACGGCGAGGAGATTCGAGCCGAGATCGCCGTACACAGCACAGAAATGATCGGAGCCACATCATGACGATCTCACCTCTCACGGCCGAGAGTGTGCAGCCTCGCGTCAACCGGGGCCGGCAGCTGATCACCGGCGGGATCGGCCATCTGATCGAGTACTTCGATTGGAGTGCGTACTCGTTCTTGGCGATCTACTTCGCGCACCGATTCTTTCCCGGCGACGAGTCATCGATCGTGCCACTCCTGAGCACCTTCGCGGTCTTCGCCATCGGATTCATCGCGCGACCGGTGGGAGGAATTCTCCTCGGCAGAATCGCCGATCGACGTGGCCGCAAGGCCGCGCTGAGTCTGTCGGTCGGAATGATGGGCATCGGAAGCCTCGCCATCGGCCTGGCCCCCACCTACGACCAGGTCGGCATGCTTGCGCCGACGATCCTCGTGATCGCGCGACTCGTCCAGGGGTTGTCAGCTGGTGGCGAGCTGGCGACCGCAAGCGCGTTTCTCATGGAATCCGCGCCGGATGATCGGCGAGGAACCTTCACGAGCTTCACCAATATCACCTCGAGCGTGGGCAAGGTGATCTGCCTGGCAATCATCACCGGTGTGGTGCACGTCGTCGGCGCTGCGAACATGGGTGCGTGGGCATGGCGGGTGCCGTTTCTCATCGGCGCCGCCGGCGCCGTGGCAGCATGGTGGATCCGGCGGCGGGCTCAGGAGACGCTCGCACCCCTCGACCCCGGTGCGACGTCGGACTCGTCGAGTGCAGAACACCTCGGCTTCCGCACGCTGTTCAAAGAGCACGGCAAGCCGTTTTGGCACACCTTCACCATTGCGATGATGGTCAGCGTGATGTTCTACGCATGGGGAACATTCGTTCCGACGTGGGCGGTCGTGACAGAGGGGCTGGGGAAGGAGACCTCGGTCGCGATCTCCACCGTGGCGTTCATCTTCTACGGGCTGATCCAGTATCCGTTGGGGCGGCTATCCGATCGGTACGGGCGCCGCCCGATGCTCCTCGC
Source organism: Tsukamurella paurometabola (assembly GCA_040391845.1). Taxonomy (GTDB): domain Bacteria; phylum Actinomycetota; class Actinomycetes; order Mycobacteriales; family Mycobacteriaceae; genus Tsukamurella; species Tsukamurella paurometabola_B. The sequence continues at coordinate 47,677 of JBEBXD010000001.1, read as the reverse complement.
ATTCACGATCGGCAATATCGCTCTGACGTTCCCCCTGTTCGCATTGATCTCATGGAACCCACTTCAGACACTGGCAGTCCAATGCGTCGGGCTCATGCTGACGGCATTCCTCATGTCGATCTTCGGCGCGATGCTCGGTGAGATGTTCCCCAGCCATGTACGCGTTCTCGCAACTGGCACGGCCCTCTCGGTCGCCACAGCAATTTTCGGCGGAACAGTGCCGATGATCGGGACGTGGCTGCACAGCGTCGGCCACAGCGCATTATTTCCGCTCTACCTCGTGACCCTCAACGTCGTCGGGCTCGTCGTGCTGTGGCGGATCGCCGAGACAGCACACTCACCGCTTCCCCGCTGACAACACCGATCGACCCCCCTACCCCAGAAATACGGAGCTGATCTACGTGAAACCAACCTCCGACTCACTGTCCGTCACCGTGGACGGTCATATCGGGTGGATAGTTCTCAACCGTCCCGAGAGAAAGAACTCCTTCACCATCGACATGCTCGATCGCTGGGCGAACGCGCTGCGTGAGTTTCAGCGTGACGACAACGTTCGAGTCGTAGTGGTGCGCGGCGCACGGAATGCGTTCTGCTCCGGTGTGGACCTGGGAGATCTGTCCGACGTGGATCGTTCGCCGTTGGAGAATCGCCGGCTGATGACCGATCAGGTCCATCAGGTAGCTCGCGCCGTCGACGATCTCACCAAACCTCTCATCGCCGGTGTGCACGGGCCGGCGGTTGGTGCCGGGATGGACATGGCGCTGATGTGCGACTACCGGATCGCATCGGCTGATGCGAGGTTCTCGGAGGGGTACATCCGCGTCGGCCTCGTACCCGGCGACGGCGGCTGCTTCTACCTGCCCAGGTTGATCGGCCGCTCCAGGGCTCTGCGCCTGCTATGGACCGGGGAATTCATCGATGCGGCAACGGCTCTCACGTGGAACCTGGTCGATGAGGTGTGTGAGACACACGAGTTCGAGAGTCGACTCGACCACTTCGCTCGCCAGCTGACACTGCAACCACCGGTAGCGATCCAGATGATCAAGACGGCGGTCAATCAGGCCCAGCCCGGCGACCTGCGTGCGGCGTTGGACCTGATCGCGTCGCATCAAGCAGTCGCAATGTCGACCGCGGACTCAGCGGAAGCGCTCTCCGCCTTCGCCGAACGCCGTTCCCCTGAGTTCCTGGGGCGGTGACTCGACGGCGGTGGGCTGTGCGTCCCGGCCACGCGAGAACCCGATCCGATGAGTATTCCTGAGGAGCAAGAATGACACCGACCGAAGGCCTTCAGTACGACATCACCGCGCACATCGCGACCGTCACCATCGATCGTCCCCGGGCACGCAACGCGCTCACTCTCGACATGATGGCTGCGCTCGCCGGCCTCTATGACGAGTTCGACCGCAATCCCGCCGTTCGGGTGGTGTTGCTGACCAGCGCGCCCGGACCGGCCTTCTGTGCCGGAATCGATATCAAACAGCTACGACAGCCCGCAGCCGCCGGCGCATTGGCGGCGATGCCGATGGGCGGGATCCGCCGCAACCTGTTCGAGGTCATGACCGAATGCGGGAAGCCGACAGTCGCCGCAGTGGACGGCGCAGCCATGGGAGCCGGGTGCGAGCTCGCGCTCGCCTCCGACATCCGAATCCTATCCCCGCACTCGATTCTCGGTCTTCCAGAGGCGAAGATCGGTATGGGCGCGAACTTCGGCGCCCAGATGCTCCCCAGGCTCATCCCACGCGGCGTCGCCCTGGAGCATCTTTTCACCGGAAACCCGATCAGCGCGGACCGGGCGTACGACATCGGCCTCGCCAACCACGTCGTAGACGATGTGCGGACCCACGCGGTTGATCTGTGTCATGCCATCGCCGCCAATGCCCCACTCACCGTGCGCCGGTACAAGCAGGCGATCGCAGCGGGGGCCGAGCTTCCGCTCAGCGCCGCGCTCAGGCAGCCGCCCCTCCCTGACCCGTACAGCAGCACCGACCGCGCCGAGGGGCTGGCAGCATTCACCGAAGGCCGGCCCGCCCGGTGGGAAGGTCGCTGACACTCGCGAACCGTGCCCCCTCCACTGAGTGCGTGGAGTCTCGTCCCACCCGCCGGACTTCGATGGCACCTCAGCGACCGCTCGCCAGTCGTGGCGGGTGACGTCGCGAGGGACTGCGGAAGCGGAGGGATTTGAACCCCCGGTGGTTTCACCCACGCTCGCTTTCAAGTCACCGCTAACTGGGTAAACGTGATCGTAGCGGACGCACCTGAAGTGTCCCGACGTGCACCTCGGAGTGCCTGATCGCGCTGCCGCAGGACGGGATAGTGGCAGAACTGTGGCAGGTGCGCGAGAGTCCGCCCACACGGCAGATCGCGCGAGTACACAAGCAGGCACTCGGCCGTAGGTAGGTGCACCGCGGCCGCGTGCTCGTCGACAGTCTGCGCCCGACCGCGAGGTGACAGACCGCCCTCCCAGCCTCTCAAACAGCCCCGATCAGAAGACATACGACCGTCGGCCCGTGGCCGATCATCCGGTCGAGTTGGACCGAAACCTCACGCCACCCGGCGCGCAGGTTCAGTCTCACGGTGGATTCGACAGGATTTCCTTTGGCGACGAGGGTGACGACGCGCTCGACGTCGGCGGGATGGATGAACGGCTCCAGACCGCTGGAGACCGGGCGGGCTACCTGCGGCGCCCCCTGTCCGATCCATGTCATCACGCCACCGTGCCGGAGGTCGATCATCGCTGCGTATCGGTTTGACCGGTCGAGGCTCAATCTGAGTGCGTCGTGGTCGATGGTCGCGAACGTGGCTTCCCACGGGTCCAGGCGCACGGTTATGTCCTGGTCCACACCCCGGATGACCATGCGCCCTCCCAAGGCGATCACCCGGCGGACCGACCTGATCAAATGATCCGACCCGTCATCGTGTCGCGCGAGGAACTCGTTGACGAAGGAGTCGCCAGGCACCGGGTCGTAGACTCCCCGCATCGCCTTGGTCACCTCTGCCAGCCCGAGCACCCGCCGAAAGACGTCCGCGAGTCCGAACGGACTGGCGACGCTGCGACGCTCCTCCACGCCGTACATCCGCTGGACATCGTCTGTCCAGAAGGACCGCAACGGCTTCCCCGGCACGCCCACGATCCACTCGTACCCCGCCACGAAGGGCCTCGCCCTAGGGTCCGCCTCACCTATACCAAGCTGGACGGCGTGCACCCGCTTTGACGGACCGAACACCGGAACGGCCTGAACGGTACCGCCATCACCGATCGGCATCTCGACGGGCCGTCCTGCCCGCTGAACCTCGCTGACCGCCTTCAGCGCGGCCACGCGAACCCCACTGCGGAGGTACGTTCCCAGCGGCCGGAAGCTCCGTGCGCGATCGTCCTCGGACACAACTGTTGGCACTTCCGAGAGGGTCTCAACCAGGAGCCACATTCCTTGGACAATAGCCACTTCGACTCCGTCCTTCTCGGTGGAAACATGGACGCCGCCCGCGGACGCCTACTCCAGGAAGTCGCTCACCAGCGAGAGGACCTTCTCCGGCTGCTCGACCAGCAGCATGTGGCCGCTGTCGACCTCCGCGTAGGTGCTCCCGACGATGAGCTGCGCGAGCTCCTGCACCTTTTCGACCGGCACGATCGCATCCGCGGTTCCCGCCACGAGCAGTGTGGGCGCGGTGATTCGGGGCGCCAGTTCGCGGATGTCGATCGTGATGTTCAGGTCGATCTGTCGCGAGGTCCCGACGTGCGGGACGGTGCCGCGCACGGCCTCGTCGACCCCGTCACCGAGTGCCGCGACGAACTGGGGGCTGAACAGCAACAGGACGAGGAATTCGCCGTAGGCCCGGTCGTCGAGATCGGCCAACCGGCGCCACAGGCCCATGAAGAGCTCGTGGCGCGGGTCGGGGCCGGCCCACCCCGCCAGCAGGACCAACCGGCGCACGCGATCCGGGTACCGTCCGGCGTACGCCGCCGCGAGCACCGCCCCGAGCGAGAAGCCGAGGAGGTCGACGGGGCCGTCGTGGGTCCGGTCGTGGAGCGCCGCGATCCGATCGACGATGACATCGAGGTCGACGCCCTCGAGGTCCGGCTCGTCCCCCGTTCCGGGGAGGTTCGGGCGCACGACGCGGTGGCGTGCGGACAGCGCCGGAAGCAGATGCCCGAAGTTGAGCTCGCCGTCGGCGCCGGTGCCGTGGATCAGGAGCAACGGAGTTCCGTCCCCGTCGTCGAAGTAGTCGAGCTCGGAGGCCGGAGTGGCGTGGAAGGTCATAGTGCGCCTTTCTGGGGTTGGGAGGTGCGGCGGAACAGACGAGGAGCCTCGCGAGCGCCGAAGTGGCGCATGGCCGGGCGTTCGACGAGGGTGTGCAGGGCCCATCCCGCGAGCACGGTCGCGAGGAAGAACCCGAGGAGGATGAGAACAGCGACGGGCGTGGAGTACAGGCGCGCGTCCATGACCTTGGTCCGCACCGAGTACATGAGGACGTACTGCGCCATGTAGAAGCCGAAGGAGATGTCGCCGAGCCACTGGAACGCGGGAGTCGCCATCAACCCCGTCCGACCCGACAGGTCGGCCGCGGCGAACGACCCGACCACGAGCAGCAACGGCACGATCAGGACCGCCGTCAGGCTGAACAGGAACGGCGCCCGCAGGTCGATCAGGTACGCCGCGACGAGCAGCCCGACGGTCGCCGCCGGCCGCACCGCGGGCCATCGTCCGGCGACGACGATCCGCGCGACCACCATGCCGAGAACGAACTCGAAGAGCCGCATCGGCGGGAAGTTGTAGCCGAGCCAGAACTGCAATGACGAGATCGGGAAGCCCTCCGGGGTGCGCGGCAGGCTCGGGACCGCCACCTGCACGACCAGTTCGGCGATCACCATTCCGAGGACCAGCGCGCCGACCATCGGCCACAGGTGCGCCTCCCGCAGGCGCTGGATCCACGGGATGAGGAACGGGAACAGGAAGTAGAAGAGCAGCTCACTGCAGAGGGACCAACTCGGCGGGTTGACGCTGATGTACGTGGCGTGGTCCGGACTCCACGAGTGGAACAGGAACAGATTGAGCAGCGCGGCCGGCCCCGGGGTGGTCCACGCCGCGTAGAGCAGCATGGCGAGCAGCCACATCACGATGTGCGTCGGGAAGATCTTCGCGGCCCGTCGCCGCCAGAAGGCGGTTCGGGGTTGCGGCCGCCAGGTCCACGTGAGGATGAATCCGCTGAGCACGAAGAAGAACGACACGCCCATCCAGCCGGCCTTGCTGAACGCCGTCTGATAGGCGTCGCCGATCCCCCTGTCCGCGAACGGGTTCTGCGGCGGATCCCAGAACGAGGCGTGGAAGAAGAAGACCAGCGTCGCCGCGACGAAGCGCAGCCCGGTGAGGGACGGGAGGGCGGGCCGGCGGGCGGGCGCGGCCTCGAGCACCCGCTCGTCCGGTGCGGCGGTCACGACGCCTCCGCCCGGTCGACGGTGTCCACGGCGCCCGGTCCGGCAGCATCCGTCTCCGGGGAGCCGTCCGGCCGCAGCCGGGCGTTGAGGATCGTCACGAAGACCCAGCTCGCCAACGCCAGCCCGGCGGCAGCGAAAGCGATCGACGCGGCACTGCCCGTGGCCTCGAGGACCCGACCCCCGAGCAACGATCCACCGGCCGCGCCGACGCCGAACGCCGACATGTTGGCCGTCAATGCCACGTTCGGGGCGGCCGCCGCCGCAGTGAGCACTCGGGTCTGCAGCAGCGGGATGAGGGCGAAGGTCGCGACACCGAAGAACACCAGCGCCGCGACGGTGAGCGGTACACCGTGAGCGAGGCCGACCAACGCGCAGCTCGCCGCGAAGGCGATACCCGCGGCGAGAAGGCGCGGCGGGAGGTCGCCGTTCGCGAGGCGGCCGCCGAGGACGTTCCCGACCAGCGAGGCGATGCCGTAACCGAACAGCGCGAGGGAGAATCCGAGTCCGGTGATCCCGGCGGCCTCGTCCAAGGTGGGCTGCAGGTAGGTGATGATGGCGAACATCGCGGCCGAATAGAGCGCGGTCGCCACCACCATGCCGCTCACCTGCGGTGCACGGAGCACGGCGAGTTCGTCGGCGAGCGTGGCTCCGCCGCCGTCGGCGTGCGGCTCGGGCGGCCAGACGGTCATGGCGATCAGGACACTCGCGACGGCTCCGAGCAGGCCGATCACCGCGAACGTCCAGCGCCATCCGGCGATGCCGCTGAACCAGGTCCCGAGCGGGACGCCCACGACCGTGGCGAGGTTGATCCCGAACTGCATGGCCGCGACCGCGGAACCGGACTTGCCGGCCGGAGCCGAGCGCTCGGCCAGGATCACGACGACCGCCATCAGCGTGCCGTGGATTGACGCCGTGAGCACCCGACCGAGGAGGAGCACCGGGAAGGTGGGGGCGAGCGCGACGACGGCGGTACCCGCGGCGAACACCAGCAGCAGTGCGACGGCGACCGTACTCCGTCGGTATCGCAGTGTCACCGCGGTCACCGCCGGGCCGAGGAAGGCCATGGTCAGCGCGTACACGGTCACCGTCAGTCCGACGGTCGCGAGCGAGACGCCGAACCGGGTGGCGAGTCCCTGCAGGATCCCGCTCGGGATCAGCTCCGACGTACCGACCGCGAAGATGGCGAGAATGAGGGGAAGTGCTCTGCGGCTCATGCCACCGTCTCCGATCTCGCGACGGGCGCGGGTACGTGCGATCCGGGCGGGGCGGATGGGGACGGCGACACCGCTGCCTCGGGGCGCGTCCGTCGCCGTGACCACCGGGCGTAGGCGGGCTTCTCGACGAACGTGTAGAGGGCCGCACCGGCGGCGACGCTCACGGCGAGGTACAGCAGCTCGACGCCGATCGCGGCGGGGGCCTCGAAGGTCCTCGGCCCGAGGAGTTTCCGTCCCTCGACCAGGACGAGGGCGTGCACGAGATAGAAGCCGAACGAGATCTCCCCCAACCACTGCATTCGCCGGCCGCGCAGGAGGCTCGAGCGCCCCTTGAGATCACCATGTGCGACGGTGCCGATCAGCAGCACGACCGGCACGAGCATGGTGAGCCGGACGCCGACCAGGTACGGGGTCGCGTACGAGAGCGCGTAGAACGCCGGGAAGGCCGCGAGCACCACTGCGATCGGCACCTGCCGCCACAGGCCGCGGACGAGGATCGTCCCCAGCACCAGGCCGGCGACGAAATCGAACAGGCGCGACGGAGGGTTCCTGTGTGTCTGTCAAGGAGCTTGGCGTTCGAACTAACGCACTCATCTCTGTCGGAACGTCCAGGGATCGCGAGCCACAATTTGTTGATTACTAGTTGCTCGGTCGTGGGCTCTGATCAGACCGGTACTGGTCGGGCCTGATCAGGACTATCAATGTCGACTACCACTCAGTAGCGCCACAGATGTTCGACGAGGATCTCTTCGTCGGTACGTTCACTCGCCCATCGGCTGTCCGACGCACGGACGACGCGGAAAGCTTCACGGTGTTCAGGGGTGAATATCGACCGTACTGCGGGTGCGGCGTCCAGTGCAGCTTCTGCGTCCTTCGCAGTGAACGGTAGGGCGGCTACGGCATTGGCGTCCCGATTAGCCTGAGTCCATTGGTGCGGGTCGTCGGCGATCGGGGCCGCGAGGTCGAGTTCTTCGGCGACTCCGGACAAACCAGCGGAGATGAGGGCGGCCAAGGTCAGGTAGGGATTCCCAGATGCATCGGAGGCGCGGAATTCGATGTTCCAGTGCGTATCTCCCAGTAGTTTGCCTCCTTCAGCGAGACGCAGAGCGGCGTCGCGATTCTCGATGCCCCAAAAGGTGTAGGAACCAACGAAGTAGCCGGGCCGTAGGCGGCGCTGCGATGGGACGCTAGGTGCGGCGATCGCGGTGAGGGCGGCAATATCCCGGTGCAGGCCTGCTAGGAAGTGTGATCCGTCGCGGCCAAGCCCGTGGACGTCGTTTGCTGTCGCGGTTGGGGCGAGCAAGTTGATTCCGTCGCGCCAGGGTGAAATGTGCACGTGTGCACCGTTGCCTGCTCGGTCCAGCGCCGTCAGCGGCGCGAAACTTGCCTGCAGCCCGTGCGCGCGTGCGACGCTGTGGATGAGGTGCCGAGCGAGGAGATGATCGTCGGCAGCGCGCAGGGGGTCGGTGGCAGCGAGGCTGACTTCGAGTTGCCCGGAGCTGTATTCGGCATGGATTTGGTCCGCGGCGATGCCCGTGCGTTTGAGCGCGTCCAGCAGCGCGGTAGGGAAGCCGCCGAGATCGAGCAACGCCTGCGCGCTGTAAGCAGGTCCTCGGTGCGCCGGAGTGAGGCTGTCGCCGTCACCTCTGAACAGCGTGAATTCGAGTTCGTAGCCGACCAGGAAGTCGATTCCGACATGAACGGCGCGGTCGAGCTGACGGCGCAGCGCGTGCCGCGGGTCGTACTCGCTGCGTGAGCCGTCGGCCTGATATTGGTCGACCGGCGCGAACGCTAGCGCAGGATCGCTGCCGAGCTGCCGTACCGCGTCCAGATCGGGCACCACTCGGCGGTCACCGCTGGCGGTGGCGAGCCCCTCGTACCCGCGAGCGACGGCGTCGTGGGTGTCGAAGGCGGCCAGAAGCACGGATGCGCCCAGGCCGCGTTGCGCTACTCGCTCGAGCTGGTCTACGTCCACCAGGCGGACACGTAGGATCCCATTGTTGTCGGCCCAGTACAGGACGACTCCCTGAACGCCTTGGTCCCTCAGTTCCGCGCCGATTTTCGCCGCGTCGGTCGCTGTTGCCATATCTGGGTTCTCCGATGTTTCGATCAGCATCTAACTGACGAGTTTGGGGTGGTACTGACGGAACCAGGAAGCGAAATTCAATATCACTTCGCCTTCGAAATTGCTCACCAATCCATGCGACCGAGCAGCGTTCGCGATCGCGTCGGGGTCGAGGAGGCTCGGTGCGAAGATCTCGCGGAGCCCATCCGGCGGATCGGTAACCACCTCAGCGACTTGGCGGGCGATACTTGTCGAGTAGTCCGGGTCCGGTGTGGTTGGGTAGGGCGACTTCTGGCGTTCGAGGACTTCGGTCGGCAGCAGCCCGGTGACAGCGTCGCGTAGCACGCCCTTCTCACGTCCGCCTGCGTTGTGTACTGATCGGGGGAGTGTTACCAGGTGTTCAACGATGCGGTGGTCACAGAAGGGAACTCGGATCTCGAGGCCGCTTGCCATGCTGAGTCGGTCGCTGCGGTCGAGCAACATGGGGAGGAAATAGGTGAGCCCGAGGTAGAGGACTTCTCGATGCCTTCGCTCTTCGGGGGCGAGTGCTTGGTCGATATCGAGTCCGCTCAGTGCCGACGTGTATTCGTCGTTCAGGTATTCGCGCAGTCGCAGGCGCTCTATCAGGTCTGGTTCCAGGGTGGCGAGCACGCGCTGATGTAGGTGTCCGTGCGCCGGGGTGTCGGCGATCCATGGAAAGGTGTCGGACCAGAACGCCCGTTGATCGTGAAACCACTTGTAACCGCCGAGGATTTCGTCGGCTGCTTCCCCTGAGAGTGCGACGGTGGCTTGTTTGCGGATGGCGGCGCATAGGAGGAGCAGACTCATCTCGAGGTCGCCGAACCCATTGGGCAAATCGCGGGCACGGACGGTGGAGTCGCGCACCGACGGGTCCGACAATTGCGCGGCATCCAGCACGATGTTGGTGTGCCTCGATCCTATGAAGTCTGCTGCTTCGCGGGCGAATCGGCGATCTAAGGATGACCGTGAGTCGGTGTTTGCCGCGGCATCGGAGAAGTCGACGGAAAACGATTCCACGCCGTGGCGGCCGGGTTGAGCATTGGCGAGAGCAGTGATCAAGGAAGAGTCGAGGCCGCCGGACAGCAGCGTACACAGGGGCACGTCGGCGATGGTCTGACGCTCGACGGTGTCTTCCAGAAGCCATCGCAACTTTGACACGGAAGTACTGAGGTCGGGCGTGGGCGCGGAGCCGCTGATGACCTCGGCAAGATCCCAGTATTTGGTGCGTCGCAGGCCAGCGCGGGAGAATGTGAGGATCTGCCCCGGCGGCACCTCCTGCACACCGCTATAGGGGCTCGTCCCTGGAAATTTGAGCAACGGTAGCACCAGCTGCCTCAGGCCATCTTCGTTGACTGCCGCGGGTATCTCGGTATGGGCGAGGATTCCTTTCGCCTCTGAGGCGAAGAGGAGCCGGTCACCCTCACGGTGGTAGTGCAGCGGCTTCACTCCAAGGTGATCACGGACTAACCAGAGGGTTTCGTCGGTGTTGTCCCAGATCGCGAAGGCAAAGATCCCGTTGAAGTGTTCGACGGCACGTGGTCCCCACTCTGACCAGGCGTTGAGCACCACCTCGGTGTCGCTGTGTGTGCGAAAATGGTGCCCGCGTACGGCGAGCTCGAGGCGGAGTTCCCGATAGTTGTAAAGTTCCCCGTTGTAGCTGAGCACGAGCCTATCCCGGCCGGTTGGAGCGGTGAGGATCATCGGCTGGGTACCGGCATCGATATCGATCACTGCGAGCCGCCGGTGTGCCAGGATTGCCTTCTTTGAGTGCCAGAGCCCCGACCCGTCAGGACCGCGACTGAACTGGGCGTCGTTCATCTGTCCGGCGATCGCGACGGCATCGTCGGGTAGCCCCCCGTGGTCGACCCATCCAGCTATAGCGCACATGTGATTCTCCTTGTTCGACGGTGGGTCAGGTGTGGTCTACGGGCCGATCGGGATTCGGTGCCCACGGCAGGATCGCAAGTGCGGTCGCCGCCAGTCCGGTGGCAAGCCACAGCAACGGTGTAGTACCGGTCGATGTCAACACCGAACCGCCAGCAAAGCTGCCGATGGCTACCGAGGCATTGAATGTTCCGACGTACAGGCCCGTGACGTGCTCCGCACGGTCCGGATCCGATCGAGTGAGCCAGATCTGTCCGCCGGCGGACAGGCCGCCGTACGCGAAGCCCCACAGCAGCAAGGTAGGCACGACAATGACGGCAGCGGAACTACCCAGCGCGAGTAGAGCGACCGAGGCCAGCACACCCACCGTGATGGCAGTGATCGTGCGGCGAGCTCGGCGGGCGGCGAGCGCTCCGGCCGCGAAGTTCCCGGCAATGCCGGCGATTCCATAGGCGGACAGGGCCAGCGCGACAGCGGTTGGATTGAAGCCCGAGTTGTGTTCCAGGATGGCTCGCACATAGGTGTAGGCGGCGAACTGGCCAGCCACCAGAAGTGCGATGACAGTCAAACCGACGCCGACACGTGTTCGGCTGCTGCGGCCTCGGAATTGTGACTGGCTCGCGGCTTCGACGCCTGGGAGTGATGGAAAGGTGGTGGCTACCAGAACTGACAGGACCAGCGGGGCCGCACCAATGAGCGCGTAGGCAATGCGCCATCCAAGCAAGTCCCCCACCAAGGTGCCCAAGGGCACGCCGATGACCGCTGCTGCAGCGATGCCGCTCACCGCAATTGAGAGCGCGAGGGGGCCGTCGCCGGTGGCGACGAGTCGTCCGGCGACCACTCCCGCTAGCGTCCAGACAGTGGCGATGGCGACGCCGAGGATCAGCCTACCAAGCGCCAGAGTTACGAAGTTGGGTGCGGCTGCGGTGATCGCATTGCCGAGACCGAGCAGCACCAGTGCCACTGCCACCACCTGGGTGCGATTGCGCTGCCCGATCGCTCGCGAGACCAGCGGTGCCGTCACGGCGGTGACGATGCTCGTGATGGTCACCGCGTACCCAATGGTTCCCGGATCCGACCTGAGCCCGGCCGCCATCGGGGTGAGCAGTCCGATCAGCAACGTTTGTGATGTCACCGTTGTGAATGTGACCATCCACAGCACACCGACTCTCCCCCACTGGCGTCGCAACGTGCGCGCCGTGGACGCTTGTCGGGGTGCGGTGACCGATACTCGGTGCGCCTCCGGTTCTGGATTTCCGCCAGTCATGACGAGTTCCTCAGGAACCGAGGCACGACCTCGTCCAGGACAGTACCGAACCTGTTGCCCAGGATGAACTGGAAGCCGTCGACGCCGCCCTCGTCGTACCAGCGACGCAATTCGTCGGCGACTTCTGTGGCGGTCCCGACGAATTGGGCATGCTCGCCAAGCGCGGCAACGGCGTAGGCGAATTCGGCCACTGTCTGTCTCGGGGTGCGGGCGATATCCCAGAGCGGGAGATAGCGTGATCCGTGCTTCTCGAACACGACGTCTGGGTCGTCATCAATCAGGCTGGGCGGTAGCGGATCCGAGGGGCAGCAGCCATCCCAACGCAGTCCTGGAAATCTCGCCCTAACCTGGACGACAGCTGCTTCCGCGCTCCTGGCACGCGGCGCAGGTGGCCTCGCGGCCCATCCGGGGATCCGGGTGCTGTCGTCGAGCAGGTGCAGGAACGCGCCCGGCAGTAGGGCGACACTGTTCTCTTCGCGGCCGGCGCGGCGCACCTCGGCACGGAGTATTCGGCGCAACTGCTGAGCGGCGCCAAGGGTCGGAGTGCCGACGAATACAGCGTCGGCGGTCCGTGCGGCGAGCTGCAGGCCCTCCAGTGAGGAGGTCGCTTGCAGGGTGAAGGGGAAATCTGGAGAGTACGGTGCGGTGTCGATCGGTCCGTGTTGGGTGTAGTACTCGCCGACGTGGTCGACGTCGGCGATGAGGTCGGCGCGAATGTACTCGCCCCTCGCGGCGTCCACCATGTTCGCGCACGGCGGCCAGCTAGCCCACAGCCGCCGTGCAACGTCTAGGAACTCGGCGGTCTGCAGGTGGCGGTGCGCGCGGGGAATTTCACGCTGAATGCCGATGGCAGTGCCTTCGCGGAAGGACGACACGACGTTGATCCATGCTCGTCCACCTGCGATTCGGTCCAGGCTCGCCAGGTTCCTGGCAAAGGAGAACGGATGTGTATACAGCGTAGACACCGTGGGCATTACCGCGATTTCCGTGGTCGCACTGGCGATCAGCGCGCAGAGTTGGAACGGCTCGAATGCCGACAACGGTGGCCCAGAACGCAACCCGGCCCGGTTCACGCCGGAGAAGTCGGCAATGAACAATGCGTGGATGCCTGCGGCTTCGGCGCGCTGCGCTTCGCGGATGAATGTCTCGGCTTCGAACGGGGAGTTTGCTTGCCCCTCAATGCCCCGCCAATCGTGGCTTGTCGGCAGATACTGCGCGTTGAGTAGCAATGTGGGCTCACGCACGCGGGCCGTCCTTGCGGTCACAGAGCTCACCCCTTTTCGACACGGTAGAAGATTGGCTCCCACGAGTTGACCGGGAAAGTCAGCTCCTTCACGGAGGATCGGACGAGCAACACCTGGGCAGAGTCGTACAGCGGGATGCCGTAGGCTTCGTCGACAATCTTGTCCACTGCTTCTTCAACGATCCGGTGCCGTTCGGGCTTGTCGGCCGTAACCGCCTGTTCGGCGAGCAAGCCGTCGATCCCGGGCCGCGGCGGCAGTCCCTTGTAGACGCTAAGCGGCGTGGCGTAGTACGCGGCGATACCGTCTGCGTCGCCGCGCGCGGCACCCTGGGCGACGGTGAGCTGCCACTTACCTGAACTGCGCAGATCGGCCTGCTGTGCGTTGGAGATCGGCGCCAAGACAAGACGAATCCCGACTGCCGCCAGCTGGCTCTGCACGAACTCCCAGCCGGATTGCACGGCGCCAATCGATCCTGCGACATAGTTGAGAGTGAGCTCTAGCCGTCGGCCGTCCTTGACCCGAATGCTGTCAGGTCCGGGGGTCCAGCCTGCTGCGTTGAGCAGCGACCGGCTCAGTGCGGGGTCATAGCGGAGCTGCGCGGTGCGGTCTTGGTAGTCGGGGTGACCTCGGGACACGATGTCAGTGGCAGCCTCGACGCCGGGACCATAGAACGTTGACACCAGCTGTTTCCGGTCGATGCCGTGCTGCAATGCCTGTCGGACCGCTCGATCCGCCAGCACCGGATCTGCGGTGTTAGGTAAGAGGCTGTTGACCACTCCTCGGTTGGGGGCCAGTACACGTTGCACCTGGTCGTTGCCCTTCGCCTGATCGGCACCGGTCTGGAAGATCGAGTAGGCGATGTCGTAGTCGCCGGCGATCAGTCCGGCGGCCCGGGCTCCTTCTTCGGGCACTATTTGGATTGTCAGTCTGTTGAGCGCCGCCTCCCCCTGCTTGCCGAAGGTCGGTGGCGCCCAGTTGTAGCCGGCCCGTCGTACGTACTCGAGTCGCTCGTCCTGCACCACGTGGTCTAGGACGAAGGGGCCGGAGCCGATAGTGCCCTGGGCGCAGCGTTGTTCTGGTGACTTGGCCAACGATTCAGGTGCGATGATCCCGAACTGTCCTTCCGTGTTCGCCTGCAGGAAGCCCGCGTTCGGTTCTTTGAAATGGATTCGGACGGTCCGATCGTCTATGGCATCGGCCCGGTCGAAGCTATGCAGGTATGCCCCGGGGGTGGGTGAGGCGCCTTGTTGGGCGAGGTGCCACAGTGTGCGGAAGTTGTCAGCGACGACCTGTGCAGTGAGGGCTTGGCCATTACTGAAACTCACCCCGGTCCGGAGGGTGAACTCGTAGGTGCGGCCGTCGTCAGCGCTGGTCCAGTGTTCGGCCAGGTAGGGTTTCAGTTCACCGGTGGCGGGGTCTTGGCTCAGGAGGGTGTCGAGTACCTGTCGCCCGAAAATGGCAGTGGGATTGGATTGGGCGTAGTCCAGGCAGGTCGGGTACGAGCCGTAGGCGACGCGCAGGTGGTCCGGCTCGCTTGAAGAGCCTGTGTTCGTGCCGGCGCAGCCGGCGGGCACGAGTACGGCGGCTGCGACGAACGTGCTGATTAAGCGTCGGCGACAGATCATATTGTTGATCCTTCTAGTGGAGAGTCGGCGGGGATCTCGCTAAGCACCGGTGCTGCGTCGAGCAGCGTCCGCGTGTAGGGGCTGCGCGGTCTCGTGAAGATCTCGTCGGTGGTGCCCTGTTCTTCGACGTGTCCATCGCGCATGACGATCACGGTGTCCGCGGCCGCGCGCACGACGCCGAGATCGTGCGAGATGAGCAGGTAGGCGATTCCGAGCGTGTCTTGCAGGCTGGCGAGGAGCTTCAGCAGCGAATACTGCACGGCTTGGTCCAGGGCGGATACCGGTTCGTCGAGTGCAACGACGTCTGGTTCCAGCGCGAGTGCCCGCGCAATCGCGACTCGTTGAGCCTGGCCGCCGGACAGCTGCAGCGGTCGTCGATCGGCGATATCGGCGGGTAGCTCGACCTGTTCGAGCAACTCGCGGGCCCGCCTCGCCCGACTTGCCGATGTTCCGACCCGGTGTGCCTCTAAGGGTTCGGTGATGATGCGGGCTACCTGCAGTGCGGGATTGAGGCTGCTGGCCGGATTCTGGTAGACGATCTGGACCGCGCGGGAGAGTGCGGCGCCGCGGCGACGGCGCGGTTGCTGAGCCGTGCCGTCGAGCTCGACGGTGCCCGTGTCGGGGCGATCTAGCCCGCTCAGTAGTCGTAGGAGTGTGGACTTCCCTGCACCCGACTCGCCTACGATTGCGATGCTCTGCCCGCGGTGTAGTTGGAGGCTAACGTCCTCGACCGCCGCGATGCCATCGAATGATTTGCTCAGACCTTGGCCTTCCAGCACGATCTGCGGAGGCGTCGTAGCTCGGAATTTCGGGCGGGCAGGGAGACGAGCTGGCTGGGCGTACACCAATTCACGCGTGTACTTGTGGCGTGGCGCACGCACGATCGACTGAGCCGGCCCGGTTTCGACCAGCTGCCCATCCCTGAGCACTACGATCCGGTCTGCTCGCTCGGCGGCCACGGCGAGATCATGGGTGACTAGCAGCATGCCGAGCCCGTAGTCGGCACGCAGCTGATCGAACAGGTCGAGGACGCGGCGCTGCACCGTGGTGTCGAGGTTCGAAGTGGGTTCGTCGGCGAGTAGCAGCCGAGGCTCGGCAACGAGCGCAAGGGCGATGAGAATCCTCTGGCGAAGGCCGCCGGAGAGTTCATGTGGGAACTGTTGCAACCGCAACTCTGGACGGTCTACGCCGACAGACTCGAGAGTCTTCAGTGCGCGGCTGCGACTCTCGTCGCGGTCGGTGACATGCAAGAGGTGGCGGTGCAGTTCGCTGAAGTTCTTCCCGATTTGCATGAGCGGGTCGAGCGCTCGACCCGGATCCTGCGGTACGAGACCAAGTGTGCGTCCACGCAAGGTGGTGGGGTCCGTCACGTTCCTGTGCGCGCCGGCATCGTCGATGATTTGCAGCGTCTCGTACTCGACCTCAGCGGTGCGCGGCAGCAGGCCGAGCAGGGCAGACAAGGTAGTCGACTTCCCGGATCCCGACTCCCCGACGATCCCAACCGTCTCACCTGGACCCACTGTCAGGGAAAGGTCGCGAACCGCCATCACCGGCTGGGATCCTCGACGGCCCGGATAGCGCACGCTCAGACCTTTTAGGCGCAGAAGCTCATGCGGCTGTTTGAGCGTAGTCATGCCAGACTCACTTCCGACGTACCTAGCGTGCGGCCCGCCCGATGTAGGGCGAGTACTACTACGGCGAGGACCGCACCCGGTAACACCGTGAGCCACCAGCCCGTGGCAAAGTGATCGCGCCCTTCTGCGATCAACGTGCCCCATTCTGGCGCAGGCGGCTTCGTACCGTAGCCGAGGAAACTCAGCGCCGAGACCGACAGCACCATGCTGGCTAGTTCCAGCGCGGCCAGTGCAGTGATCGGACCGCGTGCGTATGGCAGAACATGCCGCCACAGAATGCGAATTCGGGACAGTCCGTAGCCGGCGGCTGCTTCGACGAACGGTTGGGAGCTCACGCGACGTACTTCCGCCCGAGTGATTCGCGTGAACGCCGGTACCGATGCAACTCCGATCGCGATCGCTATGTTCGTGGCACCCACGCCGAGCCCTGCCACGATCAGCAGGGAGATCAGCAGATGCGGCAGGGCCAGTAGGACGTCTACTACCGTCATCAGCACTCGGTCGACGGTCCCGCCCAGGTAGCCAGCGCATAGCCCGAGGATGACGCTCAAGCCGAAGGCGAACGTTAGTGCAAGCAGAGCGGTCGACAGACTGGTCTGGGCGCCGTGCACTACGCGGATGAACTGGTCACGTCCCAGTGCGTCGGTGCCGAACAGGTGCTCGAGGCCAGGAGCGAGCAGCCTCTGCGAGACATCTACGGCCAGTGGGTCCCCTGGCGCGATGAATTCGGGGAATGCGGCGGTCACCGCAGTGAGCACAAGGGTCGCGAGCGACCAGAGCGGGATTGCGACGCGATGGCTGGAGTGTGCCGTCAGCCTTGTTGTTTCTGTCATCAAACGCCGCCAGTTCGAAGTCGGGGATCGATGATCGGATACAGCAGATCGACGCCGAAGTTGACAGCCGCGAAGACGATTCCGGCGAACACCGCGATCGCGAGCACCACCGGGGCATCCTGGGTCTCCACCGAGGCCACCAGTAACCGCCCCAGGCCGGCGCGAGCGAATACCGTCTCGGTGATCACCGTGCCGACCAGGACTCCGCCAACGGTAAGGCCGGTGAGTGTCACGAACGGCAACAATGCGTTTCGGGCTACATGGCCGAGGTAGATCCGCGACCAGGGGAGCCCTCGCGCCCGGAGAACGCCGATGAAGTTCGCGTCCTGCACGGAGTCTAGGCTTCGGACGAGGACTGCTGTGAGCATCGCGGATACCGGCAGCGCCAGTGCCGCCCCCGGCAATATCAGACCCGGTATACCGCTGCCGCCGGCGGAAGGTAACCAGCCCAGTCCGAACGAGAAGACTTGTAACAGCAGCATGCCGAGCCAGAATGCGGGAATGGCCGATATCAGTGCTGGAATGTTCACCAGGATTCGGTGCACGGTGCTCTCGCGCCGCCACGAAGTCAGTAGGCCGAGTGCCAGCGCAAGCGGGACGGCCAACGCGAGTGCGAAGCCGGCCAACGCGAGGGTGTTCGGCGCGACTGCTGCTAGTACCTGCGGCACTGGCCGTCCCGATTGGAAGGACACGCCAAGGTTGCCTGCGGCGAAGTCGCCGAGGGTGGTCACGTAGCGGACTAGTAGTGGGCGATCGAGTCCGTATTGCGCCCGCAGAGCTTCGACCTGCTCCGGGGTACTGCTTCCCGCGCCCATGGAACGTCGGTCGAGCATGAGTTCCACTGGGTCGCTGGGTAGGGCGTAGAGCAGGAAGAACGACAGTGTGTAGACAGCAAGGACGACGATGGCGAAGTAGCCGAGTCGTCGCGTGAGGTAGCCCACCGAAATGTGGCGTGCGCGTGTTCGCCATGTCGGCAGGGCGGTAGCTACAGTCGCTGCCATGCGTCGGCCAGTGTGTTGCGCAGTACTTGCCCGATGAACTTGATCTCCACCTCGCCTATGACGGTGGGGGGCGCGAGCAGGATGGTCGGATCGCCCCGCTCATCGAGGCGGGCGTGCAGGCCGGCTTCGCGGAGAGCGGGAACGAGGAGTTCGTCGAGGAGCCTGCGTCGTTCAGTAGGTGTAAAGCCCGCCCGAGAGTTCTGGTCCTTGACCAGCACAACGCCCCAGAAGTAGCCCGCGCCGCGCACGTCGCCGACTAGAGGGAGGTCTTTCAGACTCGTCAGTGTGGATCGGAAGAGATCTTCGTTGGCGCGGACGTGCTCATTAAGCTTCTCGCGCTCAAAGATCGCGAGGTTCGCCAGGCCGACGGCTGCTGCGACGGGGTGGCCGGCGAACGTCAGGCCGTGGGCGAAGGTGTTCTCCTTCTTCGTGAATGGCTCGAACAGGCGGTCGCTGACGATCACGGCACCAGCGGGAATGTAACCGGAGGTGATGCCTTTCGCGCCAGTAATAATGTCAGGCGTGACTCCGTATCTACTGATCGCAAAGTAGTCGCCGATCCTGCCAAAGGCGGTGATCACCTCGTCGGCGACGAGCAGCACGCCGTAGCGGTCAGCGATTTCGCGCACCCGCTCGAGATAGCCCTTAGGGGGCGGTATCGCGCCGCCGGAGTTCTGCACCGGCTCAAGAAAGATCGCGGCGACTGTTTCCGGCCCCTCGAACTCGATGACCTCCGCGATGCGGTCGGCCGCCCAGCGCCCGTATGCCTCTTCATCGTCACGTAGGTGCTCGGGGCCCCGGTAGATGTCGGTGGCCGGCACCTTAAGCGCGCCGGGCACTAGCGGTTCGAACGGCGCACGCACCGGTGGCAACGAGGTGATCGACAACGCGCCCTGAGTAGTGCCGTGGTAAGCCAACGCTCGGCTGACAACTTTGTGGCGTCCAGGCTGCCCTATCGCCTTGAAGTACTGCTTGGCCAGCTTCCAAGCTGTCTCGACGCTCTCGCTACCACTGTTGGTGAAGTACACCCGGTTCAAGTCGCCAGGCGCGCGTTCAGCGAGTGCCTCGGCGAGTTCCGCAGCACGTGGGTGCACAGCGTTCCAGATTGGGAAGTAGTCAAGGTCTCGGATCTGTTGGGCGGCTGCCTCCGCCAATTCGGGGCGTCCGTGTCCGGCGTTAACGGCGAAGAGCCCGGACAGACCGTCGAGGTACTTGCGTCCCCTATCGTCCCAAAAGTAGGCCCCCTCGGCCCGTGTTATGACGGGCAGCTCGCCGCCGGCGTGCAGACCCGAGTGGTTGGTGAAGTGCAGCCACAGGTGATCGCGTGCCTGCTGGAGAACATCGTTGCTAGTCATGGTATTCCTGCTCTGTGTGTCTTGGTCCTGATCAGCGGTTCGCCGCGAAGCCCTTACTCGTCATGAGAAACTCGCCGACGTAGCCGTCGTGCGGCATTCGCGGCTCGCTGTAGGTGGTGGGCGCGTTCCAATGCACATTGGCAATACTTGGTTCGGCGAACAGCTCTTCGATGATCGTTTCGTCGTCGGTGATTGCGTTGACCACTAAGGAGTCTCGTAATGGCCCTGCACCGTCTTTGCGTTGCCACGGCGCAACCCACACACACGGGAAGGGCAGTTCCGAGCTGAGCGCTTCCACGCCCACCTTGTCCACCAGGAACACCGCGGGGGTAAGCGTCACCGATCCGTCGTCGTTCGGCTCGGCTAGTTCTTCGATCGGGACAAGTGCTTCGAAGTCATTCGCACGGGCAGTCAGGTGCCCGATTAGCGCTCGTGCTGTGGCTTGCGACACTCGCGGTCCGCAATAGCGATGTTCCTGTGTCCGCAATACACGCGCTAGCTCCGTAGCGAAGCCCCGATGATCATCGTCGACGAGGACAGCCGAAGTATTAACGCAGGCCATACCAGATTGGGCAGTGACCGCAGCGGCGACAGCCGCGACTGCCGGTGCGCGGTTCTGTCCTTGCCCCGGGCTGACAAGCGTCTTCGACCGACCTGGCCCGCCCACTTTGACCCGAGGGTCAGCTTCGTATTTCTGGGCTACCGCGGCTCCGCCATAGACCAGCGAGCGATCGGCTCGTTTGACGATCTCGTCCGCGCCCGCGTGGTCTGTGGGCAGGAACGACACGTCGGTGTGCCGGAATCCGGCTTCGTGCAGCGCACGCACCAATCGTTCGGCAGTGAACGGCTCTCCTTGCGAGGGTCGCACAGCCACCCGATACCCGAGCGCCAACGCCTGCAGCCATGCGGTGTGCACCGTCGGTGAATTCCCCGACACAATAGCGCCGAGCGTCTCGCCGCGCCGACTCCAGATGCCAGCGGCCTGGGCAGCTCCAACCTCCCCCCATGACTCGACCGCGCCGACAGGGCGCGACGCGTAGGCACGTGCGACGGCGCTCGTCACGATGTCGGCGACTGCGTGACAGAGCGCAGTTGCCGTCTCATACGAGTGGCCCGACACCGCGCTGACGTCGTTGCGGTAGTCGTCGAAGCTGCGCCCGTCCGGCTCGCCGGCGATAAAGATCCGGCCGGCTTCGGACAGCAAGTGCGCGCGGTCGCGGTACGGAAATGGTGACGATGCTCGCTGTGCGGCGAGAGTCTGTGCGATGAGGAGCGGTGGGCACACCGGCAGATGCGCCAATTGGCGGCCTGCGACGTCGATTACCGGCACCGTGGCGCGTACTGCTCGTTCCCCGCGATGGGTGGTAGAGGCGAGAATCCGCTCGGTATATTCCGGCGCGACCTGGCCATCCAATACATCGACCATTAGTAGACCCCTTGAATCACGGGTTCGCCAGCGAAGCTGCCCAACGGCTGGGGTGCAGCGAGTGAGTCACCGATCCCTCCTGGAGGCGCGGCCACTCGGATCGCGGTGTCGCGTTCGAGATTGTTGGGTATGAACATGCCGTCGCTGATGTGGGACATGCGGACCTGGCCCCGTTCGCCAAAGTCCACCTGACGTAGCGTTTCCGGGTCGACAACGGTGAAGATCGTGTGCGGGGAATACGCGTCGTAGACACTCTGCGGTGCTGGGTCGTGAGGCGCGCGGATGTGGGCGGTGGTGAGCACCATCGTGCTGCCGTACACGTTCTGGATGCGGGCGCCCGGGAAGGTCTCGGCGATGATGTCGAAGGTGTCGTCGTCGAGTTGGGCACCCGCCAACGCGATGTAAGACACTGTGGCGGCGAGCTTGTCAACCAGCTCAGGTTGTAGAGTAAGTTCGGCGAGAATCGGTGGTGTGGTGGTGACTGCAGCGATGTCTTGGGACTGGATGATGTGGCCGATCTGTTCGACGAGGTGCGCCACGTACCCGTCCACCCTCGCCCCGTCGGCGATGCTCTTCTTCACCCATCGCGGGTCAATGTCAATACTGTGAAGGAGCGAGCCGAGCTCACGAGCCTGGAGCCGCGCAGTGTTGCCGTACGCATGCGGCCCAGACGGCATGGCAACTAGCCACGGTTGACCGGCGGGGAATCCGGCTGCCCGCAGTTCGTCGACCTTCCAGCGCAGGCAGCGCTGAACCCAGTTCGCGCTGTAGATCAGCCGCTTCGGTGCCCCAGTTGTACCGCCGGTTTCGTAGATCTGTGGCGGCGGTGCGGTCAATAGGCGGAGTCCGCGCGGGATGAGGTCTTCGACCGGGCTGGTGCGCAAATGCTCGGCAATGTCGGGGAATCGGGCGAGATCCTCGTAGGAGGAAATGTCGGTTCGCGGATCGAAATCGAGCGTCTCGGCGATCTGCAACCACAGCGTCGAGCCCGTCTCGGGGTGGAAGTGCCAGTCCAGGGCCCCGAGCAGGAACTGTTCCGGGTCCCGCGTATCCCAGCGGGTCGACGCGTCAAGAGGGCTGGTCATAGCATGTCCTTTCGTGGCGCGTCGTCACGCCAGGCATCGATGACGTGAGCTGCTTGTTCGGCGTTAAGTCGTGGGTCAAGCAGCGAGGTGTACCGGTGACCGGGTTCAGGGTCACGGCCGTGGTCGCAGCACTCGTAGATATCCTCATGAGTCGCCTCGAGGTGCAGGCCGCCCGGATGTTGACCATGTGAGCGGAGAACAGCGAGGAAGCCACGCAGCTCGTCGATGATCCGCTCCACTGGCCGAGTCTTGAGTCCACGATCGGTCGTTACCGTATTGCCGTGCATCGGATCACACATCCAGATGACTGAATGTCCCTCTGCCCGAACATGGTTCACGATCGGTGCGAGTCGATCGATCGACTCGGCCCCCATCCGGACGATGAACGTCAGATGCCCCGGGAGGCGGGTGGGATCGACCTTCTCGGCCAGCATTGCAACATCGCCAGGCGTCGCCGTAGGACCGATCTTGACACTGACCGGGTTAGTCAGCGTTGCGGCGACGGCGACGTGGGCGCCGTCGAGTTGGCGTGTCCGTTCACCGATCCACGGCCAGTGCGTGCTTGCCAGGTGATTGCCCGCATGCGTTGGTTGCAGGTGGGCCAACTCATAGTCGAGAAGTAGCAACTCGTGACTCGACCAAATCGTCCGGTCCGGGTTCCGAAGGTTGTGCTCGTCGATAACGGCCATAGCAGCGGCGGAGGCACGGTGGCAGCGCAGAATTCGCGTCGCATCTGGAGTGCGCGCCGCCAAAGTCGGTCCGGGTTCGTTCACCATCGGCCCACGGAAGGCTGGCAGCGGCCGGCCGTCGACTTGGTCGTAGGACCTCGACCGAGGTTTGGTGTATTGTCCGGCGATCCGGCCCACAGCCACCGTATCGAGGCCAGCTCGATTCGCAAGGCGCATTCGCGCTTGATCGAGGAATTCGAGTTTGTCGGCAATCAGAGCTGGGGTTGATTGCGCAGGATCCTCGACGCAATCGCCCAATTGAAGAACGACGGCATTGCGGTCGTTCACTGCGGCGAGTTCAGTCTGCAGAGTTGTGATAGTAGCCTTGTCTACCAGCGGCATGTCGGCAGCGTCTCGGCATGCTTTTCGAGTCGATTTCGGATCCGGCCACGACGGCTGTTGGTCGGCCCGCAAGGCGCGAAACTCGGCGTGGTAGTCGGTGGTTTTGGGCGATTCCGCAGGAAGGGTATTCGTCATCTTGGAGTCCAATTGTCTCGCGATCATCGACTCGCGTTCCAGACACAGCCGCGCGTACCGTCAGCCTGTTCCAAAAGCGTGCACTCGGCACGCAGGCCCTTTGCGTTGATCAGCGACGTTGTTGCCGGAACGCAATACTCGCAGGGAGCTTCGAGGGTGATCATCACGCCGCGTTTGCGTGCCTGCTCTCGATAGTCCCAGATTGCGCAATGCGCGATCTCCAGTGCGGCGTCCGAGGCAGAGTCGCTAAGCCAGCTGACTTTCGACCCGTAAAGTGCTGCTTGTCGTTCCAGGCGCAGTAGCGGGGTCGCGGCACCTTTACGCCCCTCGTCGTCGATCGCGCCGTAGATCGTCCCGTTCACCGTGGCCCAAGCGCCGAGTTGTTCATACCCGAACCAGCGAACTACGAATTGCTCCATCACGGCCTGAGCACGAAAGAACGCGCTCTTCCACTCAACGCCAGCCTGCTGGGCCTTTTGTGGGATTGATCCGTAGATCTCGCGCTTCACCTCGATCAAGCGGTCGAGATGCCTCCCTCCGTGCGAATCAACCACGAATTTGGTCAGGCCCGCTTCCGCTTCGAACAACCGCTGACGCCAGAGCTTCGCTTCCGTTCCAGCTGTGGACATAAGGAATCCCCTCAGTTTCATCGACACTGGCATTAGCACCTGCGACGGTGTGGTCGCGGTTGCTGCGGCATCGTCGAGCCAGTTCTCTCAGCCGCTCTTGATGAAAAGTGATCTACCGAAGAAGCTATCACGAACCGGACTTGAGTGACGAAACCAGTCGCCCGGTTCGCTTATTCTCGCAGGACAGAGGGTTGCAATCTAGGTGAGCCTAAAATTTTGCGTAAGATATGAATCATTGTGCGGTAAACGATTTCGGCGGGGTGGCCGATATCGTGGACTGGGGGCCAGGGCCATGTCAGGCTGTCTCGCGGTCCGCGCGAGCCGCTTGAATACGGTCGGCTTGGACAGTGTCGGGAGGGCAATAGGTGGGTACGGATTTCTTGCGGTACTTCAAGATTCGCGAGGTCGACTACGACGACGCAGATGCGGTTACGCTCCGCAACGATCTCCAGCAGTTCTATGTCGAGCGCTACGGTGGTCCCGACGACGCGCCAGTAGACCCGGACGACTTCCGCCCCCCGAAGGGGGCCTGCTTCGTCGGCTACCTCTCGGGCGTGCCTGTCGCGGCGGGCTATTGGCGCACCCTTGACGTACAGAGGCTCGGAACTAACAAGGTTGTCGAACTCAAGCGTGTGCACGTGATAGCTGCGCACCGACGCCGAGGCATCGCGCGACGCGTCATCGCCGAACTCGAACGAACGGCACTAGTGTCCGGACACGAGGCTGCAGTCCTGTCGACCGGGCAGCGCCAGCCGGAGGCCATCGCCCTGTACAAGCAGCTCGGGTACGATTCCATTGAAGGCTTCGGCCACTACGCCAATGACAGTATCGTGACCTTTCTGGGCAGACGGCTGAGCCAATAGTCGCTGAGAACAGTAGGCGGCGCGATGCCACTGGCGATATGAGGCCGCGTGGCACCAGCCAGACAGACGGCCCCCGCAGCCTCCTAAACCGGGGCGAGCTCCCCGTATCCATTGGCGGACAGCTCCCCTGATTCACTTCTGTTGCACCTGAACCGGGGCGAGGATATTCGAGGGCTACCTAGGGCCAGTCGCAAGGCGACTCAGCGCGAGAGTACGCCCAGGCGGGCGCCCCAGGGAGGTTTGTTGGTTCACGATGCCGATCGATGGAGTCACCTGAGCCATATCGTTGCTCATTGTCCGCCACAGACGTTTCGCGACCTGTCGCTTCAGACACCGGATTGCCTCGCGTGATGTCTTCCCCTCGTCGATCTTGCGCCGGTAATAGGCGTGGCCAGCGCTGCCGGTCATGCGGGCCTGGGTGACGGCGACGATGTAGATCGCCGCGTTCAACGACCGATCTCCCTCCCGGGAGAGGCGATGTCGTTGCTTGTCGGCGCTGGCGACCTCGATCGGCGCGGTCCCGGCATAGGAGGCGAACGCCGACTGATCGCGGAACCGGGCCGGGTCTCCCGTCCGGGAGAGGATCCGGCACGCCGTCACCGTCCCGACGCCCTCGATCTCCAACAGGCTTGTCCCCGAGGCCTTCAGCTCGACCTCGATCCGGGTGGTGATGTCATCGATCTGAAAGCGTAGTCTGCGCAGGTCGCCGACGATCGCCAGACCCACCTCCTTGCGCATCGCATCCGCTCCGGACGCCGGCGTCAGGCGACGGAGGGCATCGGAGGCCTCCTCGGTCGTGAACGCGCGGTCCAAGCCGCCAGGCAGGAGCTCACGTAGGAGTGCGTGTAGCTGGTTCGTCAACCGACCTTTGTGCCGGATCAGGTCGATCCGGCGTTCGTCGAGGATCCGCAGCACATCGGTATGGTTCTCGGCGGCGACCGGTCGGAAGTCGCCTTGCGAGAAGGCGACGCATGCCGCCGCAGCCGCATCGATTCGATCATTCTTTCGACGACCGCCACGGGAGAGCTCCCGCACCCGCGCCGTGGCGGTCGCCGGCACATCCACCACGGCCTCCGCCTGACTGACGAGCCACTGCGTCAGGTGATGCCCCAACCCGGAGGCGTTCTCCATCGCCCAGATCCGTTCCGGCCACTGCCCCGCCCACTTGATCAACTCGCGATAGGAGTCCAGGTCGGCGGAGATCCGCAACGACCCCAGATCCTTGTTCGTTCCCGAGTCGACCGCAGTCGCGGTGTGCGTCGACTTATGCGGATCCACACCAATGACGATCATCAAGCACCAAGACCTTTCCTGCGGCCTGGCCGACGACCGCCATGCGTATGCGGACAACACAATTGGGGTAACCACCACCGGCATTCCGACTTCCAGCCCGCCACCACAGATCAGTAGCACGTCCCTGCAGCGAAGGGCGTTCCTGTGTTGAGCCAAGTAGGTGATCGGAGACCGCCGAGGAGGACATAACCCTCTTCAAGCCAGCACGTCGGCCGCCAGCGGCAGGAAGCCATGCCGAGCCATCCCCGACGGTCTCCTACGGAACGCTACAAACCCGTCAGTTCGAACGCGCACCGCTCCCCTCATACAAGTCGGAAGACGTAGCCGAACCAGTACTGCAGTTCGGACAACGGCAGATCGTCGGGCGTGTGCGGCGACGAGGGGAACAGGACGTACGCGAGCGCCACACTCACCCCGACGGCCCCGACCGCTGCCGCGAGGGCGGGCCACAGCGCACGGTCGGGAAG
The DNA here is from genome assembly GCA_040391845.1 of Tsukamurella paurometabola. Classification (GTDB taxonomy): domain Bacteria; phylum Actinomycetota; class Actinomycetes; order Mycobacteriales; family Mycobacteriaceae; genus Tsukamurella; species Tsukamurella paurometabola_B. Next base: position 21,132 of record JBEBXD010000001.1, on the reverse strand, counting down.
CCGGCGGATCAGCACGTAGACGAACGGGCAGCAGAGGTAGAAGAAGAGCTCCGTTGACAACGACCAACTGGGCGGGTTGACGCTCAGGAAGGTCGCGTAATCGGGGACCCAGGTCTGCACGAGCGTCACGTTCACGCTCGCCTGGGCGACTGTCGTGGTCGCGGCGGCGAACAGGACGAGTGCGATCGCCCAGGTCACGATGTGATTCGGGAAGATCTTGACGAGCCGGCGCCGCCAGAAGGCGCCCTTCGGCTCGCCCGGGCGGTCGATGTACGCCATGACGACGCCGGAGAGCACGAAGAAGAAGGTGACACCGAGACCGCCCGCGTAGCGCGCCGCCGTCGTGAACGCATCGGCGATGCCTCCCGTGTCGAAGACGGAGTTGGCGGGCTTCTGCAATGAGGCGTGGAACAGGAACACCGACAGCGCGGCGAAGAAGCGCAGACCGGTCAGCGAATCGAGCCGAGGCCGAGGGCTGCTCGGCGCCGCGGTCACGACACCGCTCCGGGATCGGGTACGAGGAGGACCTTGCCCCGGCTACCCTGTTCGACCCGGCGATGTGCTGCCGCCGCCTCGTCGAACGGGTAGACTGCCGCGACCGGGTGAACGTAGACCTCGCCCGCATCCACCGCGCGGACGACCTCGCGCAAATCCGCGGCGTCGACCTCGACACCGAGGTGGTGCAGCGCGAAATCACCCGGTTCGGGCAGCGCGAAAGTCGTGATGGACACGTACGTCCCTCCGGCGACGACCTGTCGCGCCGTCTCGGGCCGACCGGCGCAGTCGATGATCACGTCGAACGGCTGATCCTTCAGGTCGGCGTCGGTGAGCACCTCCGCCCCGTAACCGAAGTCGTCCACCGCGCGGCTCCACGTCGCGACGTCTTCGGCGCGGACCACGAGCGACAGGTGCGCGCCCGACCGGGCGGCGAACCCGGCGGCGAACTGCCCGACTCCGCCCTGCGCCCCGACGACGAGCACCCGCAGACCGGGCCCGAGGGCGGCGGCCCGGACCGCTTGCAGGCCCGTCAGCCCGGCGAGGGGAAGCGCGGCCGCGTCGCGCAGAGGCACCGACGCCGGTGCCGGAGCGAGGAATCCGCCGTCGATCGCCACGACCTCCGCCGTGCTCCCGACACCGGTGCCGAGCTGGGCGGTGGTTCCGATCACGCGATCGCCGGGTACCCATCCGGTGGCCGGATCCGCCGACCGCACGACGCCCGCGAGGTCCCAACCCGTCACCGCCGGAGTCGGAGTCGGGATCAGGCCGGAACGGGTAGCGATGTCGACGGGGTTGACCGCCGCGGCGACGACGTCGACGACGACCGCTCCGTCGGGAACGGGCACGTCGACGACGTGCAGCACCTCGGGCGGGCCGGGCCGGTCGAAGACGACGGCCCTCATGCGTCCACTCCGTCAGTGCGACGGTCTGCGACGGGGCATCGCGCCGCGATCGTTCGGACGCGGTTGATGATCAGCGACATGGGGAGACTCCTGAACGGATCGGACGGCGATCGCCGTCGTGCGTTGCGGTGCAACCGCACTCGTCTCCCGCGGCCCACGCAACCACAACGCCGCCGAGCACGCAATCCCGGCAATCGTGACGCCGCTCACATTGACAGTCGCAGCGGTCGTGGAGGACTCTCTTAGCAGCGGCAATAGTCGCATCGCCCACGAGTCCCGCCCGACTCTGGAGCCCATCAGGACCGCGCCATCGGACATTCAGCCGTCCGGCCGTTCCTTCTCCCGCGCGACGTCTCCCACCAGCACGGCGCGTGAACACCACACTGCTCGAACCAGCTTGCTCCGCTGGCGCTCTGCGCCGGCCGGCGATCCCGTGCGTCCCCGCTCACCGTCGAGCGGGGCACTCCGGCATCCGTCGAACCGAACTCCGTCACCGACACCGATGGGACTTCGCGATGCGAAACGGCACCAGATTCCAGCAAGGGCTCCACCACACCGTCGTCGATCAGACCACGTGGACAGTCGAGGCGGTCAAACAGGTCCGATACCAGGTTGTCGAAGCGAACGGCCTGTTCCGGCCCGAGAACGACCGACTCCTCACAGCCTGCCCCGACGCGCAGATCCGGCGCGGCGACCGCCGCCTCGTCGTGATCGATCACTCCGTCGACCGGCTCCACGGCGATACGATCCGCGCCTACTGCGACCACCACGGCATCGCGGCGACCGTCGTCCCGCTCCAGGCGCACGAAGCGGCCAAGCAGTGGGACAGCGTCACCCGCGTCGTCGATGTGATGAACGCCTTCGGCATCGACCGCCGGCGCGAACCCGTCCTGGCGATCGGCGGCGGCGTCCTCACCGACGTCGTCGGCTTCGCGGCCAGCCTGTACCGCCGCGGCACGCCGTACGTCCGCATCCCGACCACGCTGATCGGCCTCGTCGACGCGGGCGTCGGCGTGAAGACCGGCGTCAACTACGGAACCGGGAAGAACCGCCTGGGAACCTACGCCCCGGCGATGGCGACCTTCCTCGACCGGACGTTCCTGCGCACGGTCGACGCACGCCACCTCAGCAACGGGCTCGCGGAGATCCTCAAGGTCGCCCTAGTGAAATCGGCCGAGCTCTTCGACGTCCTCGAAACCGCGGGTCGAGCCGTGCGCGACGACCGGTTCCAGGGCTCGACGACCGAGCTCGAATCGGCCGCGACGGTGATTATCGCCGAGGCGATCCACCTCATGCTCGAGGAACTCCAGCCGAACCTGTGGGAGTCCACGCTGGAGCGCTGCGTCGACTACGGGCACACCTTCAGCCCGACGGTCGAGATGCACGCTCTCCCCGCACTGCTCCACGGGGAGGCCGTGAACGTCGACATGGCGCTGACCACCGCGATCGGGCGATTGCGCGGCGACGTGACCGAGGCCGAGGCCGAGCGGATCTACCGCGTGATGGAGGACCTCGACCTGCCGCTGTGGGACCCCTCCCTCGACACCCCCGACCTCCTCGTCGACGCGCTCACCGACACCGTGCGGCACCGCGACGGCCAGCAGCGGCTGCCCCTCCCCGTGGGAATCGGGCAGCACCGGTTCGTCAACGACGTGACCCCGGAGGAGATCCGGCGCGCGCTGTTCGCGCTACGGCAACGAGCAGGCGCCGCCGGCGCCGTCGCCCGCACCACGAAGGAGAACGCATGAGCAACACGCCCACCGCCGTCGTCGTCGGCGGCTCGACCGGTATCGGCCGCGGGATCGCCGATGCCTGGGCGGCATCGGGATTCGAGACCCACGTCTTCAGCAGGTCGCGGCCCACGGGCCCCGGCGGCGAGGCACTCCAGTGGCACCGCCTCGACTTCCGGGACCCCACCGAGGCGCGGACGGTCCTCGATGCCGAGGTGCCCGCGCGCGTCGACATCGTGTGCTACTCGTCCATCTACTTCACGCTTCGGCGCGAGAACTTCGTCGACGTGGCGCAGTCCGACTGGCTCGACCAGTTCGACATCAACGTCCACGGCCTGTTCCACACTCTCCGCGCGACGCTCCCCGCGCTCCGGCGCGCGGCGCCGGGGCTGTTCCTACACGTCTCGTCCGAGGTCGTCTACAACGCGGGCCCGGGCCGAGCGGGCTACACCGCCACCAAGGCCGCGGCCAGCGCCCTCATCGATTCCGTCTCCCAGGAGATCGATCCGGCCGACGTCACCTTCGTCCAGACGCTTCCGGTCGGCATGGTCGACTCCCCGGGCATCCGCGCGCGACGTCCCGCCGACTTCGACTACAGCGGGTACATGACCCCCGCCGACTTCGGCCCGCTCGCGGCGCATCTCGCCGCGACCCGCGGGCGGGGACACGCTTCGGAAGCGCTCGTCGTGCACGAGGACCGCACCTGGACATCCGTCTCCGACGGGATTCCGCTGTCGCAGTCCCGACCGCTGACCACGCAGGGCTGAGGGGACCCAATGACGAACTCCACTCCTCCGGCGCTCCTTTTCGACATGGACGGGACTCTCGTCGACTCGACCGCCCTCGTCGAAGACACCTGGGGCGGCTTCGCCGCAATGCACGGCCTCGACCTCACCACCGTCCTCGCCTTCGCACACGGGCGCCCGACGGCGGCGACGGTCCACCACTTCCTCCGCGACCCCGATGTCGCCGACCGGGAGACCGCCCGGCTCGTCGCGCACGAGGAGGCGACGACCGAGGGCGTCCGCGAGGTCCCCGGGGCCCGTGCTGTTCTCGGCGGGCTTCCCCCGGAATCCTGGGCCGTCGTGACCTCGGCGAGCAGGACTCTCGCACGGAACCGGATGCGTGCCGCGGGCCTGCCGCTCCCCGGAGTGCTCGTGAGCGCGGACGACGTGGTGCGCGGCAAGCCGGACCCCGAAGGCTACCTCCTCGCGGCGAACGCGCTCGGCGTCGACATCACCTCGGCGGTCGTCTTCGAGGACTCCCCCGCCGGAGTACGCGCGGGACGGGCGAGCGGCGCGCGCACCGTCGTCATCGGCGCCCTCGCCGACTTCGACGCCGACCTCGAGCGCTACGCAGACTTCACCGCGCCCGCGCTGGTGACCGCCCTCCTCGGCACGCCGGCCCGCGCGTGACAGTCGCGCCCACGGCCCCGCCGCCCACCTCCGAGCCGGCCGGGGGGACTCGCTTCGCCGCCGACCTCGGAGGCACGTGGCTGCGGATCCGCCGGCGAGCGGACAGCACCGTCGAGCGGCGGCCCGCGCCGAGCCTGCTGAACTTCCCCGCCACCCCCGTCGACGAACTCCGCGCCCGCCTGGTGGATTCCCTCGCCCGTGCGGCTCCCCCGGCGGCCACTGCGGCAATCTCGTGCGGCGCCGCCCTCGACCACACCACCGGGGTCCTCTACGGGTCGGGGCCGCTGTGGGGCCCGACGGACGAGCCCTACGACCTCGCCGGAGCGCTGCGGCGGGCCCGACCCGATGTCACGTGGACGCTCGTGAACGACCTGACCGCGGGCCTGGCGGATTTCGTCCACCGGCGCGCCGGATCCGACGCCCGTCGCGCCGCGTACCTCACCGTCAGCAGCGGCATCGCGCTCCGCACTGCCGACCTGCGCGACCGGACCATCCCCGTCGACGAGAACGGGCTGCAGGGCGAGGTCGGCCACCTGCCGGCCGCCTCCCCGATCGACGACGGTGACCCACTCGTCTGCGAGTGCGGAGTCGCGGGCCACCTCGCGGCCTACTCGTCCGGTCCGGGTATCGAGCGGCTCGCGGGCCGCATCTGTGCCGAACCGGGTGCGGCGCGCTGGCTGACCGCAGCCCTCGGCGCGGACGACCCACGCGCACAACGGATCCTCCGCGCCGCGGTCGCCCCGATCGCGGGCCTGCTGCGCGCCGCGTGGTGCCTCGATCCGCACCTCGATGTCATCGGGATCGGCGGAGGCGTGGTCGACGGGATCGGGGCGCCGTACCGCACGGCACTGCTCGCGCAGCTCGGCAACGCCACCGGTTACGCCGACCGGGGATTCAGCCGGCGGTGGCTCGACCGCCGGCTCGTCTTCTGCACGGCCGGCGACGTCGACTGCCTGCGCGGCGCCGAGTTGATGCGCGACGACTTCCTGACGGTGGCTCCGGCATGACCGCCCGCCACCGCGCCCTCGTCCGCCGCGCCCCCGACAGCGCGGGCCGAACCCTCGTCGACGTCGCCTCGGTACCGACCCCCGACCTGACCCGCGGCGACCTGCTCGTCGCACCCGTCGTCGCCGGGATCTGCGGGACCGACTGGCAGATCCTGCGCGGCGACCGGCCCGACCCCGCCGCGATCCTCGGTCACGAGGGCCTGGCGCGCATCGTTGCCGGGAAGGGCGCGTTCGCGGTCGGCGATCTCGTGACCGTCAACCCGACGCACCCGTCCGACCCCGGATTCCTTCTCGGGCACAACGTCCCGGGGCTGTGGTCGGAGCGCACCGTCGTCCCCGCGTCGGCCGTGGCCGCCGGGCTGGTCCTGCCCGTCACGGAGACACTTCCCGATCCGACTCTCGTCGGCGCCCTGGCGGAACCGCTAGCCTCGGCGATGTACGGGCTCGAGGTCGCCTCGTCGGTCACCGTGCCCAAGTCGCTGGTGGTGTGGGGGGACGGCATCGTCGGGCGGCTGGCGAGTGTGCTCTGGGCGCGCGCACTACCAGGCCTGCGTGTGCTCCGGGTCTCACGATCGGGCGCCGCGGATCCCGATCTCGCCGGGCAGTTGCACGATCTACCCGGCCCGATCGCGGCCGTGCTCGTCACGCCCAGGTCGGGTACCGCCGCCGCCCTCGTCCACCTGGACCGCCACATCGACACCGAGTTGCTCGTCGACGTGCACGGCGGTATCGACGCCCGTCCGCTTCCGCTGCGCTGCGGCTCCGTCGACGTCGCGGAGGTGCGCGCCGGGAACTGCGGTGGCGAACCGCACACCCCCGTCCACGTCACCCTGCCGCGCCCCGGCGGAGCGCCGATCCACATCGTCGGGCATCGCGGCGTCGCCGGCCGGCACCTGCGCGCAGCGATCGACCTCCTCGCCACCGCTCCAGCGGATTTCGCCCCGGTCCTCACCCACGTGGTCGACCTCGACGGGGCCGCCGGCCTCATCAACGACGTTCTCTCGCGGGGCACCCGCGACCACGGGGGCCGCCGCGTCCTGAAGGCGGCTGTGCGCTTCGACGGGGCAGCATCGTGACGGCCGCCGGGTCGGCGCCGATCACCGTCGACGCACCGCAGTGGCGGCTCAGCGACGACCTCGCCGCCGCCGCTGCCGCCGCCCTGTCCGCGGGCGCGGACGGTCTGCAGCTCGACTTCGGTGGCGCACACCGCGGGCCCCGCCTCGACCTGCCGGACCGACTCGCCGAGGCGCGCCGGCTGTCCCCCTCGATCCCCGTGACCGCGATCGCGGTCAACCACGCGAACGACGTCGGCCTCGTCGCCGAGGACGGCACTCCGAACCCGGTCGCCGAGGAGTTGCTGCGGGCGGGGCTCCGGAGCGCCGTCGCGATCGGCGTTCCGGTGCTCCACGTCCCGGGCTTCCGCCGGAGCACGCCGTCGTCCCCCGCACGGATCACCGGCACGGCGTCTGTGCTGCGCGGGCTGGTCGACGACGCGGCACCTCACGGTGTCGCCGTCGCCTACGAGTCCGCGCTCGACGGCCCCGCGAGCCGTGCGCTCGCCGAGGCCGTCTGGCGGAGCTCGCTCGGCCTGGTCCTCGACGTCGGGAACCTCCTCGACGCCGGGCATTCCCCGTGGTCGTTCCCCGCCGCTGTCGGACCGCGGCTTCACCGGTGCGTGCACGTCAAGGACGCCGTCACCCGGCCGGAGGCGCGGCCTGTCGCAGCCCTGCCGCTCGCGCCAGCAGTGCGCTCGGTGCTTGTCGAGAACGACTACCGCACAGCGCCCGAACGACTCGCGGCCGACATCTCTGCCGTCCGCATCCGGCTCTCGCACCCAATCGAAGGAGCATCATGCGCGCGATCACTCTGACCGCCCCGAACACCGTGGCCCTCGCCGAGATCCCTCCACCCACGGCCGGCCCGGGCGAGGCGCTCGTGCGCGTGACACTCCTCGGGCTGTGCGGCACGGATCTCGGGTTCTTCGACGGCAGCAGCAACTACCTCCGCGACGGACTCAAGTCCTACCCCTTCGTACCCGGTCACGAATGGGTGGGACGGGTCGTCGACGTCGGCGAGGGCGCGCCGCGGGACCTTGTAGGGATTCGGGTCGCGGGCCACAACTTCCGGCCGTGCGGGCGCTGTACCGAGTGCGCGCGGGGCCGGATCAAATACTGCCCCGATCGCAGCGAGATCGGCGTCCTCGGACCGCTGCAGGGCGCCGGCGCTGAGTGGATCACCGTCCCCGTCGACAGCCTCCGCCGGATTCCGGACGCCATGTCGGACGCTGCCGCAACGCTTCTGGAGCCCACGGCCGCGGGGATGCACGCGGTGGAGCGGCTCGGCATCGGTTCCGAGGACCGGGTGGCCGTCCTCGGCGCCGGAACCCTCGGTCTAGCGGCGGCGCAGATCGTCCTGTCCCGCGGTGCTGACCTGTTGCTCTTCGATCCGAGCTCCGTTGCGCGAGCTCTCGCCGCAGACCTCGGGATTGTCGCTGTCGACGGTTCTCGCGAGGCAGACACCGGCGCCTTCGACGCGGTCATCGAGGCCTCGGGAAGCGAAGCGGCGGCGCGAACGGCGGTCGACCTCGTCGCCTCCGGCGGGCGGGTGGCGCAGCTGGGGACACCGCATCACGACGTGAACGGATACCCGGCGGCGACCCTCGTGATCCAGGACGCGACGCTGCACGGCGTGCTGTCGGGTGTCGGTTACTGGGACCCGCTCATCGAGCTCGTCGAATCGGGCGCGGTCGACCTGGACTCCCTGGTGGACACCGTGTATCCGCTTGCCGAGGTCGATCAGGCCTTCGCGCACCTGGCCTCCGGGGCGCGGGCGCGCCCAAAAGTCCTCCTATCGCTCGGACCGGAGACCACCGGCCCTACGCCCCGGGCGTGAACCGTGTCGTCCACCGAGACCCAGGAAACCTTGGACGCAGCAACACTGATCCGCCTCTCGCTCCTCGCGTGTGCAACCTTCATCTACGTCACCTTCGAGGTCTTCCCGGTCGGGCTGATCTCCGAGATCGCCCACGATCTCGGGCAGCCGGAGAGTCGGGTCGGGCTCCTCGTCAGCGGCTACGCCGTGGTGGCTGCGATCGTGACGATTCCATCGGTGGCATTCGCCGCCCGGCTCTCGCGGGGCACGGCCCTGGTGTTGTCACTGGTGGTCCTTGTGATCGCCGAGTTGCTGACGTCCGTCGCGGTGAACTATCCGATGATGGTCGCCAGCCGCGTGGTCGCGGCCATGACGCACGGCGTCCTATGGTCGCTGGTCGCGCCTGCGGCCGCGGCACTCGTGCCACCGAAGAAGGTCGGAGTAGCGACAGCGACCGTATTCGGCGGCCCGGCCCTGGCCGCGATCCTGGGAAGCCCCGGCACAGCTCTGCTCGGCGGCCTGGTCGGCTGGCGGAACACGGCGCTGATACTGGCAATCGCGACCGTCGCGATCACCATCGGCGTCGCATGGGCGGTTCACTCCCGTCCGGCGGCGTCGGCGGCGTCGGTCCATGTCTCCGCCCCGGGCGCTCCGACACCGCTGATCGCCCAATGGAACGTGATCGCGCTCCTTTGCATCCTGACTCTCGTCCTCGTCAGTGCACACTTCGTGAGCTTCACCTACTTCGCGCTGATCGTGGACGACGTGACGCGTTCCAGTGGCGGCACCGTGCCCTTCCTGGCGCTGTTCGGCGTCGCGGGCGCGATCGGCACCGTCCTGGTCGGTCGATACACGGACCGGTCACCGCGCAGCACCGCGATCACAGCCTTCGCCATCTTCCTCACCGGTGCCGTGCTCCTCGCCGTCGGCCAGGCCGGCGGCCCGGCCACCATGCGATACGTAGTCCTCGCCTGCGCGGTCGTCGCGTGGGGTGCCGCGTACGCGGCGATCGGGCCGGTCCTGCAGTCCGGGGTTATCCGCGCGTCGGCGGCAGACGCGGACCGCGCCTCGTCGGTGTACGTGACCTGCTATCAGGTGGGTATCGCCAGCGGCGCGGCAATTGGGGCGGCAATCCTCAACCACTCGATCAGCGCGCTGCCACTGGTCAGCTCGCTGCTTGCCGCTGTAGCCCTGACCTTCACTGCATCTCCTCGATCCAGCGCCGCCTTTCGCTGAGGATTAGCGGACAATCTTCGACCACCGAATTCCGCGCCACTCTGCACACGCAGCAGTGACCCGGGAGCACCGCGACACTCTGCGTTTCGGCGTGCCGCGACGTCTCAGTTGGTGATGTCAGCGGTCCAAGCGATTATCTGCGGCATGAATGAGAACCTCGCGGCTGACACGCCGCAGAAGCTGTACACGATGGAAGAGACCGCGGACATGGGACTGGTGCACGATCAGGTGATTTCTGTGATCACCGGCCAGCCGGGACGACACGCCGACACTAGCGCCGAGAATTCCTTCGGCGATAGTGGCAAGGTGTGGCAAGTTTCGAGGTCCCGATGCCGTGTCCGACACCGGGACCCTGTTCTACCTGCGGAAGCGGAGGGATTTGAACCCCCGGTGGTTTCACCCACGCTCGCTTTCAAGGCGAGTGCATTCGGCCGCTCTGCCACGCTTCCCTAGCGCCGAACAATACCGGACCCGATCGGCCCCGCTCGCTCAGAGACGCTCGATGATCGTCCCGTTCGCCATGCCGTTGCCCTCACACATCGTCTGCAGCCCGTAGCGGCCGCCGGTGGCCTCGAGGTGATTGACGAGGGTCGTCAGCAGGCGGGTGCCGGACGCCCCGAGCGGGTGGCCGAGGGCGATGGCGCCGCCGCGCGGGTTCAGGCGCGCGGGATCCACGTCGAACTCGGCGTTCCACGCCATGGGTACGGAGGCGAACGCCTCGTTGACCTCGAACGCGTCGATGTCCCCGGCGCGCAGGCCGGCGCGGGCGAGCACCTTGTGCGTGGCGGGGATCGGGCCGCTGAGCATCACCTCCGGGTCGGAGCCGACCACGGAGAAGGCGTGGAACCGCGCCCGCGGCGTCAACCCCAGCGCCTGCGCCTTCTCCGCGCTCATGATCAGCGCGGCCGAGGCGCCGTCCGTGAACGGCGACGAGTTGCCCGCCGTGATCGACCAGTCGATCTCCGGGTACCGCTCGGCGAAGCCGGCGTCGGCGAACGCCGGCCGCAGGCCGCCCAGCCCCTCCGTCGTCGTCGCGGCCCGCACCGTCTCGTCCACGGAATGAACGCCACCGTCGGGCAGCGCGACCGGGACGATCTCCGCATCGACCCCTCCCTCGGCCTGCGTCGCCGCCGCCCGACGGTGCGACTGCGCCGCGAACGCGTCCAGCGCCTCGCGGTCGAACTTCCCCCGCGCCGCGAGCAGCTCCGCGCCGATCCCCTGGTGCGGCAGGCTCGGGAACCGCGCGGCGAGCGGCGCCATCGGCGCCCCGTTCGCGGAGGTCGAGCCCATCGGCACCCGGCTCATCGACTCCACACCGCCGGCGATCACCACGTCGTACGCGCCCGCGATCACCCCCTGCGCCGCGAAATGCGCTGCCTGCTGCGAGGATCCGCACTGCCGATCGATCGTGGTTCCCGGCACCTCGATCGGCAGCCCCGCGGCGAGCCCCGCCACCCGCGCGATGTTCAGCGCCTGATCCCCCACCTGGTGCACGCACCCGCCGATCACGTCCTCGACCACCGCGGGATCGAGGCCGTTCCGGTCGATCAGCGCGGAGATCACCCCCGCGAACAGGTCGACCGGGTGCACGGGGTGCAGCGCGCCGCCGGGCTTCCCCTTCCCCGACGGGGTGCGGACGATATCGACGATCACGGCATCGGTCATGGCGGGCCCTCAGCAAGCAGTCAAGTAACAGAATGTTCATTCACTTATAGCACACGGGGTCCCCTCCGCACGAGAATCCGCCGGCTCCGGCCCGCGCACCGCGCGCACCGGGTGTGCTACCCATGAACCCATGAAGGCGATCGGAGTCGACGAAAGCACACAGGACCTGCAGCTCATCGACCTCCCGACACCCGATCCGGGACCGGGCGAGGTACGGATCGCCGTCGCCGCCACCGCGGTCAACCGGGCGGACCTCATGCAGCGCCGCGGCCTCTACCCACCACCGCCCGGCGCCAGTCCCGTCCTCGGCCTCGAGGTGTCCGGCACCGTCGACGCCGTGGGCCCGGGCGTCGAGAGCCCCGCCGTGGGCGACGAGGTGTGCGCGCTCCTCTCGGGCGGCGGCTACGCCGAGTTCGCGATCGCACCGGCCGCGCAGTGCCTGCCGATCCCCGACGGCGTCACCGTGATCGACGCCGCCGCGCTCCCCGAGGTCGCCTGCACCGTGTACTCCAACGTGATCGGCGAGGCCGGGCTCACCGCCGGCGAGACCCTCCTGATCCACGGCGGCGGCAGCGGCATCGGCACCCACGCCGTTCAGGTCGGCAAGGCACTCGGGGCCACGGTGGCCGTCACGGTCGGATCCGAGTTCAAGGCCGAGCGCTGCCGCGAACTCGGCGCCGACATCGTGATCGATTACCACAGCGAGGATTTCGCGGAGATCCTCCGCGACCGCGCCGACGTGATCCTCGACATCATGGGCGCGAAGTACCTGCCGCGCAACATCCGCGCCCTCGCACCGCAGGGCAGGCTCGTGATCATCGGCATGCAGGGCGGCACCGAGGGCACCCTGGACATCGCCGCCCTGCTGGCCAAGCGGGGCCGGGTCAGCGCGACCAACCTCCGGAACCGGCCCGCCTCCGGGCCGCACGGCAAGGCCGCGGTCGTGGCCGGGACCCGCGCGGACATCTGGCCCCTGTTCGCCGACGGTGCGCTGCGCCCCGTCGTGTCCGCACGCCTCCCCCTCGGCGAGGCGGCCGCCGCGCAGGACCTGGTGAACTCCGCCGAGTCCGTCGGAAAGGTGCTGCTGATCCCATGACCGACGACCTCGCAGGCCGCCTCCTCGACGCGCAGATCACGTTCGCGCGCAGGCAACTCCGCGACAACGCCTACCACTCGCTCGTGATCGACGAGGTGGATCACGCGCTGGACACCGCATCCACCCTGACCCTCGGCGAGGCGGTGACGCCCGCGATGATCAAGGCCGTCGCCGCCAAGTACACCGTGCAGGTCCCCGTGGAGGGCGCGATCCCCGAACTCGTCGGCGAGATCGCCGGCCGCCTGTACCGGCATACGGTCAACGACACCACCCGGCTCGACGAGGTGATCGCCGGCCACGAGTTCGAGAAGCTGCTCACCACCGTCACCGAGATGGACCTCACCGGCCGCGTCCTGCAGGCGCTCTCCCGCAGCCCCGTCACGGAGGACGCGGTCACCTCGGTGCTGCACGCCGCCGCGGCATCCGCCGCCGACGACGCGACCCGGGCCCTGGCACGGAACGCGGTGACGCGCACCGTCGCCGGCGCCGCCGCCCGCGCCCTGCGGCCCACCCTCCCCGCCCTCGGGCAGCAGGCCGACGCCGCCGCGCGCCGCGGCGTGCGGTTCGCGCTGCGCCGCGCCGCCGCCGACGGGGACGAGACCCTCGCGGACGCGGTGCGCGACTTCTGGCGGCACAACCGCCGCAGGTCCGTCGCGGAGTACCGCGGCTTCCTCACCGACGCCGACGTCGAGGACGTGGTGGTGCTGATCTTCGAGTTCTGGCGCACCTTCCGCGACACCGACTACCTGCGCGCCCTGCTCGACGAGGGCATCGACCACGTCTTCGACAAGTACGGCGACACCTCGCTGTACGACCTGCTCGCCGAACTCGGCGTGGGCCGCGAGGACATGATCGAGGAGGCGCTGCGCTTCGGCCCGCCCGTGATCGCCGTGCTCGACGACCGCGGGGTGATCGAGGAACTGCTGCGCCGCCGCCTCACCCCGTTCTTCGAGTCCGAGGAGTACCGCACCGCGATCGGAGCGGAGCAGGCGGACTGACCGATCAGGCGAACGCCGCCACCAGCACCACTACGCCGCACACGCCCACGATCGCCCCGCCCGCGGCGGTGACGATGCGCCGCACACGCGCAGTCGACCGCGCCCGCAGCGCCGCGCCGATCGCGACGAGCACGAGATTCCAACCGACCGAGGCGATCCCGACGCCGACCGCGAACACCGCCGCCACGGCCGGGCGATGCAGCCCCTCCCCCAGCCCCACCGCGATCGCACCGAAGTACACCAGCGGAAAGGGGTTGACCGCGGTGAGCGAGAAGAACATGAGAAACCGCGCCCACCCGGCCCCACCACCGGCGGCGGCACCGCCGTACTCGTCCCCGGCGGAACGGAACGCCTTGCGCACCATGAGGATCGCGACCACGATCAGGATGATCCCGCCGACGGCGGCCGGCCAGCGCCCCCACCTCGCGACGAGCGGCGCGAGGACCGATCCGGCGGCCAGAGCCAGCACGGCGTAGATCAGGTCGGCGATGCCGACCCCCGCCGCGGCGGGAGCGCCCCGGCGCCAGCCGCGGGAGGCGCCCTCGTGCAGCAGCATCACGCCGATGCCGCCGAGCGGCAGCACCGCCCCGAGTCCGGCGAGGATCCCCGCGCCGAAGGCCGCGGCCAACGCCGCCGGGCCCACCGCTACCCCAGCGAGGCGAGAGCGCGGATCAGCTGATCCACGTCGTACGGGGTCGAGTACGGGGCCAGGCCCACGGTGACCGCGCCCCCGTACTCGGGCACCCCCAGCCCGGCGAAGTACCGGCTGGGCACGTTCGACAGGGCGCAGACCCCGTTGTCCGCGAGGCGCTTCGCGGCCTTCGCGGCCGGCACACCCGGCATCGTGAACGAGACGGTGGGCACCCGCCGCTCCGCGCGGCCGATGATCGCCACCTGCGGCGCCGACGCCAGCGAGTTCACCAGGTAGGCGAGCAGCCGCTGCTGGTACTGGCGCAGCCCGAACATGGAGTGCTCCAACCGATCCCGCCGCGTACCCACCGAGGTCTCGTCGAGTCCCGCGAGGTGGTCGATGGAGGCGATGAACCCGGCCAGCATCGCGTACTGGTGCTCGCCGAGCTCGAAGCGCTCGGGCCCCGTCACCGTGGGATCGGGGTTGACGCCGCGCAGCCGGTGAAGCAGCGACGGATCACGGAAGGCCATCGCCGCCACCTGCGGGCCGCCCCACCGGTTGGCGCTCACGATCACCACGTCGGCGCCGAGGCGCTCGATGTCCAGCAGCTCGTACGGCGCGGCGCTGGTCGCGTCCACCACGAGCAGGGCACCCACCCGGTGCGCCGCGTGGGCGGCAGCCGCCACGTCGATGACGGTGCCGATCGTCGAGGAGGCGTAGGGGACCGCGATCACCGAGGTGGCCGGCCCGGCCAGCTCCTCGTACTGCCACGCCGGGACCTCGCCGGTCTCGATGTCGGCCTCCGCCCACCGGACCCGCCCGCCGCCGCGGTCCGCGACCCGCAGCCACGGGGCCTGGTTGGCATCGTCGTCCAGGCGGCAGAGCACCACCTCCGAGCCCAGCCCCAGGCGCGCGCTGAGCGACTCCGCGAGCGACCCCAGCAACTGCTCGCGGCTCGGCCCGAGCACCACCCCGTCCGGCGTGCCGCCCACCAGATCGGCGACCGCCACGCGCGCGGCCTGCACGATGGAGCGGGTGTGTGCGGCCGAGGCGTACACCCCTCGCGGGTTACTCACGAAACCGCGGAACGCGCTCGCCACCGCGGAGGAGACCGCGCCGGGGATCTGCGCCCCGGCCTGCGGGTCGAAGTGGATCCAGCCATCGCCCAGCGCAGGGTAGAGCCCCCGGACACGGGCGACGTCGAATGCGGATACCGCAACCGCCGTCGAGGCCCCGCCGGGTGCACCCTGGCCGTTCGAGAACGTGTTCACTGGCTCGCAGGTTACACCGCGGGAGCACGGCGGTGCGGCTCAGCTGTGGCGACCTGCCAGAATGATGATATGAGCGATGGCAACGAGGTGGAGATCATCCCCGCGGGGGACGGCACCGGCGCCGGCGAGGAGAGCACGAACGCCGCGGACGACCTGCACGGCATGGTGGAGCAGCCGGCCAAGGTGATGCGGATCGGCACCATGATCAAGCAGCTGCTCGAGGAGGTGCGCGCCGCGCCGCTCGACGAGGCCAGCCGGGCCCGGCTCAAGGACATCCACCGGACGTCCATCAAGGAGCTCGAGGACGGGCTCTCCCCCGACCTGCAGGCCGAGCTGGAGCGGCTCGCGCTGCCGTTCACGGACGAGTCGACCCCGTCGGACGCGGAGCTGCGGATCGCGCAGGCGCAGCTCGTCGGCTGGCTGGAGGGCCTGTTCCACGGCATCCAGACCGCCCTGTTCGCGCAGCAGATGGCCGCGCGCGCCCAGCTCGAGCAGATGCGGCAGGGCGCCCTCCCGCAGGGAATGACCCCCGGCCCCGAATCGCAGACCGGGCACGGCCAGTACCTGTGACCCCGCCGACCTGCGCGGGGCGGGACGCCTCGACGGGTACCCTTGCTCATCGTGCCCGTCGATAGCTCCCACGCCGCCCAACCGGCGCCCCTCGTCTCGGATTCGCGCACCCTGCGGCGCGCAATCCGCGACCTGGTGGACGGCGCCACGCTGCATCGCGAGCTGTGGCTGGAACTGGGCTGGCAGGACATCAAGCAGCGCTACCGCCGCTCGGTGATCGGGCCGCTCTGGATCACGATCGCCACGGGCGTCACGGCCGGCGCGCTCGCGCTGCTGTGGTCGGTGCTGCTCGCCGCCGACGTGAAGACGCTGCTGCCGCAGCTGACCGTCGGGTTCGTGCTGTGGGCGTTCATCCAGAGCTCCATCATCGACGGCGCCGAGGTGTTCATCGCCAACGAGGGGCTGATCAAACAGCTGCCCGCGCCGCTCTCGGTGCACGTCTACCGCCTGGTGTGGCGGCACCTGCTGTTCCTGGCGCACAACGCGCTCATCGTGGTGATCGTGCTGGTGATCTTCCCGCCGCAGCACTGGTCCTGGAGTCAGCTGAGCATCATCCCGGCGCTCGGAATGCTGGCGATCACCGGCGTGTGGGTCTCGATGTCGTTCGGCATCCTGGCCACCCGGTTCCGGGACATCGCCCCGCTGCTCACCGCCCTGACCCAGCTGCTGTTCTACGTGACGCCCGTCGTCTGGACGCTGGACACCGTGCCCGGCGGCAACAGCGAGCGGGCCAAGCTGGTCAAGCTGAACCCGCTGTACCACTACCTCGAGATGGTCCGCGGGCCGCTCACCGGCAAGCCCTTCGATCCCCAGCACTGGTACGTGGTGATCGGATGCACCGTGGTCGGCATCGCGCTGATGCTGGTGCTGATGAAGCAGTTCCGTTCCCGAGTCGCGTATTGGGTGTGAGATGAGCGTTTCTATCCGGACGCAGGACGCCTGCGTCGACTTCCCGGTGTTCGACGCCAAATCGCGCTCGCTCAAGCGCGCCGTCATGGGCTCGGCCGGCGGCAAGGTGATGGCCGACGACAACGTGGTCGTGATCGAGGCCCTGCGGGACATCACGATGAGCCTCGACGAGGGCGACAGGGTGGGCCTGGTCGGCCACAACGGCGCCGGCAAGTCGACCCTGCTGCGCCTGCTCTCCGGCATCTACGAACCCACCCGCGGCAGCGCCGTCGTCAAGGGCCGGGTGGCGCCCGTCTTCGACCTCGGCGTGGGCATGGACCCCGAGATCTCCGGGATGGAGAACATCATCATCCGCGGCCTGTTCCTCGGGCAGACCCGCAAGTCCATGCAGCGCAAGGCCGATGAGATCGCCGAGTTCACCGAACTCGGCGACTACCTCTCCATGCCGCTGCGCACCTACTCCACCGGCATGCGGGTGCGGATCGCGCTCGGCGTGGTCACCTCGATCGACCCCGAGATCCTGCTGCTCGACGAGGGCATCGGCGCCGTCGACGCAGAGTTCATGCGCAAGGCCCGCAAGCGCCTGCAGTCGCTGGTCGAACGGTCCGGCATCCTCGTGTTCGCCTCGCACTCCAACGAGTTCCTGGCCCAGCTGTGCGACCGCGCCATGTGGATCGATCACGGCCGGATCCGCCAGGAGGGCGGGATCGAGGAGGTCGTGACCGCCTACGAGGGCGTCGAGGCCGGGCGCCAGGTCCGCACGGTCCTCGAGAAAATCGCGGCCGAGGATGACTGACCGGAGGTTCGACGGTGCGCGCGTCATCGCCGTCGTCGTCACGCACGACCGCGCGGAGCTGCTGGCGCAGTCGCTGCGGGTGCTGGCCTCCCAGAGCCGGCCGGTGGACGCGATCGTGGTGGTGGACAACGCGAACCAGGCCGCGGTCCGGGACCTGGTGACCGCGCTGCCGAACGGGGTGTACCTCCCGTCCGAGTACAACCTGGGCGGCGCGGGCGGCTTCGCCCTGGGCATGCTGCACGCCCTCGCCATGGGCGCCGACTGGATCTGGCTCGCCGACGACGACGGCCGCCCCGAGGGCCCGGAGGTCCTCGCGACGCTGTTCGACTGCGCGCGGCGGCACGGCCTCGCCGAGGTCTCGCCCGTGGTGGTGAACATCGACGAGCCGCAGACGCTGGCCTTTCCGCTGCGCCGCGGCCTGGTCTGGCGTCGCGAGCGGAGCGAACTGATCGACCCCGCCGCACCGTCGGACGACGTACTGAGGGGCATCGCCTCCCTGTTCAACGGGGCACTGTTCCACAAGGACACCGTCGCAGCGGTCGGCGTACCGGACCTGCGGCTGTTCATCCGCGGCGACGAGGTGGAGGTGCACCGGCGGCTGGTGCGCTCGGGCCTCCCGTTCGGCACCTGCCTGACCACCGCCTACCTGCACCCCAACGGCGCCGACGAGTTCCGGCCCATCCTGGGCGGCCGGATGCACACCCAGTACCCGGACAACGAGACCAAGCGGTTCTTCACCTACCGCAACCGCGGCTACCTGCAGTCCCAGCCCGGGCTGCGGCGGCTGATCCCGCAGGAGTGGGCGCGGTTCGGCTGGTTCTTCCTGGTGCAGCGGCGGGACGTGGCGGGATTCCGGGAGTGGCTGCGCCTGCGCCGCCTGGGCCGGGACGAGCGCTTCATGCGCCCCTGACCGCCGGACGCGGCGCGTACAGTCCGGACCGGGCACCTATTGAGGGGCATTCAACAGATGTGGGGCGATGCCTCTATCATCGTCGGCATGGGAACGAGCCTGGTCTCCGATCTTCTTCCGCAGGGCCACGCCCTGCTGCGTATGCTCCAGCGCCGGGTGGTCGACCCGGCACGCCCCGACGTGGCGCTGCGCGCCCTCGGCTACAACCGCCGGTACGGCCCGCAGGCCGCCCTGGTGATGAAGGGCGCCGCAGAGAGCCCCGACCGCATCGCCATCGTGGACGAGCGCGGCACCCTGACCTACGCCCAGTACGAGGCCCAGTCCAACGCCCTCGCGCGCGGCCTGCGCGCGTCCGGCCTCAAGTCCGGCGACGTGATCGCCGTGCTCGCCCGCGATCACCGCGGGCTGCTGCTGATCATCAGCGCCGCCGCCCGCGCCGGCATGCGCCTGGCCATGATGAACACCGGCTTCGCCAAGCCCCAGTTCGCGGAAGTCTGCGAGCGCGAGAAGGTGCAGGCGGTGTTCCACGACAGCGAGTTCACCGGGCTGCTGGACGCGCTGCCGGCCGAGATGCCGCGGTACCTGACCTGGGTGGACGATGCCGACGAGGTACCCGAGGGCGCGCAGACCATCCCCTCGGGGGGCTCCGCCCCCCGAGTACCCCCCGCCTTCACCACGATCGAGCAGCTGGCCGCCGGCCGCGACGCCAAGCGCGTCCCTCCGCCGGAGCGGCAGGGCGGCTTCATCATCCTCACCTCCGGCACCACCGGCCTGCCCAAGGGCGCGACCCGCAGCAAGGTGCCCTCGCTCGCCACCGCGATGATGGTGGACCGCATCCCGTTCCGGCGCCGCGGCACGATCGTGATCGCCTCCCCGATCTTCCACTCCACCGGCTTCGCCATGTGGTCGGCCGGGATGTCGGTGGGCTGCACCACCGTGACCATGCGCCGCTTCGACCCCGAGAACACCCTGAAGCTGATCGCCGACAACCGCGCCGACATGCTGGTCGCGGTTCCCACAATGCTCACCCGCATGCTGAGCCTGCCCGCGGAGACGCTCGCGAAGTACGACACCAGCTGCCTGAAGTCCGTGGTCGTGGCCGGGTCCGCCGTCTCGCCCGAGCTGTCCGAGAAGTTCCAGGACGTGTTCGGCGACGTGCTCTACAACGTGTACGGCTCCACCGAGGTCGCCGTCGCGACCGTCGCCACCCCGCGCAACCTCCGCACCGCGCCCGGCACCGTCGGCAAGCCCCCGGTGCTCACCACCGTGCGCCTGTACGACGAGAACGACCGGCTGATCGACGGCGTGGGCACGCGCGGGCGGGTGTTCGTGCGCGCGGGCGCCCCGTTCGAGGGCTACAGCGACGGCCGCACGAAGCAGATCATCGACGGCCACCTCTCGTCGGGCGACATGGGCCACTGGGACGAGAACGGCCTCCTGCACATCGACGGCCGCGACGACGACATGATCGTCTCCGGCGGCGAGAACGTGTACCCGCTCGAGGTGGAGAACCTGCTGGTCACTCGCGACGACGTGGTCGAGGCGGCGGTGATCGGCGTGCCCGATCCGGAGTTCGGCCAGCGACTGCGCGCCTTCGTCGTGATCGAGGGCGGCGCCGCGTCCGACGACGAGGCCCTGATCAAGGACCTCAAGGACTTCGTGCGGAGTAACCTCGCCCGCTTCAAGGTGCCCCGGGACGTGGTCTTCATCGAGTCGCTGCCCCGCAACCCGACGGGCAAGATCGTCCGCCGGGAACTGCCGAAGGACTGATATGTAGGCGGGTTTGTCAAGGGGCATGGCCGAGCCGCCCCGTTCCGATGGTGGGACGGGGCGGCTCGGTTTCCGTCGCCGGGCCGGGTGTGGTGCGCGTGTCGGGCATGACAGCCAGCGACCAGCACCACCCGGCGAGTTCGCGAGCGATCGCGGTGTTGGCGACGACCCGCCGTTTCGTGCGGGCATCGAACCCGACCCAGCGGGCGTGCAGGCGGCGGTTGCCGGCGTCGCCGCGGTTCTTGGCGTCGATCGAGGCCAGGGCCCAGCGGTCTCGCATCGTCTTCCCCGGCCGGTAGCTGGGTTTGTGGTGCCAGGCCGCCTCGACCAGCAGCCGCCGGACGTGCGTGTTGCCGGTCTTGGTGATCGGGCCCTGGGAGCGGGATCCGCCGGAGGAGTACTCCGAAGGCACCACCCGAGCCGCCGGATGACAGGTGTGTACTCACTTGAAGCGGGAGTAGACGATCCCGTGACGCAGCAGCAACTTCTTCGACAGGCGGTGCCGCGCCGACATCAGCTCCCCTCGGCAGTCCTCCCGAGCCCGCACCAAATCCCGCGCCGCCTCCCGCCCGGGCGTGGGCACCTCGATCGGGTGATCTCATCAAGGCGCAGCAGCCGGGCGAGCAGGATCGCATCGTTGGCGTCGGTCTTGATCCGCGATCCGGCCGGGCGGATGATCTTCGACGGCGATCACCTCGCACCGAACACCGTTCTCAGCCAGGTCACGGTGCAGGCCGAACCCGGTCGGCCCTGCCTCATACACGCAGGCCACCGGGCCAGGAAGGCCAGCCAACCACGCTCTGTGAACCACCCCGGGTTTCCCGGAGGATCTCTCAGTTGGCTACCTGGACCAGCTG